>DASXCH010000157.1:0-117594 GCA_036491275.1 Caulobacteraceae bacterium
CTTGCGCGGCGGGCTCCACGCCATCGGCGCGGATGGGGGAGTTATTGGACATGGTCGCTACCCAGAGGCGGGGGGACTTCTTCGAATTCCGCGTCGATGACCTCGCGCGCAACGCCAGCGTTGCCCAGCAGCGCGACCGGATCGAGCCCAAGCCAAAGAGCGAGCGTCCTGATCTTTTGGATTTGCTCTCTCTCGGATAGGTGCTCGACGATGATCCTCTGTTCCGAGACCGTGTTGAAGCCAGTGCGGGAGAGGATCATGTCCGCCGCGCGCAGGCGGTCCTTCGGTTCGGTGGCGGGGTCCGTGAGGATTTCTTCGACAACCCTTATCGCTACGACCGAGCTGGCTCGCATGGCGAGGGTCGCCTGCTCGAATAGGGCGACCTGAACTCTGGGATCATGGGCGCACCGATAGCCCACCCCGTCTAGAACGTGATTATCGCCAGCATAGCCGGCGAGGCGCGCAGCTTCCCTGTTGGTGACGCCGCGTTCCACTTTGGCGATCACCCATTCGGCCATTTGAGGAGACAGGGCACAGAGCGCCGGGCCGCGGTCGCCATCCGGCAGCGTTGGAGTGGACCGAGCGTAGCTCATTCGGAAAACCTGCCGTGCCACGCGTGGAGCGAAATTAGGCCGTCCTTGAGCCTCTTGCCCAGCTCCGGGTCGTACTGATCAAGCGCGAGTTCGAGCGCCGCGTCCAAGGCGCTGGCAATGCGGTTGAGGCTGTGGTCGATGCGCTGAAGGGTCTCGCTGATCGACGGTTCTGGAGGCGTAGGCATTGCTTTCTCTCATGTTGCCGGCCTCCAGGCTCCGGGTAGGGGTTAAACTCAGGGTGTCGGTAGGATCGCCGCCGCAAGGTCGCCGAATTGGTCGGCAAGGGGCATTACGGACTTGGGGTCGCGGGACGCAGTGGGCCAAGAAGCGCCGGGCGGGAGAAGGCGGTCCTCTACATCGGCCTGCCGTGCGATCTCGTTGGACGCCAGGGCGGCGATGTTGGGCTCTCGCAGGTCAGTTCGCACCCTAGGATTTGGTCCGGCCACGGCGCGCGCTGTATCGCCGGCTGCGATAAGGTCGGCATAGGCGCTGACATAGCCCCCAACCGCCTTCTCAAAGTCCGTGGCGGCATTGGTCTGCGCGCGATAGGCGTCTCGGACCTTGGCGTCGTCAGCCCGGTCCTTGGCCTTTCGCGCCTTGGCGGCGGCGGCTTGCTCGCGCCGATCCGCGTCTATCAGGATGGCCTCAAGCCGTGCAACGGCGCGCCGGGCCTCATTGAGTTTTGCGGTCGATAGGGTTTCGGCGGCCTCATCGCCTGAGACGTAGGCGGCATTTAGGTTTGCTTCGGCAGCGACTTGGCCAGCCTTAGCGTCGATGAGTTGTTGCCGAACAGATGCGGACGCGGTTTTCGGGTTGAACAGAGACATTGGGGCTGTATCCTTGGCTAAGCGCTAATATTAGCACGCAATCGATCACAAAGTCAAGAGTACCTATTGTATAGAGACCGGTGATACTAGAATCAACCTATATCTTCTGGGTGGCCCGCGGTCACGGTGAAGAATAATGTAGTCCCCGTTGACCGCTCCAGCCGGGACCAAAAATGTGTGAGTATGCTTGTTGCCATTCGACATTGGCTACGGACAAGCATTCTGCGTTGCGCTTCTTTGCTGCATCGATCTCGGCGTCGTGAGTGGAATAACCCGGCTCACGCATTGCTGCCGCAAGCTCAGATGAAAACGTCTTGAAGCAGTCAGACACTTTGTCGTGGTTGGTTACGTCGGCGTAAACCTCAGCGTAGACCATCGCTCGTCTTTTGCTTTCCAGATTGGAAAAGGGAACATCGCAAACGCCGTCGCCAAGAGACCCGAAAATTACGGACGCCTCCTGGTCGCCGTTATCCCAGATGAAGCCGGTGGCCTTGCCGTTTTTGACCCCCACCACAAATTGCGATCCACCAGTGTACACGCCATAGCCGTTCTTGGCGTAGACGTAGCCACAGACGTTGACCCCCCTGGAACCTGCGTCGGAGACAACTCGGACGGTCACATGTCTGAACCGAGCCGAGAACGGGTCCTTTAGGGTATCTTCGATGTAAGACTCAGCGACGCGGACCGCCGCTTGCTGGCCAGCGGCCAGACCTACGGCTGCGGCGGCCAATAGACCAATCATGCGTTAACCCCCCGATCTCGGCGACGGTCGGACAGGCTTCTCCACCCGATACTGACCCGAGCTTAGCTCTAATAGGAAGGATATAGGCAGTGGTTAAATAGCCGCAGGCAGGCTGGCCTTGCGGTATGAATGGGCGAGCCTTAGTGGCTTGGAATGTGAGACAAATCCGGGTCTCGCGCGGCGTCTCGCAGGAACGCCTTGCATTTGATGCCGGCGTTGACCGCTCCTACCTTGGCGGTATGGAGCGCGGCGAGGAAAACCCCACGGTCGACGTTCTCGATCGACTTGCAGCGACCTTGGGAGTGGCCATCGGCGACCTGTTCGCGGAGCCCACACCCGGATCAGCGCCGCCGCGTCCCCTACGCCAGGGCCGCCGTCCCGCTAGATGAATTACGGGTCGCAACGATGAGGCGTGTACGGTCCGGCGCGCAACGATGGCAAACCCTGAACTTCAAAATGCGATCTTGTCGGACTTTCTGAGGTTGCAGGTCTCGCATAACACCTGAATGTTGGCCGCTGTCTTCCCCCCTCCCTTGGTCACTGGGATTATGTGGTCGAAATGCAGGTTCTCCCTTGAACCGCAACGGACACACGCGCCTCCGTCGCGACTCCACACAAGCAACTTCACATCGTCGGGAATTGGATCGCGCCGCGGCCCCGATTTCTCAAAGGCTATGGTCGCCTCCATGTTCGCGACCGCCGATTTGAGGGCCGTCAGCTCGGCCTTCTCAGCATAGACTACGCGCCTAATCCGAAGTTCGACCTCTTCACGGTCAAACTTCCCAACGACCTTCCGATCTGTCAAGAAAAAGCAGTTCTGAAATATTAAATACTCGCGATCATGCAGGTCGAGCCAAAGCACTGTGGGTTTGTCAAAGGACTCTCTATATTCCATCTCAGTCAAAAGTGGAGCAATATCTAATCTGATTTTTCCCTCGCCTATTACAAGTGGTAATGACCAACTAGGGCCAGGATCAGTTTCCGGTGGTTCACGATTGGTGAGGATCGCTACAAATTGCCCAGGGCGCTTTCCGTAGACAACTATTTCTGAGTCTAATACCTCTGCTATCTTCTGGACTTTGATCGGCATCTCGATTTCGACCTAGTTTATCTCTGTCGGACGTGCGGGCCAGGGAGCGCCGATTGGAAAAGGCGAAAGGTTCATTGCCCTAGCTCTCCGCCTTTATCCCGAAGAGTGCCTGAACGCGCCGTATCAGATCGCCCGCGATGTCTGCGAACGATGTCGCCGGCGCTTCCGCCATGTCGCTTCCTTCCTTCTGCAAAGTGGGGTTTGCTGCGACAATAGAGAACACCCACGCTGCAATTGCCTCCTTGAAATCTGGCGCTTGCCTCTGGAAGCCTTCGACTGAATACGCCATGTTATATTTGTGACTATATTCCTGCCTAAGATTAAATAAACTTCTGTATCGACTCGCGTTGAATCTAGTAAACCAAAACGGCCCAAGAATTATTACACCTCTTGCAAACACTCCGGCTATTGTTACTTCATAGTTCGGGCCATGGTTGGACAAAATTGCGTTTATTGATAGCGTCTTGAAATCTAACGGCGCATTTGTCACATATGATACCAGAGGTAGAGTAGAAATGATTATCAAGACGATACCAACAAAAAACCACCCCTGAGCCCAAGCCATATTTCTATCTAGACTCTCACGCTCCGTATTAAACGTTGCAGCGAGACCGGCCACTGTTGCTGTCGAAAGCATAGCTTTCGCGTCTGCCAGCGTTTGCTCGATTTGCTCACTCTGTTTCTGACCGTTCGCCACAATCCCCGCAGCATCATTCTCTATCTTTTCCACGCGCTTTTGGGTGTCAGCGAGGGTCGCGCTGTACTCGGTAATCGCGGCATTCGCGGCATCCATCTGACTCTTGAGGGCAGTGACATCGTTCAAGCGTGTGGTGATTACAGCCGTATCCCTGCCAGCCTGGTCGGCGGCCTCGCCGATCTGCGTGAGCAGCCTCGAACCATCATCAATCTGTTTAGTAAGCACATCGCTATTGGTGCGAGCGGTCTCTTGTGACCTGGACGCCGCGGTATTCACCTCGTCGAGCAATGCCTTTGATTTTGCAGCGGCGTCGGCGGCTTCACGGCTCGCCTCTTCGGCTTTTGAGAGCGCCGTCGCCGTCGCCTTCGCGTGGTCCGTGATCCTTGCAAACTCCTGGTCATTCTTTGCGCGCGCGGAGGCCGCGACGTTGGTCCAGATATTTGGGATTACGTCACAGAGATTGTTCGCCGAATTCACGACACGGGTCGCCGGATCGAGAAAATTGACTACCTGCTGGCCAGTATCCTTCGCGTTGATGGCCGAGCCAGACACAGCGGTTACTTCTCGCCCCTCCAATACAGCCGTATTCGCTAGAGAATGGAACGCCGTGCTCGCGTCACTAAGCTGCCTGAGCGCGCCAAGTGCGTTGACAAGCTGGTTCATGGCGAACGGTGCGTCTTTGTTGGGCTTCAGAGCCTTGAATGCGCGTACACTCCTTTCTCCGTAAAGAAGCGCTTCGTCGATCGTGTATTGCTGCCCCTCGACGTATCCCAATTCGTCAAGACGTTTTCCCTGACTGTCCCTAAATTCTGTAACGAACTTTAGTGACTCAGACAGGCTAGTTAGAATTGGTTCAATAACGTGCTCTGCATCCTGCCACTGATCTACTTGTAGGCTGAACATGCGGCTTGCCTCCCCTCACTGGCGACGGGTTTAAACCTTCTTCCCCCGGAGCCGCCAATTCAGCGGACAGGTTAAGCCTGTTTCGGCACGTCATGCGAGGCGTTCGTATCCCTCACCCCGAATTCTTCGTTCCGCCGCGTGTCAGAGAGCGCAGTAGCGGCCGTTAACGCGGCTGCGAGCTTGGGGGTACCCCCGGCACACCCCCGGTCTTTTGGACTCGGGCTTGTCCTGGCGCGTGCCGATCAAGGTTTTTCTTCGGCGCGAACCGCTCCCATGGTTCGGCCAGTATCAGACCATCCACATGCCCGAGGCCCACCCGGAGTGCACGTCATCGGGAGTTGTGTCCCAGAACGTGTCCCCGAAGACCTGTTGCTATCGAGCCAAATCCATAACTCATTGAAAAAAGTGGTGGGCCGGGTGGGGATCGAACCCACGACCACTCGATTAAAAGTCGGGTGCTCTACCTCTGAGCTACCGGCCCATCAGCGCGCTTGCGTCAGCGGCCGGACGATAGGCGCTCGCCCTCGGCCTCCGCAAGAAGGCCGCCCCAATGCCGCCGAAATGGCGCCGTTACAAGCCGGTGATGCGGGGCCTTGTCTTTATTTCCTTCACAACCGCGGCGGCGCTGGTCCTTTCCGCCTGCCAGGGAGACCGCCCGGAATACCCGGCCTGGTCGCCGCCAGGCGCGCCGCCGCCGATCGCCGATAACCGAGGCCAGGCTTGGCCGGACGGACCGCCGCCTCCGGCGCCGCCGCCGCAGGGGCCCGCCGTTGACTATGGATCCCGCGCCGCCGACGCCCCCAATGCCGCGCAGCCCGGCGCGGCGCCCAATCCGCAGCTCATCATGCCCAGTCAGGAAGGCTCTCAGAGCCTGACAACAGCCGCGGAGTCGCCGCTGCACACGCTGAACCTGGTCCACGAGCAGATCCCGCCGGTGCTGCTGGCGGCGCTGGCCGACCCCTACGCCCAGCCCCAGCCGCTCACCTGCCAGACGCTTTCAGAATCCATCGATCGCCTCACCGTGGCCTTGGGCC
This sequence comes from Caulobacteraceae bacterium, assembly GCA_036491275.1. GTDB lineage: Bacteria > Pseudomonadota > Alphaproteobacteria > Caulobacterales > Caulobacteraceae > Acaudatibacter. Next base: position 5,887 of record DASXCH010000157.1, read on the forward strand.
CCGATTTCGATAGTCCGCCCCCCGCGCGCAAGACATCGGTCACCGGCAGCGGCGGCCTTGGCCTGCAATTGATGAACGGCGCAGCCGGCAGCCTGCTGCCGTTCCACAGCATCCTGGGCGCGCTCACCGGCTCGACCAGGCATGACGAGCTGATCATCCGCGCCATCGCCGCTGGCGCCGGCCAGCGGGCCTATCTCAAGGGCCTGGGCGAATCGCGCGGTTGCGCCGACCCGGCCATGCCTCTTCACCGCGCGATTCCGGCGCCGCCGGTCTACGACGGACCGCCTCAGCCGAGGTATCCCGCCCGATAGGGATCAATAGAAGACGTTGTGGATCACATAGTCGATGTAGCCGGTGCCGATCTGGACAAGCAGGAGATCGGGTCCGAACCGCACCCAGCGGTATCCCGGGGGTGGCGGCGCGATCCCAAGCGTGCCCCAGTCGTTGTAGTAGTAGGTCGGCGACAGGAACAGCAGCGGAAGAAACTGGCCGATACCCCAGCGACGATAAGTCCAACCTGCCGGATAGCGGAAAGTGCCGCCACGGAACCGGTGGCCGTTCCAACCCCAGTTGGGCCGCGAGGGCCTGGGCGGATTGGTCGGTCGGCTTGGTACGCCCGGCCGGTTGGGGCCGCCGGGTCGATTGGGTTCCGGAGTGGGACGGTTGGGACCGGCGCCAGGCTGGTTCGGTCGGCCCTGCTCCGGCCGTCCGCCATTACCCTGGCCGGGTCCACCATTGCCGGGCCGGTTGGGACCGGCATTGCCGGGTCTCCCCTGTGCGGCGCCGCCCTGGCCAGGCCGAGCGCCCTGTTCGGGCTGGCCGCTTTGGCCCTTTCCGCTTTGGCCCTTTCCGCTTTGGCTCTTTCCGCCTTGGCTCTTTCCGCCTTGGCCCTGTGCGCCTTGCCGATCGCCGCGGCCCTGATCCGGCTGGGCGTCGGCGAGCGCGGGCAGGTTGAGAGCAAGACAACCGGCGACGAGAAGCCATTTCTTCATCCGCGTACTCCTTCAAGCGGCGGACGCGGGCCTTCGGCGGCTCTTGCCGTCGGGCGCGGCCCGCGCGCACCATGTTTTCCCCCGCTGGTCAGTTCCCACCCTCTTGCGGGGAAGTGGATCAGTCGAAGACGCCGTATTCAACGTCGGCAATCTCACCGGTGTCGATGTTCACCAGCAGCAGATCCGGCCCATAGCGCACCCACTCGAACCCGTAGGGCGGCGCGTCAAGGCCAAGGTCGGCGTAATCGTCGAACCAATAGGCTTGCGAGAGGAAGAGGCCTGGCAGGATGCCGCCGACCCCCCAACGCTGATAGTTGTAGCCCCTGGGCCAGTTCCAGCTGCCGCCCCGGAAACGCTGACCGTTCCAGGCCCCGTAGCGACCCCGGCCGGCATAATTGCCGCGGTAGTTGGGTCCGCCATTCGGTCGTCCGCGATACTGGCCGCCGTAGTTCGGACCGGGCCGATAGTTTCCGCCGCCGCCAGGACGATAAATCCCGCCGCCCCGCTGGCCGCCGTAATTGGGGCCCCCTCGGTAGCCCGGCTGACCGTTTCCGCCGCCGCCCCGCTGGCCGCCGTAATTGGAGCCCGGTCGGTAGCCCGGCTGGCCGCTTCCGCCTCCGCCCGGACGAAAATTGCCGCCGCCTTGCTGGCCGCCGTAATTGGGACCCGGTCGGTAGCCCGGCTGGCCGTTCCCGCCGCCGCCTGGGCGATTGCCGCCCCCGCCCTGCTGGTTGCCCGCGGGCCTCTGCTGGTGGTGCTCTTGCCTGCCGTTCTTGTCGTTCTGAGCCGCGGCGATCGCAGGCGCCAAAAGGCTCAGGCAGCTTGCGGCGATCAGGAATGTCTTCATGGAGCCTCCGTGCTGAAGTCCTATGGTGACGCTCGAAACAACAAGCGTGTCAACGGCATTAAACGCCGAACCTAGGCCTTGGATGCCGATTGGCGGACAATAAGTTCACGGCGGAACGCTTCGAAGGTTCTGGCCCTTATCGCGGAGCGCGACCGCGCCATCAGCGTCTGGAAGAATGCGAGGTTGTGCCAGGAAAGCAGCACCTGGCCGAGGATCTCGCCGGATTTCACCAAATGATGCAGATAAGCGCGGGAATAATCGCCACTGGCGGGGCAATCCGACGTCTCGTCCAATGGCGCGGCGTCATCGGCGAAGCGGGCGTTTTTCAGATTGACGACGCCATCCCAGGTCCAGGCCTGTCCGTGGCGGCCTGAGCGGGTCGGCAGCACACAATCGAACAGGTCGATCCCCTGCGCCACAGCCTCGATGAGGTCGGCCGGCTTGCCGACGCCCATCAAGTACCGCGGCCTCTCCAGCGGCAGACCGGCGACGGCGAACTCCAGGGTTTCGCACATCGCCTGATGACCCTCCCCCACCGCCAGGCCGCCCACGGCATAGCCATCGAAGCCGGTTTCCTTCAGTCGGTCCGTGGACTCCCGCCGCAGGTTTTCGAAGGTGGACCCCTGCTGGATACCGAAGAGGGCCTGAGTTTCACGCTCGCCGAACGCCGCCTTGCAACGCTCCCCCCAGCGGGCCGACAGTCGCATCGCCTCGGCCGCTCGTCTCGGCGTCGCCGGCCAGGCGACGCATTCATCGAGCTGCATGACGATATCGGCGCCCAGAAGATCGGCCTGGATCTCGATCGAGCGCTCGGGCGAGAGGCTGTGGCGCGAGCCGTCGATGTGGCTCTGGAAGGCGACGCCGGCCTCGCTGACCTTGGCGATCTTGGCCAGGGACATGACCTGGAAGCCGCCGGAGTCCGTCAGAATCGGCCCGTCCCAGCGCATGAACCTGTGCAGGCCCCCGAGCCTCGCCACCCGCTCGGCGGAAGGCCGCAGCATCAGGTGATAGGTGTTGCCCAGCAGGATCTGCGCTCCGCTCTGGCGCACCTGTTCAGGCGTCAGGGCCTTGACGGTCCCGGCCGTGCCCACCGGCATGAACGCCGGCGTGTCGATCGTTCCCCTCGGCGTCTCCAGCCGGCCGGCGCGAGCTTCGCCATCGCGCGCGTCGATCTGGAACGGGAAGGCGCTCATCGGGCTCGCCAGATCAGTGAAGCATCTCCGTAGGAATAGAAGCGATAGCCCTGCCTCACGGCGTGAGCATAGGCGGCCTTCATCCGGCTGATCCCGGCAAAGGCGCAGACGAGGACAAAAAGGGTCGACCTGGGCAGGTGAAAGTTCGTCACAAGGGCGTCGGCGACCTGAAACTTGAAACCCGGCTTGATGAACAGGCGCGTCTCGCCGGAGAAGGCCTGGACGCGCCCGTCCTCACCAGCCGCGCTTTCGAGCAGGCGCAGGCTTGTGGTGCCGACGCAGACGATGCGCCCGCCGGCGGCTCGCGTTTGATTGAGCGACTCGGCAACGCCGGCTGAAACCTCGCCACTCTCCCCATGCATGCGGTGCTCTTCCAGAGTCTCGGTCTTGACCGGAAGAAAGGTCCCGGCGCCGACGTGGAGGGTGACGAAATGGAGGCCGATCCCGGCTTGCCGAAGCTGTTCAAGCAGCTCCGGCGTGAAATGCAGTCCGGCGGTCGGCGCCGCCACCGAGCCGGCGAGGCGGGCGAAGACCGTCTGGTAGTCGATGAAATCCTGCTCGTCTTCCGCCCTGCGGCCGGCGATGTAAGGCGGCAGGGGCATCAGCCCCCGCTCGGCGACGGCGTCGTCCAGCGCCGCACCCGACAGGTCGAATTCCAGCGTCGCCTCGCCGTGCTCGCCACGTTCGATGACCGTCGCGTCGAGTTGTGAGAGCAGGCAGGCCCGGTCGTCGCGCTCACCGAAGGCGATGCGATCGCCCGGCTTGAGGCGCTTGGCGGGGCGGACGAAGGCGCTCCACCGCGAGTCCGTCGCGCGCTTGAGCAGGGTCGTCTCGATCCGGGCCGTCAGGCCCTCCCGCGAGCGGATCCCGACGAGCCTGGCGGGAATGACCTCGGTATCGTTGAACACCACCGCATCGCCGGCGCGCAGGCATTGCGGGAGGCCGGCGACCACCCGGTCGATCAGCGATCCATCCTCGCCCACCTCCAGCATTCGCGCGGTGTCGCGCGGATGGGCCGGTCTCAGGGCGATGCGGTCCTCGGGCAGATCGAACTCGAAGTCGGCGATCTTCATTGCTCGCGCGTTTCCTTCGCCGCCTGGTGCGCGTCAAGGGCGAGCCCTGCGGCAAGCGGCCGGCTATGCGTCGCCAGGCGCGGCCTGTAAGCAGCCGCCCATGGACCTCCTGCGCGCGGTCGCTTTTCTCCTGGCCGCCGGATCGGCGCTGGTGGCGGCGCTTTCGCTGGGCGGAGCGGTCAGTGACAAGCTGGACCTGTTCGCCCAGGCTTCGCCGGCGTGGCTGGTCGCCAGCCTGGTCGCCCTGATCGCCCTGGCGTTGACGGGCGCCGGCCGCGTAGGCATGGCCCTGGCCGCCTTTGCCCTGATCGTTTCGCTCGCCCTGATCGCGCCGGATGTGATCGCCGGCCTCGCACTGCGTCACGCGGCCGGCGGGCGCCAGACGCTGAAGCTCGTCCAACTCAATGTCTGGGACCGCAACCGCGATCCGGCCGCCACCGCGGCCTGGCTGCGGGCGCAAAAGGCGGACATTCTCGTCCTCGAGGAATTCGGCGATGGCGCCGTGCCGACGGCGCTGGGCGATGCCTATCCCTATGGCACGATCTGCGCCCAAGGCTGCGCCACGGTGATCCTTTCGCGCAGGCCGCTTTCGGCGAGCGGAATCATCGACTGGCCGGGGCTCGGACCTCGCCATACCGGCGCCTGGGCCAGCTTTGGCCAGGGCGCGGACGCCTTCGTTGTCGCCGGCGCTCACTACCGGTGGCCGATCCCGGCCGGCCCGCAGCGCGAGCAGGCCCGCAGATTCGTCGCGGCGCTCGCCCCCTTCGACAGGAAGAGCCTCATCGTCGCCGGCGACTTCAATCTCAACCCCTGGTCGTTCGGCCTTCGCCGACAGGACAAGGCCCTGGGCATTCCCCGGATCACCCACGCCCTCTTCTCCTGGCCGGCGGGGCCGATCTCGCACTGGCGGCTCAACCTGCCGTTCCCGGTCCTGGCGCTCGACCAGATCTATGCCGGGCCAGACTGGAAGGTGGTCAGCGTCACCCGGGGACCCGTGCTTGGCTCAGACCACTATCCGGTGGTCGCCGTCCTGACGCGCTAGGTCGAAGTCCGCGAGAACGCGAACGTTTCTTGCGAGGAGACGACCTCAAGCATCTGATTTCAAGCGATGATCTGTTCTCAGGCAGCGTCGCCTGATCGCGTCGTGATCTAGGCTTCGGCGACGCGCATCGAGACGATCTTGCCGGGGTTTCTCGGCGGCTCGCCCTTGGGCAGGGCGTCGATGTGCTCCATGCCTGAGACCACCTCGCCCCACACCGTGTACTGGCGGTCGAGGAAGCGGGAATCCGCAAGACAGACGAAGAACTGGCTGTTGGCCGTGTCCGGCGCCTGCGTGCGGGCCATGGAACAGACTCCGCGCGAGTGCGGCGCGGACGAGAACTCGGCTTTCAGGTTCGGTTTGTTCGAGCCGCCGCGACCGGTGCCCGTGGGATCGCCGCCCTGAGCCATGAAGCCGTCGATCACACGGTGGAAGACAACCCCGTCGTAGAACCCCTCGGCCGCCAGCTCCTTGATGCGGGCGACGTGACCCGGGGCGAGGTCGGGGCGCAGGCGGATGGTCACCGGACCGTTTTCGAGAGTCATGATCAGGGATTCGTCAGGCATGGGGCTCACTTCACTTGGCTGGGAAGGTTAAGGTCGCAGGGCGAAAGGCCGACCAGCTTTTCCGCCTTCACGCGGGCGACTTCGGCGGTGAACCACGGGCTGTCGGTGTCGATGACCCGCACGCTTGGACGCTCCGCCGGAGGGATGTCGGCCAGGATCCGCACCTTCAACATCTTGTCCTGGGGCGGCGCGACCGGTTCACCGGTCTTGATCGACTTGACTACGTCCTCGCCGGCGATGACTCGACCAACAGCGGTGTACTGGCCGTCCAGGTTGTGTTGCGCATTGCGCATCAGAAAAAACTGGCTGTTGCCGCTGCCCGGATCCTGGGCCCGGGCCATGCCGACGACTCCGGTGCAGAACATCGGCGCGGCGCTGACCGTGTGGTCGACAGTCATTGCCGCCAGGGCGGCGGGCTGGCTCATCACCGGCAAGGCGCCGATGAAGCCCTTTTCGCGGCCGCCTTCCGAATCGATGACGATCATCGGCGTCGCGCCGCCGCGCCGGAACGTGAATTCGCCCGGGAGGTTGGGCCTGGTCGAGCCGCCCTGGCCATTGTCCTGCGGATCGCCGGTCTGGTCCATGAAATCGTCGATCACCCGGAAGAAGGCGCGGCCGTCGTAGAACCCGGTCCGGGCCAGGTCGCGGACCTGGGCGACGGACTTGGGCGCCGCCAGCGGCGTCAGCTCGACGATAATGCGCCCCTTGTTGGTGTCGATCACCAGCACGTTCTGCGGATCGGGCGTGCGCCAATCGGCCTCGGACGGGGCTGCAGGCGATGGGGGCGGGGCGGCGAAGGCTGGGGCCGTCAAGAGCAGCGCGGCGGCAAGAACGGCGAGGCGCAAAATCATTGCGCCCGCCTATAGCGGCGCCCGGCCGGCGACAAGGGGCCGGTTCTCAGACTTTGCCGAACTTGGCCACCAGGCGCCGCGCCACGCCCGGCGGCACGAAGCGCGAGATGTCGCCCCTCATGGAGACGATATCTTTGACAAGGCTGGACGCGAGGGCCTGATGGCGCGGATCGGCCATGAGGAAGACGGTCTCGATGTCGCGGTCGAGTTGCTGATTCATCGCCGTCATTCGGAACTCGTACTCGAAGTCGGCGACGGCCCTTAAGCCCCGGATGACCATCTGCGCCCCCACCTCGCGGGCGAAGTGAATGGTGAGGTTGTCGTAGGTGCGCACCTCGACCTCAGTGACCTTGGCGCACTCGTGTGTCTCTTCGCGGATGATCTCGACCCGTTCCTCGAGCGAGAACAGCGGCGATTTGGCGGGATTGACGGCAATACCGATGATCAGCTTGTCAACCAGCTTCACCGCCCGACTGATGATATCGAGGTGACCGTTCGTCACCGGATCGAAGGTGCCCGGATAGAGTGCGATGCGCTTCACGGCGCTCCCTCCGCCTCGCCGGCCGGCGTGTCCGGCCCCACTTCGCCATTCCCGTCTCCAGGCCCCGGGCCGCCTTCCCCGCCATCATCGCCCCCGCCGATTTCGTCATCGTCGTCGGCGCCTTCCACCCGCTCGATCGAGACCACATGCTCGTCCTCGGCGGTGCGGAAGATGGTCACGCCCTGGGTGTTGCGCCCGGCGATCCGGATCTGGGCGACGCGAACGCGGATCAGCTGGCCCTGGTCGGTGACCAGCAGCAGCTGGTCTGCATCCTCCACCGGAAACGAAGCCACCAGACGGCCGCCGCGCCTCGACAGGTCCTGGGCGATCAGCCCCTGCCCGCCACGGCCCGTCCGCCTATAGTCGTAGGCTGAGGTCCGCTTGCCAAAGCCCTCGGAAGAGACAGAGAGGATGAATTCCTCTGCGCCGCCCAGCTCGGCGATCCGCTCCAGGCTGAGCGAGACCGATCCATCCAGGGCTTCATCCTCCTCCTCCGGCGGCGGTACGGGCTCTTCGCTCTCGCCGCTGGCGGCGGCCCTCATGGCGCTGGCGTGGCGCAAGTAGGCCGCCCGCTCGGCAGGCGCGGCGTCGACGGCGCGCAGTATGGCCATGGAGAGCGCGGTATCGTCCTTGGCCAGGCGGATGCCCCTGACACCCGTTGAATCGCGGCCGGCGAACACCCGCACGTCGGCTACCGGAAAGCGGATGCAGCGTCCCAGAGCGGAGCTGAGAAGCACGTCTTCGCTCTTCACGCACAGGGCGACGCCGATGATCGCATCGCCCTCGTCTAGCTTCATGGCGATCTTGCCGCCGCGGTGGATCTGGGCGAAGTCGGAAAGCTTGTTTCGTCTCACCCGACCTGAGCGGGTGGCGAACATAAGGTCGTAGTTGTCCCAGGTCGCCTCGTCTTCCGGCAGGGCGAGGATCGAGGTCATCGTCTCGCCGGGCTCGATCGGAAACAAATTCACAAAGGCCTTCCCGCGCGCGGTCGGCGCGCCTATCGGCAACCGCCAGACCTTCAGCTTGTAGGCCTTGCCACCGGAGGAGAAGAACAGCATCGGCGCGTGAGTCGAGGCCGAGAAGACGCGGGTCACCGCATCCTCTTCCTTGGTCGACATCCCCGAGCGGCCTTTGCCGCCGCGATGCTGGGTGCGGTAGGTGGTCAGGGGCGTGCGCTTGACATAGCCGCCGTGGGTCACGGTGATGACCATGTCCTCGCGGGCGATCAGGTCCTCGTCTTCGACTTCCGCGTCGCCCTCGACGATAGCGGTGCGCCTTGGCGTCGCGAACGCCTCCTTCACCTCCACAAGTTCGGCCCTGACAACGCTGAGGATCGCCTCGCGCGAGGACAGCAGGTCCAGGTGTTCGCGGATCCGCGCCGCCAGCTCGCGCGCCTCGTCGAAGATCTCTTCGCGGCCAAGCCCGGTGAGGCGCGACAGGGTCAGGGCCAGGATGGCGCGCGTCTGCTCGTCGGTAAGCCGCACATTGGCCCCGTCGACCACGATCGTCCTGGGATCGGCCACCAATGCGATCAGGTCGGCCATGTCGCCGATAGGCCAGTCGCGGTCCGTCAGGCGCTCTCGAGCTTCGGCCGGATCCTTCGACGAGCGGATGATATGAATCACCTCGTCAATGTTCACGACCGCGATGGCGAGGCCGACGAGAAGGTGGGCGCGGTCCCGCGCCTTGGCCAACTCGAAACGCGTGCGCCGAACGACCACCTCCTCGCGGAAGGCGAGGAACTCGTCCAGCATCTCGCGCAGGCCCATCTGCTGCGGACGGCCGTGATTGAGGGCCAACGCGTTCACAGCGAACTGGCTCTGCAGCGGCGTGAATCGGTAGAGCTGGTTCAGCACAACCTCGCCGCTGGCGTCGCGCTTCAGCTCGATCACCACTCGCATCCCGGAGCGGTCGCTCTCATCGCGCAGGTCGGCGATGCCCTCGACGCGCTTGTCGCGCACCAGTTCGGCGATGCGCTCGACCATGGCCGCCTTGTTCACCTGGTAGGGGATGGCGGTGACGATGATCGCCTCTCGGTCCTTGCGCACCTCCTCGATGGTCGCCACGCCGCGCAGGGTCACCGAGCCGCGGCCGGTCATCAGCGCGGCCCTGGCGCCCGTGCGGCCGATGATTTCGCCGCCGGTCGGGAAATCTGGCCCCGGGACCATGTCCAACAACTCGTCGAGCAGGATGTCCGGCCGGTCGATCAGCGCCAGGCAGGCGTCGATCACCTCGCCGAGATTATGCGGCGGGATGTTGGTCGCCATGCCCACGGCGATGCCGGCCGCGCCGTTCACCAGCAGGTTCGGGATGCGCGAGGGCAGGACGACCGGCTCCTGCTCCTTGCCGTCGTAATTGTCCTTGAAATCGACCGTGTCGAGATCGAGGTCGGCCAGGATGGACATGGAGGCCCGGGTCAGGCGGCACTCGGAATAGCGCATGGCCGCCGGCGGATCATTGTCCACCGAGCCGAAATTGCCCTGGCCGTCGATCAGCAGCAGGCCCATGGAAAACGGCTGGGCCATGCGCACGAGGGTGTCGTAGATCGAAAGATCGCCGTGCGGGTGATACTTGCCCATCACGTCGCCGACCACCCGCGCAGACTTGACGTAGGACCGGTCCGGCGTGTGGCCCTGCTCGTTCATCGAATAGAGGATGCGCCGTTGGACGGGCTTGAGACCGTCGCGCACGTCGGGCAGAGCCCGGCTCACGATCACGCTCATGGCGTAGTCGAGGTACGACTTGCGGACCTCTTGCTCGATCGAAATCGGGGCTACGTGACCGCGCCGGCCGTCATCGGGCGGAGGGGTCGTCTGGTCGGTCAAATCAGGCGTCCGCCTTCCGGAATCTAGTCATGGAGAATCGGACCGCGCGTCCGGCTCCGCTTCTATCAGCCGGCGGGTCGAAAGGCTAATTTGCCGGGCCGGTCTCCCCCCGAAGGGGGGAGAAAACGCCGGCCGCTCCAGGGCCCAGCCCCGATTCCTAGAACGGAATCTCGTCGTCCATGTCAGCGCTGAAGTCCTCGCGCGGACCAGAGCCACCGGCCTTGGGCCCGGCCGCATAGCCGCCGGCGTCGAACTCGCGCGCGCCATCCTGGCGGCCATCGAGCATGGTCAGCTCGCCGCGAAATTTCTGCAGCACGACCTCGGTCGAAAACTTCTCGACTCCGGCCTGGTCGGTGTACTTGCGCGTCTGCAGCGCGCCCTCGATGTAGATCTTCGAGCCCTTGTGCAGATAGTTCTCAGCCACCTTCACCAGATTGTCGTTGAAGATCACCACCCGGTGCCATTCGGTGCGTTCCTTGCGCTCGCCGCTGTTGCGATCGCGCCAGGTTTCGGAGGTGGCGAGGTTGAGATTGGCGACCTTGTCGCCGGAGTTGAGCGTCCGGATCTCGGGATCGCGCCCCAGGTTGCCGACCAGGATGACCTTGTTGATGCTGCCGGACATGGTCCGTCTCCTTGTGCTTGCCCGGCGACCGAGACGCGCCGGAATCTGCCCTGACAATTAGCAGGTCCTGTCGGCCACGCAAGACCGATGTTCTGTTTTTGTTCAGCCCAAGTCGCGCCGCCTACTGGCTGTCGCCGCCGCCTTGCTGAGGCATTGCGCCGGGGATGGCCAGACGTCCGTCGCCGGTGCGCACCATGAACGGGTACTGGTAGCCATTGAGCGCCTGGGCCGTGAACACGCCATAGCGGTTGAGGAACAGGAACTGCCCCTGATAGGCGCCGGTTATATCTCCCTGAGGCACGCCCAGAGACTGGAAGCTGACACGCATCTTCTCCAGGGCGGCGGCACAGTGCTCGAGGTCCGGCACGCCCGTCGCCAATTGGTTGAACTTGGGCGGCGCTTTCGGCGGCTGGACCATATGCCAGCACACGCCGCGATCCTCGGGCGCCTCGATCTGCTTCTGGCAGCCGCCGAGCGAGGCGAACGCCACGAGAACGCCGGCGAATGCGTAAGACTTGGTCATGGCCTCCTCACCCGAGGTCGGGGATGGCGCAGGCGCCGGTCTGCACGACGAGCGTGCGGAAATTGCCGCCGTCGTCCGATATCTCCACCTTGCCGAGCACCAGACGCAAGGACTTGTTTCCCCAGCGGCCATAGACGGCCGCGCCCGGGGCCTCGCACTGGCCGGCGAATAGGGTCTGGACGCAGGCGCCGAGCGTGGCGACGCCGGGCGTGCGGCTCCAGCGGCCGCCATCATGCGCGTAGCAAGGCCTGGCGACCGCCGCGCCCGCTGTGTCCTCGTCGGCGCTCGTCATCGCCTCGTCGCTGGAGGCCGCGTCAGCCTCGCTCGGCGGCGGGGGCGGCGGCGGGATCGTCAGGTTGGACGGCGCGGCGGATGCGGCCAGTCCGCCGCTCGGGGTCACGCCAACATCGAGCGCCCCGGTGGCGACGCCATTCTTCCTGGCGCAGCCGGCGACGGTCATTTCACCGGCCAGGCGGCCTCCGACGTAGCATTTGAGCAGCTGCGCCGGGTCCAGCTTCTGGATCGCTTCATGCCCGGTTTGGACGACTAGCCCGCCTTCGGAGGCGGGAGGCGATCCCGCGTCGGCGTCGGGACGCAGCGCGACGCCAATGGCCAGAGCGAGGCCGGCCAGCAAGGCGATGGCCGCGCCGGAAATGAGCTGCACGCGCCGGTCCTTCAGGAGGGCGCCGGCCGTGCCGGCGATTTGTCGCATTCGCCGGTCTTTCAGGTTTGGCATGTCCGGTCCGGTTTCCGGGATTGGTTTCGGCGTCCGCGCCCCCTGGTACGCCGCGAAGAGGGCCTATTTGAAGCGGTAGGTGATGCGGCCCTTTGAAAAGTCATAAGGCGTCATTTCCACCAGGACTTTGTCACCCGCTAGCACACGGATGCGGTTCTTGCGCATCTTGCCGGCGGTGTGGGCGATGATCTCGTGGTCGTTTTCCAGTTTCACCCGAAAGGTCGCATTGGGCAGCAACTCACTTATCGTGCCCGGCAGTTCGAGCAGATCCTCTTTCGCCATCCTTTTCCTCGAGGCGGTTAATACGAAGCACGGCCCGCGCGTTCCATGTCGCGAGAGCCGTGCGCTCAAGCTGATCATATCGCACGAGATCGGTTGAGGTCGATGTTCGCTCGGGGTATCGCCAAAGGCCCGGGTCAGGTGTGGGTTTGTCTCCGGGAAGGACGGTTTATGGCGGCGCGCGATCAGCTTCTCATTCTGCCCATTTTGAGCCTCCTCCTTGGCGGCGGAGTCGGCGCGGCGCGGGCGGCGGACTCCTCCCCGGATTCGCCGGCGATGGCGTGCGGCCACCGGTTGAGCCCGCCCGTGCTGGCCGAATGGAACGCCCTCGGCGGCGCCAAGGGCGATCTTGGCTGTCCCACCGAAGACGAATCGCCAGGCTCGACATCGCCCCAGGGTTCCAGGGCCGACGAAGCCGACTTTCCCCGCGGCATGATCGTCTGGCACGCCAGCGGCCCCAGGAAAGGCCAGACCTACGCGATCACCGGCTGCATCTGGCGTCTGTACTTCCAGTTCGGCGGCCCTTCCGGATGGCTCGGCCTGCCCATCGCCGAAAAGGAGAACTTCCCGGACGGCCAGCGTCAGAGCTTCGAAGGCGGCCGCATCACCTACGAGCGGGCAACCGATTCCTGTGACGCCGAGCATACCAGCGAGATTGCCGCCGCTGCGCCGTCGCCTCCGACCGCGGAAGCCACGCCGCTCGCCACCAGCCCGCTTGACTCCTTTCTCGATCCGACCCGCGGCGATCACCTCAGCGCGGCCTCGACGAGCGTCGCCGACACAGCTCTGGCGGCTCACTACCAGCGCATTGGCCCGCAGGCCCGCGTGCTCGCTGTCGGCGGCGGCGGGACCGCGCCGCTCAAGCTGTTCTGGAACGACACCAAGGGCGACCATGTGATCACCGCCACCGACGAGGGCGAGCGTGACGCTTTTGCAGCCGGCTATGAGTTCGAGGCCTCTCAGGGGTTCGTCTGGACCGGTCCCCATCCTGGATCGATCGCCCTCAAGCAGTACGCTGATCCGGCAAGCGGCCATCACTGGCTGACAGCCAGCCCCGACGAGGAGGCTCAGGCCAAGGCGGCGGGCTTCCATTTCGTCCGCATCGAAGGCTATGCCCCCACCCCATAGGGCAGATGGCCAGTTTTCCAGTCTTGAACCTCGTTCCGGCCGCCTAACCGCCGAACGTCCGGACGGGCGGGAAGCGCTCGCGGATGCGCGCCTCGAGCGCGTGGCGCACTTCGCGATAAGCTCCCAGGATCGTCTCCCGCGAGCCTTGCGTCAGGGTCGGGTCCTGCGTCGGCCAATACTCCAGCTTGATGGGCCGGTCTCTGGCGAATTCCACCGCGCGATGTTGCGCCTCGGGGCTCAATGAGACGATGACCCCAAAATCCCTCGGATCGAGATCATCGAAGCTCTTGGGCTCGCGGGCGGAAACGTCGACGCCGATCTCGTCCATCACCGTCGCCACGAAGGGATCGGGCAGCGCGTCCAGATCCACCGTCAGGCCACAGCTCTCAACCTTCAAACGTGGTCCATGGAGCCAGTGCGCCACGCCTTCGGCCATCGGCGAGCGTATGCGGTTGAGGCCGCAGGCGAACAGAACCCCGGCAGGCATCGTCAATTCCGCCAGTGCAGGGCGCAGATCAGGGTGAAGAGCCGCCGCGCCGTATCGTTGTCGGTTTCGACCTTGCCGGCCAGGCGGCGCTGCAGGGTATTCGAGCCTTCGTCGTGGATGGCGCGCCGGCCCATGTCGAGGGTCTCGATCTTCTGCGGCGTAGCGTGGCGAATGGCCTCGAAATAGCTCTCGCAGATCATGTGATAGTCGCGCACCACACCGCGCAGGGGCGTCAGCGAAAGCAGGTGCCTGCGCTGGTACTCCGGTCCGGTGATATCCAGGGCCAATCGCTGATCAATCAGCGACAGGCGAAGGGCATAGGGACCGCCACCGGCCCCATCGGGCGCAAAATGATTGTCCTCCAGCAGGTCGAAAATGGCGATCTGCCTCTCCTGCTCCTGGTCGCGCGAGGCCGCCGCGAGGGAGTCCTCGTCGAGATCGACCGATATCAGGCGGTGCGAGAGATCGCTCATCGAGCCCTGTTTAGCCTCAAGGCCCGGGGAGGGTCACCCGTCTGTGCGTCGTATGGCCAACGAGCGGGCGTGGGCGGGCAGGCCTTCGGCATGGGCCAGGGTTTCGGCCGCGCCGGCGATTTTGGCGAAGGCGGCGGCATCCAGGCGCGTGAGGCTCGTCCGCTTCATGAAGTCGGCGGTGGCCAGGCCCGAGGAGAAGCGGGCTGTGCCGCTTGTCGGCAGCACATGGTTGGGACCGGCGACATAGTCGCCTACGGCCTCGGGCGCCTGGGTCCCCAGGAAAATCGCCCCGGCGTGGCGCACGCGTGCAGCCAGCGGCTCGGGATCGGCGAGAGCGAACTCAACATGCTCGGGGGCGATGGCGTCCACCAGAGCGGGCGCGCGCTCCAGCGGCGCCAGGATGATCGCGCCATGGTCGCGCCAGGAGGCGGCCGCGACCTCGCACGTCGGCAGAGTCTGGAGCTGACGCTCAACCTCGATCTCGACGGCGTCGGCGAAGGCGGCGTCGGTGGTGATGAGGATGGACTGGGCGTCCGGGTCGTGCTCGGCCTGGCTCAGCAGGTCGGCGGCGATCCATGCCGGGTCGGCCCCGGCATCGGCCACCACCACGATCTCCGATGGTCCGGCCAGGGAATCGATCCCGACCTTTCCATAGACCCGACGCTTGGCGGCGGTGACATAGGCGTTACCGGGCCCGACGATCTTGTCCACCGGCCGGACCGGACCGGCGCCATAGGCGAGCGCCGCCACCGCCTGGGCCCCGCCGACGCGCCAGATCTCGGTGACGCCGGCCTCCCTGGTCGCCGCCAGCACCGCCGGCGCCAGGCGCCCGGGCGGAGTGACCATGGCGATGCGTGAAACGCCGGCCACCGCCGCGGGCACGGCGTTCATCAATACCGTCGAGGGATAGGCCGCGCGGCCGCCCGGCACATAGATCCCCACAGCGTCGAGCGGCGTCCACCGCCAGCCGAGGGTGACGCCGGCCTCATCGACGAACTCGCCATCGGCCGGCTTCAGGCGTTCGTGCCAGGCGCGGATTCGGGAGGCGGCGGTCTTCAGCGCCTGGCGCACGTCCTGCGGACACTCGGCCGCCCCGGCCTCGATCTCGGCAGGTGAGACGCGCAGTTCGGCTTCGGTGAGGTCCACGCCGTCAAAGCGGCGGGTGAAGTCCAGCACGGCGTCAACGCCGTCCGACCTGACCTTTTCGATGATCTCGGCGACGGCCGCATCCACAGTCTCCGGCGCGCCGCGCGGACGGGCGAGGAAAGCGGCGAAGTTGGCCTCGAAATCGGGATCGGCGGCGTCCAGACGATGCATGGAACTCGGCTCAGGCTTCGTGGCCTGGTTTGTGCGGCGCGCGCCAGGGATCGGAGAGATCGGCCAGGGCGGCGTCGACGCATTCCACCTCGATGGCGATGTCGGCCCCGTCTGCGAAGGCCAGCACCACGGACCCGCCGGGCGCCTCGGCCGGTTCGAAGGTCACGGCCAGCAGTTCCAGCACCGCGTCCTTGGCTTCGAGCCGGACGTTCCTCGCCCGGACGCTTTCCACACCCCCCAGCTGAAAGCCCGCCAAGACCCTCTGGTCCTTGCCGTCTGCCGCCTCCCAGCGAAAGCGGCTGAAAGCGACCGTGAATCGTCGCGGGCCCTTTTCCCAGCGGATATCGCCGATGCGGGTCACCGCGTCCTGCAAGGCCGCGGAAATGACCGCCAGATCGTCGGCGTCCTCGGCCAGCAGTCGCAGAGCCTTGCGTGAGGTCATTTTTCCCCGTCCTTCGTGGCGGCCGTGGGCCTGAGTTCGGCCGAACGCGCTTGCGCCTTGCGCCGCTTGAGGTTGGCCCTGAGCGCCACAGCCAGGCGTTTCTCGCGCGCCGGATCGCCTTTCAGCGCCGGGGTCGGAGGATCGGAGGGCCGGGTCATACCGCTTGGGACTCCGGAAGGGATGGTGCCGCCGGACAGGATTGAACTGTCGACCTCAGCCTTACCAAGGATGCGCTCTACCACTGAGCTACGGCGGCGTCCCAATTCGGGGGAGGCGCGGTGTTAGCGAACCACAGGCCCGCGGCCAAGCAAAATCGGGCGTGATGTCTTCGACTTGAGCGCGGATGCTTGCGAGCTTCGCCGCAAGTGATCCGCCGACGGGGCGGGCGTTCTGCATTTGCGTTCGGCTTGGGGGGAGACCATGCAGCGCCACGTCCCGCTCGCACTATGCCTCGTCGTATCCAGCTTGGCCACCGGTGCGAAGGCGCCGGCTCCGGGCTCATCGGCTGCTGAGCCGGCCTTCAAACGAAATCGGCCGGGACGTCGCCGCCCCGGCCGATCGTGCAGGCTCTAGGCGAAACGCCTAGTAGCGGCGATGCCCGCGCCAGTAGCCCGGATGGCGATAGTACCAGGACCTGTACGGACGATAGGTCCATTGACCGCCATACCACACCCACGGGTTGTACCAGCCAGGGCCGACCGCCACCGGACCGCCGTAGGCGAAGGCCGGGGCGCCGGCCGCGACCACATAGCCTGGAGGGCAGCCGTAGGTGCTGGACGAACTCGCCCCGATGGCCCCGCCCGCCGTCGCGCCCACCGCGCCGCCGACGACGGCGCCGGCGAAGTGGTTTCCGCGGCCGGCGATGCCGGAACCGATGATCGAGCCCAGCACGCCACCGATGATCGAGCCGGCGGCGACATTGTTGTTGCGCCGGTCGATGCAATACCGCGCCGCCCAGGCCGAATAGCGGGCCGCGTAGTCCTGATCATACTGCTGCTGCTGGGAATCGTAGGACCCGGCTGACCCTGGCGGGGGAGCGTACTGGCCCTGCGGCGGGCCGTAGCCTGGCGGCGGACCTTCGTCATAACCCTGCGGCGGCGGATTCTGGCCATAGTCCGGCGGGGGCTGGTTCTGGTCATAGCCCGGAGGCGGTTGATTCTGGTCGTAGCCGGGCGGCGGCGCCTGGTCATAGGGCTGAGCCGACGCGACGGTGGCCTCCCCCAGCAGGGCTGCGGCGGAAATAGAGGCGAGGACCAGACCGGTCGTCGCGCTTCGCCGAGTGGACATGAACTTAATTCCTTGAATGTCGAACTGACGCATTAGGACTTAGGACCCCGCGCCTGAACCGTGTGTGAACGTCCCACGCCGGTACGGCTGTGGACTGGCAGGTTCTAACGGCTTGGATTTCGCCGAAGTTCCAGGCGGCTGGAGAGCGCTATAGCTTCCCGGCGCCGAGCTTGAGGTCCCAGCCGACAATGCGGGTGGTCTCCAGAATCCGGCTCGCCTCCCACGGATCGGTCGCGAATTTCGAGCGCACCTCGGCTTCGTTCTCCGCGCGCACGGCCAGGAAGGTATAGGGCGTGTCCTCCAGCGGACCGCCGGCGACCACGAAGCCCGAGGATTCAAGGCTGTTCATGAACTGAGCGTGGTCGCTCCAGCCGTTCTGCTTTTCCAGCGGCTGTTCGGCATCCCACGAAACGCTGTGAGAACGGGTCACGGCGAAGAGCCTGCCTTTGGGTGTGGACGCCGCCGCCGGCGCCGGCGAAACCTCTGACGAGGTCTCCTTTGCCGGCTTCTTGCGAGCGGAGGTGCGCGCGACGGCGTCCGCCATGGCTTTCTTTCGCGAAAGGGGTCGCTTCACGGGTTCGGCGGTCGGCATCTCTTTGGCAGGACTACGCGCCATGGCGCTGATCCCAGGACTGGCAGGACGGGCAGGGACCGCACCACGCATCCGGCGTCATTGCGCGGACGCTAATCAAACCGACTGTCACCACGCGCCACCCCGAACTCGACCTTTGGTCCATGTCTTACACGCGGGGGCAACTAAAGGCGACCCGGTTCGATTCGCGCAATGGACTTTGACAGCCGGCGGCCAGGTCACGGCCGTTCACCAATCGTACATTGTGCCGTCTTCGAGCCTCGCCACCGGCAGGCTGGCCCGCTTGTAGGGATGACGGGCGGCCAGAGGCTCATCGATTTCGACGCCCAGGCCGGGCGCCTCGCCCGGATGCAGCGCGCCGTCGGCGAAGGCGTAGGCGTGCGGGAAGACGGCGTCGGTCTCGGCGGTGTGGCGCATGTATTCCTGGATGCCGAAGTTGGGGACCGACAGGCCGAAATGCAGGGCCGCGGCCAGGCTCACCGGCGAGAGGTCGGTGGCCCCATGGCAGCCGGTCTTGACGCCATAGAGGTCGGCCAGGGTCGCGATGCGTCTCAGATGGGTGATCCCGCCGGCGTGGGTCACGGTGGCGCGGATGTAGTCGATGAGTTGCTCCTGGATGAGCTGGCGGGCGTCGAAGATCGAGTTGAACACCTCGCCCACGGCCAGCGGCGTCGTCGAGTGGCGGCGGATCAGGCGGAAGCCGTCGGGATTGTCGGCCGGCGTGGCGTCCTCCAGCCAGAACGGCCGCCAGGGCTCGAGGTCCCTGGCCAGGCGCGCCGCCTCGATCGGCGTCAGGCGGTGGTGGGCGTCGTGCAGCAGCTTCACATCCCAGCCGAGGTCGGCCCGGGCCGCCTCGAAGAGTTCGGGGACCAGCGCCAGGTAGCGGTCGGTCGACCAGATCTGCTCGGGCGGATCGCCCTCCCGCGCCGGCTCGTAGTAGAGCTTGTCCTTCGAGACGCCGTAGGTGGCGGCGAGGCCCGGGACGGCGGTCTGCAGCCGCACCGCCTTGTAGCCCCTCTCGACGTAGGCACTGGCCTCGGTCAGCGTCTCCTCGACGGAATGGCCGTTGGCGTGGCCATAGACCAGGACGCCCTTGCGGCAGGCGCCGCCGAGCAGCTGGTAGAGGGGCAGGCCGGCCTGCTTGGCCTTGAGGTCCCAGAGGGCCATGTCGACCGCTGCGATGGCGGTCATGGTGACCGGCCCGCGGCGCCAGTAGGCCCCCCGGTAGAGATATTGCCAGGTGTCCTCGATCTGTTGCTCGTCCCGGCCAATCAACATCGGAGCGATGTGCTCGGAGAGATAGCTCGCGACCGCCAGCTCCCGGCCGTTGAGGGTCGCGTCGCCGAGACCGTAGGCTCCGGATTCGGTTTCTATTTTCAGGGTGACGAAGTTGCGGCCCGGCGAGCAGACGATGACGCCGGCGGCGGCTATCGGCATGGGAAGATCTCCATCGGCAGGGCGCCGCGGAAGGCCACGGCCAGGGCGGCCCTCTCGAGGCCAAGGCGGGCGGCGTCGGCGGGTGGCCGGCCTTGCAGCCGGGAAGCGAGATAGGCGCCGTCAAAAGCATCGCCCGCACCGGCGGTATCGACCGCTTTGGCAGTCACCGAGGGCAGGCGCACAGTCGGTTCACCGTCGGCAGACAGCAGGCATCCGGCGGCGCCGAGCGTCAGGACCCCCTCGGTCGGCCCGAGCCCGCGACAGCGCTCGAGCTGAGCCTCCGAATCGCCGACCCCCCAAACCTCGAGGAGGTCGTCGCGGCTCGGCAGCAGGATGTCGGCCTGGCCCATGGCCGCCTCCAAGACCGCCCTCATGGTTTCGCGGCTCTCCCATAGAGCCGGGCGGACGTTGGGATCGAAGGCGAGGATTTTCGGTTTCAAGTCGGCGACGAACGAAAGCGCGGTCAGCCGCTCGCCGGGCGGCAGGATGGCCAGGCTGATCCCGGTCAGGAAGACGAGGTCGGCCCCGGCCATGGCCTCGGCCGAGGGCCTCAGAGCCGTGAACCAGCCGCGGGCCGCCGAGTCCGACCGGTCATAGGAAAAGCGCCGCTCGGCCGCGGAGTCGATCTCGGCCCGATAGGCGCCAATGCGGCCGCCGGCGATCGCCGGACTCAAAGAGCCATCGACGCCGAACCGCGACCAGGCGGCGCGCATGGCCCGGCTCTCGACATCGTCGCCGGTGGCCGAGGCGAAGGCGACCTCGATCTCCGGCGCCGCTTGCTTGATCTGAGCGGCGACATTGAAGGCGTCGCCGGCAAAGGCCGCGGCTCCGCCCCCGCCGCGCTCGGTCATGCACTCGCCGATGCAGATGACGCGCATCATGCGGCCGGCGCCAGGACGGCCGCTCTCACCAAGGGCTCGTCTCGGAACGGCTGTGGAAAGAGCGCCGGATCGTCGAGGGCGGCGGAAAGCGCGCCGCCGGCCGAGCGCCAGGCGGCAAGGCGCGGTCCCTGAGGGTCTTTCACCCTCCCCTCGCCGGCCGCCGCCAGCCAGGCGCGGATCGTGGCCGCCAGACGCCGGGTCGGCCGGCCCGCGCAGGCGTTGGCGATCAGGATCGGAAAAATCCGCTGGGCCAACTTAACCGAACCGTCCGCGGCGATCTGGGAGAGGCGATGGTCGAGGGCGGGATTGGCCAGCCGGACGCGCGTCCTCGCCCAGTAACCAACGACATCCAGCCCTCTCAGGGCCGGCGTGATTTCCTCTGCGACCATGGCGTCGGCGAAGGCGCCGAGGTCCGCATCGGCGATGGCCTGGCGCAGGTAACAGAGGCCATGGGCGAGGCCGGGATAGGCAAGCGCCGAGTGGACGGCGTTTAACACGTGGAGCTTCAGCCGCTCATGGCCCTCGACGTTGTCGACGATCTCCGCCCCGGCGGTTTCCCAGGCCGGGCGCGGCCCGGCGAAACGATCCTCGATCGCCCAGGCGGCGAAGGCCTCGCGCTGAACGCTGGCGGCGTCGTCGAGACTCAAGGCCTGGTTGACGCGGGCCCGTTGAGCCGGGTCGCTCGCGGGGACGATGCAGTCGACCATGGTCGAGGGAAAGGCGACGTTGGCTTCTATCCACGCCGTCAGATCCGGCTCGGCGCGCTCGGCAAAGGCGAGGAGGGCGCCGGCGAGCCTGGCGCCGTTGCCGGCGAGGTTGTCGCAACTGACGACCGTGATCGGTCCGGCGCTGGCCCGGCGGCGCTCGGAGAGGCCTCTCGCCAGCCAGCCGACACCGGAAACCGGCGCGGCGGGGCGAGCGAGATCCGCGACGATGTCGCGGTGGGCAAGGTCGAGCGTCCCGTTCGGGCCAAGGTCATAGCCGGCCTCGGTGATCGTCATGGTGACGATGTGAATGTCCGGGTCCGCGAAGGCGGCCAGGACCTCAGCCGGGTTCTCCGGCGCGAAGAGGACGCGCTTCAGGACGCCCACGACCCGCACGCCGTCGCCCAGGGTCTCGACCGCATAGAGCCCGTCCTGCGGCGCCAAGGCCTCGCGCAGCGCCGTCGAGCGGAGGGAAACGCCGGTGACGCCCCAGTCGCCGCCGGCCGCCTCGACAGCGTCTTCGGTAAAGACGTTCTGGTGCGCGCGATGGAAGGCGCCGGGGCCCAGGTGCAGAATTCCGGGCCTCAGTCGCTGGCGGTCGTAGCCGGGACGGGCAATGGCCGCCGGCAAGCGTGAGAGCGTCGCTTGGCTGAGCCTTCCGTCCAGGGCATGCATCGCGATCCCAGCCTGTGCAAGCGCGCCTTCGGCGTGTCAATTGACGCCCATGCGCCGCGCAAGCCTCGACGCCCCGCCGATCTTCCGCCTGGCCAATCGCGCTCCCGGCCGGCTCGATCTGGAGAGCGACACCGCGGCGCGGGCCCATGTCTTGGTGCTGGAAGATGACATCGTCCGCCTGCTGGTCCTGCCGGAAGGCGGGATCACCGGGCCGCCCACCTGGTCGATCGCGCCGGGCGCCGCGGACGTATCCGCCGAGGGCCGCGACCGGTTCGACGTCTCCGGGTTCGCACTGCCTGAGGCGAAGGTCTCGGAGGCTGACGGGACGCTCGTCGTCGAGACCGCGCGGATCCGGCTTTCCATCCACCTCGCCGGTCTGAGGTGTCGGTGGCAGGTCTTTGATGGAGAATGGAAAGAGGCCTTCAGAGATCGACCGACCCAGGCCTATGACTTCGGATGGTGGGACGGCAAGGTCCGCCACTATCTGGCGCGCGGGACCGACGAGGAGGTGTTCGGCCTGGGCGAGGTTTCCGGCGACCAGGACCGCAGCGGCCGGCGCATCCGCCTCGCACCCATCGACGCCTTCGGCTACAGCGCCCGCACCTCGGGGCCGCTCTACAAGCACATCCCGTTCTCGATCACCCGCCGGCCACGAACGGGGGTCTCGTTCGGCCTCTATTACGACACCTACGCCGACTGCGCCTTCGACCTCGGCTGCGAGCGCGACAACTACCACGGTCTCTATCGCAGCTTCGAAGCCGAGGCCGGCGATCTCGACCTCTATGTCATCGCCGGCGCCGATCCCGGCGCCATCGCCCGCCGCTTCACCTGGCTCACCGGCCGCCCGACGCTCATGCCCGCCTGGTCCCTGGGCTATTCCGGCTCGACCATGGCGTTGGCCGACGCGGCGGATGCGCCGGACCAGCTTCTCGCCTGGCTGGACCAGTGCCGGGCCAGGGACATCCGCTGCCCGTCCTTCCATCTCTCGTCCGGCTACAGCAAGACAGGCGGGCGGCGGTACGTCTTCCACTGGAACCTGGAAAGGTTTCCTGACCCGGCGAGGTTCCTGGCCGCCTTCGCCGATCGCCGTGTGCGGCTCGCCGCCAACATCAAGCCGGCCCTGCTCGCCACGCACCCGGACTTCGAAGAGGCGGCCGCGAGGGGCCTCTTCATCCGCCAGGCGGCCGGCGCCCCGGCTCTGGCCCAGTTCTGGGACGGCCTGGGCGCCTGGCTCGATTTCACCAATCCCGACACCCAGGCCTGGTGGAAAGCCAAGGTCACGACCTCGCTGCTCGATGTGGGCGTCGCCGCCACCTGGAACGACAACAACGAGTTCGAGGTCTGGTCGCCATCGGCCGTGACCCGCGCCGGGCCGGCGTCCGCGACACGCGCCGTCCAGCCGCTCCTGATGATGCGCGCCTCACGCGAAGCCCAGGTCGAGCAAGAGCCGCAGAAGCGCCCGTTCGTCGTCAGTCGCTCCGGCTGCGCCGGGATGCAGCGCTACGCCCAGACCTGGTCGGGCGACAACGCCACCTCGTGGGAGACGCTGCGCTACAACCTCAAGATGGGCCTCGGCCTCGCCCTCAGCGGCGTCTCCAACAGCGGCCATGACGTCGGCGGCTTCGCCGGTCCGCCGCCCGATCCCGAGCTCCTCACTCGCTGGGTCGAGATGGGGATCTTCATGCCCCGCTTCTCCATCCACTCGTGGAACGACGACGGCTCGGTCAATTCGCCGTGGATGCATGAGGGAGTCGCCGACGCCACTGCCGACCTGATCCGGTTTCGCGGCCGATGCCAGCCCTATCTCCATTATCTTTCATGGCGTTATGCACGAAACTTCGAGCCAATCTGGCGACCGGTCTTCTACGATTTCCCGGACGATCCGGCCTCTTACGAAGAGCGCGACGACTTCATGCTGGGGCCGTCGCTCCTGGTCGCCCCGGTGGTCGATCCGGGCGTGGATGAGCGGCTCGTGCGGCTTCCGGCCGGCGCCGCCTGGATCGATCCCTGGACGGGGGCGCGGCACGAAGGTGGGACGACGATCACCCTCCCCGCTCCGCTCGGCCGGCCGGTGTTCCTGGTCCGTGAAGGCGCGATCCTGCCAGTCAATTTCGCGCCGGCCCGCTTCGGCGATGAGACCCTCGACCTTGGCTTCGACCTCTACCCGCAAATCGAGGGCATGAGCGCAATCGAACTCTTTGCCGATGACGGCGAGAGCGTCGTCGACGTGGCCGGATCTGAACCGGCGATTCGCATCGAAATCGTCAGCGATCCCGACTCCATCCGCGTTCGCGCTGAGGGTCTCTCAGAGCCAAGGTTCAAGCTGCCGCCGGACGAGACGCGACCGCTCTCAATCGAAACCGACCGCGCCTGAAGGATGGCCGTCTGGAAACGTTCATACCCGCCGGAAGCGCAGCGTCATCCGGTCGCTCTCGCCGATCGCCTCATAGACCTTGGGATCGAAGCCGGCGGGCGTGGGATGCTCCTTGGTGTGGGTGCGACGGGTCGGCGGCAGGGTCCAGACACCGAAGGGATAGTCCTTGGTGTCCTTGGGATTGGCGTTGATCTGCGAACTCGCCTCGAGACGGAAGCCGGCGCCCTCGACCTTGCCGACCAGGTATTTGGTGGAAACGTAGCCGTCGTGGGCGTCATCGTTCATCTGCCGGGGATCGGCGCGGTGCTCTTCCACCGCCAGGATCGCGTGGGGCGCGAGGGCGGCGTGGAAGTCGGCCAGGTACTTGGGGACCAACCCGGGCGTCCACATCCAGTCGTGGAAGTTGCGGGCGGTGAGCACCATGTCGGCCGTTCCGTTGGGGAGGAGCGCGCCGGCGTCCGGTCCGAAGGCGACCACGTCGATCTCGCCGTACTTGGCCGTGTCGGCGTAGCGGGCGGCGAAGGCGGTGCGGTCGCCCGGCACGGCGGCGACGTAGTGACCATGGGTGGCGAGCAGATAGGGGGCGAGGATTTCCGTCCAGTAACCGCCTGAGGGTTCGATCTCGACCACCGTCATGCCGGGGCGGAGGCCCCAGAACTGCAGGCTTTCAAGCGGATGGCGGAAGGGATCGCGCGCCCGATTGCCCTCCGAGCGGGACGGGTTGT
This sequence comes from Caulobacteraceae bacterium, assembly GCA_036491275.1. Lineage (GTDB taxonomy): Bacteria > Pseudomonadota > Alphaproteobacteria > Caulobacterales > Caulobacteraceae > Acaudatibacter. Next base: position 30,496 of record DASXCH010000157.1, read on the forward strand.
TGACGAAGAACGCGTTGATTGGGCCGGGCGGCGGCGGGTCGTCGCCGACCAGGGGACGGACCTCGGGAGCCGGCAAGGGCCCCTCTTGGGGCGCCGGCAAGGGCCCTTCGGTCGGCGATCCGACCGGCTCGTGTTTCGGCGCCGTCTGGGCGAGGGCGCCCGGCGCCAGGACGAGGCCGGCGGCGGCGAGAGTGAAATGGCGGCGATCCATGGGAAGGGCTCCGGAAAGCGGAACCCTAGAACAGGACTGGATCGGGCGGAATGGGCTGATGGATCGCGCTCGTTTGCGCGGAGTGCGGCGATGAGTACAGACGTCATCCAACCGAAGCGGAGCGGAGATGCGGGACCCAGGGCGCGAGCACCGATGATTGCTACCTATGGGTCCCGGCTCGTGGCGCTGTGCGCCTGGGCCGGAATGACGACTGAGTTTGAAGCGCCGACGCTACACGCGCGACTCGACCCCTCGCCCAAGGGGGAGGTGGTAGCTCAAGTGCCGCCCCAGTGGCGGACGCGGCCGACGTCCACGTGGACGAAATCGGACATCGGATAATAGCCGACGCCGCCATCGCCCAGTTCCAGCGCCGCGAGGTGCAGATAGGCCAGGTTGCGGTCGGTCATGCGAATGTCGATCGCCTGGCCCAGCATATGCAGGCTGCTGACGGCGACCTCGCTGCTTTCGGCATGCAGCATGGCGTTCGTAGACGGCGAGCGATAGCCCGAGATGACCTCGAAATTCGGCATCGCCTCCATCTTGCGCGAGAGGGCGGTCAACAGGTCCAGGAGCCGTGGCTCGATGATGTGGACCTCATTGTTGTAATGGTCGCGCAGGACGTGGTTCACCGCCTGGAGCGCGTCGGGGACGTAGGTCCCGTTCTCCCAGTAGGCGACGTCGAGCTTCTCGCCGGTATGGAGGTTGTCGAAGGCCAGACGCCGGGCGGAATCGCCAAGCATGGCGGCGGCCGGGCCGCCCAGGACGCCCGACGAGCCGCCCATCAGGGTTCCTGCCGGAGCCTGCTTGTTGATCAGATCGCCGATCGGGTCGGAACCCGTATCGAGGCCGGTCGCCAGGGCCAGGGGCGCCGCGCCGACGGCGGCCGCCGCCGCGGTGAGACCGAAGCCTCCTTTGAGGATCGTCCGCCTGGAATAAGCCATATCAGTCCGACTCGAACTACGCCGCCAACAGATCATTAACCGTAAGAGTCCTTGCCACAAGGTTAGCGGGGGGCGGCCGCAAGCGCCGCATTCAGCCGGTCGTCCCAGCCATAGAGATCAGGCCGGAATATGGCCGGGCCGTCATCGGGCGCCTCCGCGGTGCGGTAGACGAGGTAAACCGGGGTATGGCTCGTCGGTCGCACCCAGTGGGTGTCGCCGGCGTCGATGGCGTCGTTCACTTTTTCGAGAGTCCAGCCCTGATCGGACAACAGGGCCACGGCCAGGTCATTGGGCTTCTGGAGTCGGACACAGCCGTGGCTGCGGCCCCGGGAGTCGACGGCGAACAGGTTCCGGCTGTCGGTGTCGTGCAGATAGACCGCGAACGAGTCGGGCATGTCGAACTTGATCCGCCCGAGCGAGGACTGCGGGCCGGCGGCCTGCACGAGCTGGCCGTTGATCATCGAGAAAGCGTGCTTGGCGAGGTATGCCGGCCCCTTGGGCAGAAGCTCTTTCTTGGCGATGTCGGCGGGCACGTGCCAGGGCGGATTGAACTCGATGCTCTGGACGTAGGAGACGAAGAGCGGCGTCGGCTTGGTGGGCTCGCCGACCACCGAACGCATGGTCAGGGTCGGCTGATCGTCCTGGTAGAGGGTCACCTCGGCGCCGGCGACGTCGGCGATGATGCGATCCGGCGGCAGGCTGTCCGGCAGCCAGCGCTCGCGCTGAAGGTTCGCGTTGATCGACGCCAGACGCGCCTCGGCCGGCATGTCGAGCGCCGCCAGGGTCTTGGCGTCGACAATCCCGGTCTCCTTGAGGCCATGGCGCGCCTGGAATTCCGACACCTCGGCGGCGAGCGCGTGGTCATAGACGATCGAGGGCGAAGCCTGGCCATACCCTTCGATGGCCAACCGCTGGCGAAGGTTCGGAACCTCGCGGTTCTTGGCGCCTGGGCGGAGCGACAGGCCGGCGGGCAGGCTCGGCCAGCCGCCGTGAGCGGCGATGTCCCCGTAACGGCTCTGCGCGGCCACCAGGGATAGATAGGCCGGGTTGTGGCGCGGCAGGGCGGCAGCCCAGGCCGGAATGCGCCCTTCCTGGCGCGCCTGGGCGAAATCGGCGTTGGCGTCGTAGGCGCCGCGGAGGGCCCAGTCGGGATCGACCGCGGCCGGGTTTGACGGCAGGCCATGCTCCTCCTGCGCCAGCACCATGGCGGCTCTGGCGAGAGCGGCGCCGGCCGCCGACCTCACCCGCGGATTGGGACTTTCCATCGCCGCGACCGCCCCATCGAGATTGGCGGGCGCGGGAAACTCGGGCGCGGCCTGGATCGCCCGCCAGATCGCCTCGCCGTCGACCTGTGTCAGGGGCCTTGGCGGCAGCGGTGGCGGGGCCGGCGGTGGTGGCAGGGCGATCGGCCCGGAGGGCGGCGCGGCCGGCTGGGCGGCGCACGCGCCGCCGGCGGCCAGCAGGATCGCCAGGCCGGCGAGAATGGCGGTTCGTCCGCTCCCCCCTGGCGCCCAACGGCCTACCACCAGAGCGAGGCCTCTTCGAAGGCGCGGGCTTCCTTCCTGGCCCGCTTGATCAGCTTGTCGGCGCGCGCGCCTTGGCGACCGACAATCAGGCCGGCGGCAAAGGCGGTTTTCTGGCCTCCCTTGGCGAGAATGGACGGCGTCAGAGTTTCGGCCGCCGCCAGATCATTGAGGGCGCCCAGCTGATCCTGCAGCCTGGCCAGGTCCTTGAGGAACGGGCGATAGTCGCCCGCCTGGTCCTTCGGACCCAATCCGACAAAGAATTCTGAAGCATAACGCATCTTCTTGGCAGAAATCCGAACCTTGTGACGGGCCGCGACGTCGTGCCAATCAAGTTTCTCGAGCCGCTGGGCCAGGCTGCGCCTGCGATGTTCCAGGGCGGTCCGGGCGAAGTCGACGATACGGAGATCGACTGCGCCATCGGCAGACTCGCGGCGCAGTCCGGTCTCGATCCAACGGGCGAGATCGATCAAAAGCAGCCGGAACCTCGGCGCGGCCAAGGCCGTCCGAGCGCGGCCGTGGGCCCGCTCCTGGGCCTCGATCAGCACATGGCCGAAAGCCGCCGCCGAATTGCGGTCCGCGATCTCGTGCGCCTGTCGCTGGAAGATCTCCTCGATCATCACGTCGAGATTGCGCGCCGGCCCCAGTTCGCCGGTGAGCCAGCGGAGCTCGTCCTTGACCTTTCCGGCCCTGGCCCGGTCGAGAAGCTGTTCGAACAGGCGGATGGCCACCCTCAGGCGGCGAAGCGCGGTGCGGGCATGGTGCGTCGCCTCGAGCCGGGAGCCGCCGGCGATCAATTCGGCGTTGAGCGACAGCTGGCGAACGCAGCGCCTGGCCAGGACCTGGAAGCCCTCGACAGCGCCGAGGTTGGGATCGAGGGGATAGGAGCCAAAGCGGACCGGTTCGCCCAACATCCCGTCGGCCAGGGCGAAGCCGCGCTCGGCCTTGCTCATGAAATCGGGGACGAAGGCGTTATCCTCGGCGAGGCGGCGCCCGGCGTCGAAGAGCGCCCGGGGTTCTCCTCCCTTGAGTTCCAATTCCAGCTCGAGGATCGGCCAGGACCTGTCATGGGCGATGACCTCGCCGACGTCGAAGCTCAATTCGATGTGGCTGTTGTCGAGGTCGCGCTTGCGCGAGCGGCGCTGCACGCGGGTGACGAACACCGGCGCCGGGGCGCCGTCCACGCTGATCAGGGACGCCAACGGCGTGCCGTCCAGGAGCGAGAAATCCGGAAGGCCGCCGCGCAGGGGCTGTTCCTGCTCGAACCTCGAAAAGCCGCTGGCCGCCTTGACGCTCTGTGACCACCGCTCGCCGTCGCGACGCAGGCGCAGGCTGTAGCCGGCCGACTGCAGGCTCCGGCCCGGCGTGTCGTAATAGATGGTCTCGACCGAGCGGGCGGGCGCGGGGCCCACCTCACGGTCGGCGGCGTCGCGGGCGGAATCCGAGCCGATGGAGAGCTTGAGCTCCACCTCCCCTGGCGACGGCTGGGCGTCGATATCGCTCATCTGAACCTATCTATTGCCGCCAACGGCCCCGGTGTCGAGATCGATCCGAAATCGGAGGGCCGGGCCGCCCCCGTGCACCGCCGGTTTTTCGAAACGTCCCACCAAGCGACCGCCATTACCGAGAATGGTATTCTGTGAGGCGAAGTTCCCCTCGTCGGTCGTCAGCTCGACCCACGGCAGGCCGATATCGGCGGCGATCGGCAATATCAGGGCGAGCGCACGACGCACCGAAGGCGCACCACGCAGGCCGGCGTCGGCGTTCCGAGATGATCGCGAAGATGGCTGACCACCCACTAGTCGGGGCGTCGGGCGGCGCGCGCCACGCCGTCCACGCTCACGTCTTCCGGCCCGAGCGCGTCTGCATGAGCGTCTGCAATCGGACGGACCCTGCCTCTTGTCCTTCAGGTTCGGGCCGGGGCGTATGGGCCCAGCGCGGCAATGAGCGGCGTCAGGTGACGCTCGTATTGGCGCCAGCGTCCCTGGGAAGAGCGATAGATCGGGCGTCGGGCCTGGTCGGCGCTGGCGGTGGCGATCGCCCGGCGCGTCTGATGGTGCCGAAGGCACTGGGCCGCCCAGGCGAGCCCGCACACCTCGGTCACCAGCCAACGTATCTGCGCTTCCGGCTCAGACACCAGCGCCTCGTAGCTCAGCGTCTTCACTCGTCCTGGGAGGACCTCTTCCCAGTGGTCCATCAGGTTCCGGTAACGCGCATATTCGCGGCCGATCTGGGCCAGGTCATAAAGGGTCTCGTTACCGCTCGCGAACAGCTGTCGAAAGCAGGCGAGGCAGGTGTCCAACGGGTCGCGCAGGCAATGAACCATGACCGCCCGCGGAAACATCAACGCGATCGCGCCGACGTGGAGATAGTTCTCGAGGGTCTTGTCGACCAGGCGCAATCGGGACTTCCAGCCGAGGCGTTCGACGGACGCCAGATAGTCGGCCGCCCGCTGGCGGAACGGGTCAGGCCCTGTTGCGGTCGCCGGGCCGTAGGGAAACCGGCCATCGAGCGCCGACGAAAGCGCGCCGCTTTCGCCCATTGCCTGGATGTCGGGATGACTGGCCAGAATCTGCTCGACGAGAGTGGAGCCCGAGCGGGGAAAGCCGACAATGAACACCGGCGCGATGCCCGTCACGCCGTCGCCCGCGCGGGAGGCGATGAATCCGGCCGTGAAGGTGCGCTCGAGATAGTCCGCCGCACGCGCGTGCTCGCGCTCCATGAACTCCGGTCGAGCGGCCGGATCGCCGACCTCCAGCGCCGCGCGCTTCCGGGCGGATCCGGTCTGGTAAGCGACGAAAGCGGCGTCGAACTGATCGCGGGTCTCGAGCACTGCGCCCAGGGCGAAGTGGGTCTCGGTCGCGGCCTCGCCCTTCGCATGGCCGGCCTCGCGCCGCAGGGCCTCGAGTTCGTCGGCGGTCACCGCGCCCGGCCGCAGGATCGCAAGGCGCGCAAGCGCGCGCGCCCGCGCGGGCGGATCGGCCGCGAGCGTCCTATAGAGTTCGATGGCCTCGTCAGTCCGTCCCTCGGTCGCCAGGACCGTGGCCAGGGAAAAACCGGTCTCTGCCGCATCGGGCTTGATCGCGCGCGCCTTGGCGTAGGCTATCGCCGCCTGACGCCATCGCTGGAGCGCCTGGAGAGCGACGCCAAGATTGTGCCAGGCGGCGAAATGCCCAGGCTCGCGCCGGGTAACTCTCAGGAGCCGCACACGAGCGGCCTCGAAGCGCGCCCGGCGGATGTCGATCACCGCCAGAGAATAGGGAGCGCGAATGTCGCCGGGATCCTGCGCCTCGACACGCAGATAAAGCTGAGCGGCCTCGTCGATACGCCCCGCCGCATAGTGGGCGCCCGCAGCGTCAAGCAGATCATTGTCCAGCGAGGCGTCCGCGCGCCGGCATGGAGAGTTCATGAACCCGACCTCAGCGGCCCGACTGAACAGGCGTCAAGAGGCGTTGGAGCCGGCGCGCCTGGAGCTTCACACTCTTGGTTCTGGTCCCACTTGCAATCGACACGCGGGATGAGGCCTCGCCCGCGCCAAGCGGCGGGTTCGCTCTGCACAAGTCCCAACTGTGGCAATCGTGCATCAAGGCAAGACAATTTGTTTGCCCGCCGGACGATTTTTATCGACATCGAATGAACCCGGCGCCTGCGATGCTGTCTCCTGGACTTGAAAACAGGGGTCGTGACCCGCCGTGAGAGCGGGCCTGTGTGGCGGGAGGACATCTGCCATGAAGCGCAATATTTTCTGTGGCGTGTCGGCGATCGCCGTGGCCACGGTCGCCGGGCTGTGGGCGACGCCGGGCTTGGCCGCGCAGGCCGCGGCCCAGGCCACGCCACCCACCACCTTGAACGAGGTGATCGTGACCGCTGAGCGGCGCGAACAGAACATTGAATCCGTGCCGGTGGCGGTCACCGCTCTGGGCGCCAAGGAGCGCGCGCTGATCGGGATCCAGACGGTGCAGGACATCACCGACTTCACGCCCGGACTTTCCTACAGTTCGATCGATGACCGCCCCTATATCCGCGGCGTCGGGCGCAACACCGACAATCTCTCCACCGCCTCGGCCGTGGCCACCTACTACAACGGCGTCTATTACGGCGCCAACGCCGCCATCATCCTCCAGAAGGACGATCTCTTCATCAGCAATATCGAAGTTGACCGCGGGCCGCAGAACACTCTGCACGGCAGCAACTCCGACGGCGGCACCATCCTCTACACCTCGCAGAGGCCGACCAGCTCCTATTATGCCGAAGCGCGCGCCGGCGTAGCCAACTACGGCGAATATATGGGCGAGGCGGTGGTTTCCGGGCCGATCTCCGACCATGTTCGGTTCCGCCTGGGCGGCATGTACACCGACGACAGCGGCGGTTATTTCAAAAATCTCGATGGACCGCCTCAGGGCGGCAACATCTCGTTGGGGAGCAGCGGCACCGAGCACTACTTGGAGGCCCAGGTCTCCGCCGACATTGGCCACCTCGACATCTGGGCCATGGCCTCGAGCGGCGAATCCAACGCCAACTACCACACCCAGGAAACGATCGGGAACATTCCCGACAACCTCTTCCTCGCCAACAATCTCTTCGAGCCGAGCAGCTTCTACGGACTTTGCGGGCTGCCGGGCGTGCCGGCGACCCCCGGCGGCGCCGGATGCGCCGGCGGCCCGCCGATCGTCTCGGTCACCACCGACCCTGTGACCGCCAACCTCTTTCCGGGCAACAACCCCGGCAACGTCAATCCTCGCCGGTTCATTCAGCCGTTCACCTCAACCAGCGACCAGACCGCCAATCTCGCTCTCGCCACCAATATCACCTACCACTTCCCGTCGTTCGACCTGACCTACATCGGCGGATTCCAGACCTTCAATTATCTGCTCAACTTCACCACCCCCACCGAGAGCGGCGTCACGTCCTATCAGCTGGCCGGAGCGTCGCCGGCGCTGGCCGGGTTCTGCGAATTCGTCGCATTCCCAGCCAACCCGTCCGGTTGCACCCAGCCTCTGACGATCAACCCCAGTCCCAATACGACCTTCTTCGAGGAAAAGGACCAGTTCTTCAGCAACGAGATCGACCTGACGTCGCACAGCGACTCGCGATTCCAATATCTCCTGGGACTTTATGAGTATCACGAGAAGTTCGGCCAGCCGGTCGACGCCGGTGTCGAGCCGAACCAGACACAGTTGGCCCATCCGTATTACATCAGCGGCGTGGGTCCGACATGCCCCGGCGGAGCCCTTCTGTGCCCTGCGCCGGCGAACCCCGCGAGCGCGTATTCGACCTCAGAGACGGTCATGGACTACGATAACTACGCCGCCTTCGCCAACGGGAGCTACAGGTTCAACGATCATCTCAAGATCAATGGGGCGGTTCGCTACACTTACGATCACAAAGCTGGTTATCAGCTTTGGCGGTTCGAAGCGTTCGATGCGGGACTGGCGGGACCCGCGTTCACTTCCACCTTCCTCGGCGCCAACACCCCGGCGATCGACTTCAGCGCGCTCGCTGTTGCTCCAGGCGCCTATCCCGGAACCGGTGTCCCCACCTTCAACGCCAATAACGGCAACTGGTATCGGACGCTGGGCGCGACCTGGCGCGCCTGGACCGGCGAAGCCGACGTCGACTGGACTCCCGATCCGAGCACCCTGCTCTATTTCAGGTACGCCCGGGGCTACAAGTCCGGCGGTTTCTCCTCCTTCACAATCGGCCCGAATCCCGAGACCCAGCCTGAGTATGTCGATGCCTTCGAAATCGGCGGCAAAAAGACGGTCGGCTCGATCTTCTCGTTGAACGCGGCAGCCTTCTACTACAACTATTCCAACGATCAGGTCCCGTTGACCATCCAGAATGCTCAGGGCGTGCTGGTGCCGATTCTATACAACCTGCCGCTCGTCCATACCTACGGATTCGAAATGGAGGCCGTGTGGCGGCCGATCGATCACCTGAGCCTTAGCTTGAACTACTCCTTCCTGCACGCCACCATAGCCAACGCCGGCGCGTGCATTGAGGACACGGCCGACCCGGCGGCGACGGCGCCGGGCGCAAACACGGCCGGTTGCGCCGAAGTCCCTGGGCAGCCGGTTGTCCAGAATATCAATGGTCAATACCTGCCAGAAGCGCCAAAGAACAAGATCTCGTTCAACGCGCTCTATACGATCCCCTTCCAACCCGGAAACCTGACGTTGTCCGGCAGCTTGATCTGGAAGGACACGACTTACGACGGCGTCTTCAATCGCCCTTACACTCTCCAGAAGCCCTATACGCTGGTCAATCTTCGCGCGACCTGGACTGACGCCAAGGACCGCTACACCATCATCCTCTTTTGCAACAACCTGGCCAACGCCATCGGCTACGACAATGCCATAGGCACTCTGCTATCGACATCTGGACCGGAGGATATCGTCGCCCAGTATGGCCTCGTCGCCCCGAGGACTTATGGGGCCGAGTTGGAGGTCAGGTTCCGGTAGGTTCCCCGCTGGCGCGTCGATCAGCAGTTCCAGATCGGCCCCGCGACACGCGGCAATGGGCGGCCCCGCGGGCGGTCTGCTCCAAGGCTTCCTGGGCGGCGGCGTCGCCGCCTGGGGATTTGTCAATCGACGGATGTCTCCGCATCAATCGCCAGCGGCACTGCGAGACGGCCAGGAGAAGCGCCGGCCGCCATCCTGCCCAGCATGAGCCGGGCCGGCTGCCCCTATGACAACGCCATGGCCGAGAGCTTCATGAAAACCCTCAAATGGGAGGAGGTCGACGCCAGCGCTTACGACAACCTGGCCCACGCCAGGAGCGCCATCGGCGAGTTCATCGAGGAGGTGTACAATCGCCAGCGACTTCACTCGGCGCTGGACTATCTCTCGCCGATGGAGTTCGAAACCAGCCGCCGGACTGTGGACCGCCCCCCGGCGGCCCACAGTCTCACAACAATAACTGTCACCAATTAATCTGTCTCACCCAAGGGGTTCACTCCACACCTTGACAGGCTTGCCGCCGGCAGCCCACCGGGCCCAGCGTAAAAAGCCGTATCCTCGGGCGTTTCACCGTAGTTACGGCAGGCCTGCCATTACACGGATGAACACGGATGGCGCATCGCGCATCACGGATGAAGGACCGCGCCAACGGCCCGCGCTCATTTCAACCCGCCCATCCGCTCAGATCCGTGTCCATCCGTGTTCCGGCGTTCAACGATAAGACGCCTGGATCCCGGCTCGCCTCGCGGAGTTTATCCTCGGGCCGGCCTTGGGCCGGACCCGGGGGCGCTCGGCGTCCGGGACGAGCGGAATCTGGCGGCGGAAGGCTCACCATAAATTGCCATAGACATGGACGATTCCCCATAAAGTATGGTGTCCAGCGACCTTGACAGGGCGTCCTTCGGCGAACGGGCGATTCCCCGTAAAATACGGCGGCGCCGCCGCCGGTCTGCATTCGCAGGATCTGAAAATCCGACGGTCACTACGTGGTTCACGATATCAAAGACCGGGCTTAGCCAAGACTTGCATTATGCGACTACCTAAGATGAACGTCAAGCCAAAATCGCCGCCCAAAATCGCCGCCCCGGCCAGCGCATCTCAGCGCCCAGAAGGGACCGAACGCCGGTGAAAGCATGCCATGGATGACGATGGGAAAGGTCCTATGGCATAGAGGGCCATAAGTCCGTCCAGGGAGGGCGCGTGACCCAATCGAGCCTCGCCGAGCCCGTCGCGCCTCGCCTCGCCAAGGACCTTCGCGGCCGACACGTGGCCATGATCTCCATCGGCGGGATCATCGGCGCCGGCCTCTTCGTCGGCTCCAGCGCCGGCATCGCCAGCATCGGCCCGGCGGTAGTCGTCAGCTACCTGCTGGCCGGGATCGTCGTGCTCCTGGTCATGCGCATGCTGGGCGAGATGGCCGCCGCCTACCCCGAAGTCGGCGCCTTCTCGGAATATGCGCGCCTGGGGCTTGGCGACTGGGCCGGCTTCACCGCCGGCTGGCTCTATTGGTACTTCTGGGTGGTGGTGGTGGCCATCGAGGCGATCGCCGGCGCCAAGGTGCTGAGCGGCTGGATCGACCTCCCGGTATGGCTCATCGCGCTGGCCCTGGTGCTGCTGATGATGACCACCAACCTGTGGTCGGCCAGGTCCTACGGCGAATTCGAATTCTGGTTCGCCTCGATCAAGGTGGCGGCGATCATCGCCTTCATCCTGATCACCGGTTTTTATCTCATTGGGCACGCTCCGCAACCCAACGCGGCCTTGGGCGGGCGGCTCGTCAACCTGACGGCGCATCGCGGCTTCGCTCCGTTCGGGACCCTGTCCGTCCTGGGCGGGGTGACCAGCGTCGTCTTCGCCCTCACCGGCGCCGAAATCGCCACCATCGCCGCTGCGGAATCGGCCGAGCCCGGAAAGGCCATCGCCCGCATGACCAGCCAGGTCGTGGTCCGCATCCTGCTCTTCTACGTGATCTCGATCTTCCTGATCGTGACCCTGGTGCCGTGGACGGCAATCCATTCCGGCGACTCGCCCTTCGCCATCACCCTGGAGCGGATCGGCGTGCCGGCCGCGGCCCTGATCATGAACCTGATCGTGCTGACGGCCGTGCTCTCCTGCCTCAACTCCGGCCTCTACGTGACCTCGCGGGTGCTGTTCACCCTGGCCGCGCGGGGCGATGCGCCCCAGGCCCTGGTGGCGCTGAACAGGCGCAAGGTCCCGACCCGGGCCATCCTCATCGCCACCGTCTTCGCGCTCCTGGCCGGCGCGCCGTCGATGCTGGGGGCCGAGGCGGTGTTCACCTTCCTGGTCAACGCCTCGGGGGCCTTGATGCTGATCGTCTACGGCCTGGTGGCTGCGGCGGAAATCCCGGTGCGCCGAAAGCTCGAGGCCGAGGCGCCCGAAAAGCTCACCATCCGCATGTGGCTGTTTCCGGCCGGCAGCCTCTTGGCCATCCTCGCCATCCTCGCCATCCTGACGGCCATGGGCCTGACCGCCTCGTTGCGGCCGCAGCTCCTCAGCAGCCTTCTGGTGACCGCGGTCGCGCTGGTGGCGTTTTTGCTGTTCCGCCGGCGGCCGGGTTGAGGCGCATGGGCAGCAACGCGGCTCCAGCGCGGCGAAGGTCCGTTCGACGACGGCCGGGCCAGTTCATCGAGATCGACCTCGGCAACGGCGCGAGGGGATTTGGTCGCGTACTGTGTGAGCCGGAATTTGCCTTCTACGACCTCATAGCAACGTCCGCGCCACCGCCGCCGCTTGATGAGTTAGGGGCTAAGCCAATTGCATTTCGCCTCTGGGTAATGAATCGCGCAATCTCTTCCGGTCGATGGAAAGTGATTGGCGCGACGGCGCTTCCAGACGAATTGATAGCGCCCGCGGTCTACTTCAAGCAGGACCCTTTCACCGGCAAGCTTGCGATTTACAGTGCGGCGCTGAAGCCGCCGACCTATGAGCGGCCAGCTACGCGACGGGAATGCGAACCACTTGAACGCGCCGCGGTTTGGGACCCGGAACATGTCGAAGATAGACTGAGAGACCATTTTGCTGGTCAGCCCAACAATTGGGTCAGATCGCTTCAGTTGGATCCGCTTGCGCAATTTTGAGTGACGCCGCTGAGCGCCTAACATCCGTCCGCAATCCTGGAGGATGCCCCATGGCCGGCGGATGGACGCGCGACGGTGCGGTGACGGATCAGATCGAAGACACGGTGAGCGACGCCGTCACGGCCGCTCGCGCGCGCCTCCCCCACGGCGAGGGGACGACGCACTGCGAGGAGTGCGGCGAAGAGATCCCTGACGCCCGCCGCCGCGCCTTGCCTGGCGCCCGGACCTGCGTCGCCTGCCAGTCGGGCCGCGACCTGAGCGTCGCCTTCGGGACGATCAATCGACGCGGCTCCAAGGACAGCCAGCTGAAATAGCGCGCGCGTGGAGCCTGCCGTCATTCTCGATTTCTGGTTCCGGGAGCTGGCGCCGCGGTACTGGTTCCTGGGCTCGAAGAAGCTTGATGCCGACATGCGTCGCCGCTTCAGCGGCTGGGTCGACGCGGCCCTGAATGGCCAACTCGACGCCTGGGCCGGGACCCCGCGTGGACGCCTGGCCCTCATCCTCCTGCTCGATCAGTTCACCCGCAACATCCATCGCGGAACGCCCGGCGCCTTCGCCGGCGACGCCAAGGCTCGGGCCCTGGTGCTGGAGGGCCTGGCGGCCAACATGGACAGGCCCCTCAACCTTGCCGAGCGCCAGTTCTTCTATATGCCGCTGGTGCATGCCGAGGACCCGAAGCTTCAGGCCTTGAGCCTGAAGAAATTCGCCGCGTGGCTCCGCGAAGCCCAGTCGACCGTGAAGCATCAGAAGGACCACGCGGCGGTCATCGAGCGCTTTGGCCGGTTCCCGACCCGCAACGCGGCCTTGGCGCGCGCCTCGACGCCGGAGGAACAGGCGTTCGTCGACGAGGTGGAGCGGAAGGCGAAGGCCCAAAAGCGGAGGAAGTCCGCGAAAGGTTGAGATCTCAGCCGACGTGAAAATCGACGGCGGCCAGTTGCAGACCCAGCCGCCGCGCGACGCCGCGCGAGGCGAGATTGTTCCAGTTCGTGCTGTAGAACGGGACCGCGCCCAAGGCCCGGACCCGCCCCGCCCAGGCGACGACGACACGGCTCGCCAGCCCGCGGCCGCGAGCGTCCGGAACAGTCTCGACGCCGGCGCAATGGACATGAGGCGTGATACGCACGCTGGCGCAGAGGGCGACCGCCCTCCCCGCCTCGACCATCGCCAGGAACGGACCGCGCCGGCCGACGTCGGGGAGCCAGCTCTCCAGGCCGCCACGCAGCAGGTCGGCGTTGTCCGGTCCGATCTCGACCGCCTCGGTTTCCGCCGCCAGAACCGAGGGAAAGACGAAGGCCGGACCGGCCCAGAATTCCCTGGCCTCGAGGATCTCGAGATACCGATCCCGCAGCGCCGGCGTCTCGGTGAGAGCCGGCGGCTCGGCCTTGGCCAGGACAAGGAGTTCGGCGGCGAGATCATTCTCGACATCATTCCGAAGGCGGCAGAGTACGCCAGCCTCGGTCCGCATGAGATGGAAGCGCGGTGGCCTGCCGCCGCTCCATTCGTTTATCGCGACGAGCCGTCCACGCCAGTCATGGCGGTAACCCGCCCGCAAGCGCCGCCGCGCAAGCGCGAGGTCGATCAAAGGCTCTCCGCCAGCCCGAACGGCGCAAGCACCGCCGGCCGCTCGCCCGTGAGCGCCCAGGCGGCGGCCGCCTCGCCGATCGCCGGCGAATGCTTGAAGCCGTGCCCAGAGCAGGCCGAGACCACGATAACCCCGGTCCGCTCCGGATCCTCGTCGACGATGAACCGGCTGTCCGGCGCCAGGGTGTAGGCGCAGGCGACCGAGCGCAGCCAGGCGGGCGGGACGCCGTCCAGATGGCCGGCGAGGTGGCGGGCGTGACACGCCAGAGCCTCCCCCCGCGTCGAGCCCCGGTCCCAGGCGTCGGGATCCCTGGTCTCGACTCCGAACTGTTCGCCCGAGATCTTCACGCCGCCGAAATCCGGATCGACCGGAAAGCCGTAGAACCAGTCGCCGTCGCGCTCGCCATACATCCAGATGAACACCGGGAAGCGCTCCGGCGCGAAGGCGGCCGGGTCGGCCGGCTCGAACCAGTGAAGGCACTGGCGATAGAGTCTCAGGCGCCGCGCCCAGACGCCGCCCAGGAGCTGGCCGGTCCAGCCGCCGGCGCAGACGACTGCGCGATCGGCCTCGTAAGTCCCCTGATCGGTCGTCACCGTGACATGGCCGTTCCAAGAGGCAATCTGGCGGATGGTCTCGCCGGTTCGGATTTCGGCTCCGCTTGCTCCGGCCAGGCGCAACTGAGCGGCGATGCAGCGCTCCGGATAGAGGATACCCGCGCCCGGCTCGAAATAGGCCCGTTCTTCGTCCCGCATGCGGAACTGCGGCCAGCGGGCGCGCACTTCCGCCGGCGACAGATTCTCGTGTTCGACGCCAAACGCACGCGCGGCCTCGATCGTCGTTTCCAGAAAGTCCGGCTTGCCGTGATGGGCGACCCCCATGCCGGGTGTGCTGATGAGGAGCGCGCCGGGCGTCCGCATCAGGGTCTCGCCGGTCTCGGCCTCGAGCGCCCGCCAGATCTCGTGGGCGCGAAGGGCGAGCGGGACGTAGTCCAGGCCCTCGCCGATGGCGCGGCGGGTGATGCGGGTCTCGCCGTGGCTGGAGCCCTGGTCATGCGGCGGATGGTGGGAATCGATGGCCAGCACTCGCGCTCCGCGACGCGCCGCCTGCAGCGCGGTCGCCGCGCCCATGGCCCCCAGGCCGACGACGATCAAATCGTAGGTCGTCACCTCTCCAGGCTCAGGAGGCTGGCGTTGCCGCCGGCCGAGGTGGTGTCCACCGTCCAGGTCCGCTCGACGCAGAACCTCGGCAGATAGTGCGGGCCGCCGGCCTTGGGCCCGGTGCCGGAAAGACCCTCGCCGCCGAACGGCTGCACCCCGACCACCGCCCCGATCATCGAACGGTTGACATAGAGATTGCCGACCCTGGCGCGGGCGCGGACGGCGTCGGCGGCCGAGCCGATGCGGGTGTGGACGCCCAGCGTCAGGCCATAGCCGGAAGCCATCACCTCATCGACGGTCGCCTCCATCGCCCCGGCCCCGAAGGTGGTGACGTGCAGGACCGGTCCGAAGATCTCGCGGTCGAGGTCGGCGACGCGATCGACGTGCAGCAGGGTCGGCGGGACGAACGTCCCGTGGGCGGCGCCGGTCGGCAGCGGCAGGCGATGAAGGACGGCGTCGATGTGAGCCTCGACCCAGTCCTCGATGCGACCCCGCGCGGCTTCGTCGATCACTGGCCCGACGTCGGTCGCCGGCTCGGCCGGATCGCCGATGACGAGCTCGTCCATGGCGCCCTCGAGCATCTCCAGGATCTGCGGCGCGACATCCTCGTGCAGGCAGAGGAGGCGCAGGGCCGAACAGCGCTGGCCGGCGGTCAGGAACGCGGAGGTGATGACGTCCTGGACCACCTGTTCGGGGAGGGCCGTGGAGTCGACCAGCATGGCGTTGAGGCCGCCGGTCTCGGCGATGAGCGGGACGAGGGGGCGGCGCTCGTCCTCCAGCAGCGTATGGGCGATGCGCCGGGCGCTGGCGGTCGAGCCGGTGAAGGCGACGCCGGCCACGCGAGGATCGGCGACGAGCGCGGCGCCGACCTCGGCCCCGCCCGTGACCAGCTGCAGCGCCTCGCCCGGCACGCCAGCCTCGAAGGCCAGGCGCACGGCATGGGCGGCGATCAGCGGCGTTTGCGGCGCAGGCTTGGCGACCACGGTGTTGCCCGCCGCCAGCGCGGCGGCGACCTGGCCGAGGAAGATGGCCAGGGGGAAGTTCCACGGGCTGACGCAGGCGAAGACGCCGCGGCCGGCCAGGGCCAGTTCGTTGAACTCGCCGGTGGGTCCCGGCAGGCGCTGGCGGGCGAGGCGCCGCCGCGCCTCGACGGCGTAGTAGCGGCAGAAGTCGGTCGCCTCGCGCACCTCGCCGATGGCGTCGCCGAGGGACTTGCCGGCTTCGCGCACGGCCAGCGCCATCAGCGCCGCGCGGTCGCGCTCCAGGAGGTCGGCCAGGCGCTCGAGGATCGCCGCCCGCTCCTCGGGGCCGCGCGCGTTCCAGGCCGGCTGGGCGCCGGCGGCCACGTCGACGGCGCGGGCGACCTCGGCCACGCTCGTCTCGACGACCTCGCCGGCGATGACGCGGTGATCGGCGGGACTGGTCACCGGTTTCGCCTCGCCGCGCTGCTCGCGCCCGCCGATGAGCGGCGCGGCTTGTGGCCGGCCCGACCAGGTCCTGCCCATGGATGTCAACGTGTCCGCGACCACCCGCTCGTCGGAGAGATCGAGGCCGGCGGAGTTCCGCCGCTCAGACCCATAGAGATCGGCCGGCAGGGGAATGGCCGGATGGGGCGTGAATCCGGCGGCTTCGGCCTCGCTGACCGGGTCGGCCAGCAAGTCATCGTCGCTGACGCCGGCGGCGCCGATCTGGTGCACGAAGCTGGTGTTGGCCCCGTTCTCCAGCAGCCGGCGGACGAGATAGGCCAGCAGGTCGCGGTAGCCGCCCACGGGCGCGTAGACGCGGACGGCGACGCCCTCCTGCTTCATCAGGCCGTCGTAGAGGCCCTCGCCCATGCCGTGCAGGCGCTGGAACTCGAAGTCGCGGCGGGGGCCGGCCCACTCCATCACCGTGGCGACGGTGAGCGCGTTGTGGGTGGCGAAGGCCGGATAGAGTCCCTCGGCCTCCAGCAGAGCGCGGGCGCAGGCCATGTAGGACACATCGGTGCCGCTCTTGCGGGTGAACACCGGATAGTCCGAGAGGCCCCGCTCCTGGGCCCGCTTGATCTCGGTGTCCCAGTAGGCGCCCTTGACCAGCCGCACCATGATCCTGCGCGATGTCGCCGAGGCCAGGGCGTCGGCCCAGCCGACCACCGCCGGCGCCCGCCTCTGGTAGGCCTGCACGGCCATGCCCAGGCCATCCCAGCCGGCGAGGCTCGGATCGCGCGCCGCGCCCTCGATGATCGACAGCGACATCTCCAGCCGCTCGGCCTCCTCGGCATCCACCGTCAGGCCGATGCCCTGGTCCCGGGCCAGGCGCGCCAGCTCGATGAGGGCGCCGGTGAGCTTTGGGACCGCGCGACCGGCCTGCAGCGGCTCGTAGCGCGGATGCAGGGCCGAGAGCTTCACCGAGATGGAATCGCGGGTGAAGACGTCGCCCTTGACGGCCTCGGCGCCGATGGCCCGGATCGCCTGGCGGTAGGACTCCAGATAGGCCGCCGCGTCGGGCGCGGTGCGCGCGCCTTCGCCGAGCATGTCGAAGGAATAGCGGAAGGCGCGGTTGGCCCCGCGGTCGGCGCGCCTGAGGGCTTCGCGGATGTCGCGGCCGAGGACGAAGGCCTCGCCCATCATCTGCATCGCGTTGCCGACCGCCGCGCGGATGGCCGGCTCGCCCAGGCGGCCGACGAGGCCCCGCACGGTCGCGCCGCTCGAGGACTCGGTCATGGACTGGGCGATGATCAGTCCGAGGGTGGCGCTGTTGACCAGCACCGAGTCGGCGGCGCCCAGGTGCGCCTTCCAGTCGCCAAGGGCCAGCTTGTCGCGGATCAGCGCGTCGGCGGTGCCGGGGTCTGGCACGCGCAGATAGGCCTCGGCGAGGCCCAGCAGCGCTGTCCCCTCCTCGCTGGAGAGGCTGTATTCCTGCAGGAAGCGGTCGACCCAGCCGGCCCGGCCCGGCGCCCGCAGCGCCGCCAGCAGCCGGCCGGCCTCCGCCCGCACGCACGTGCGTTCGTCGGGGCTCAGGCGGGCGGTCTGGGCCAGGGCCGCCAGGGCATCGGATTCGGGGCGTCGGTAAAGCGGCGCGATCGCGCTTCGGGCTAAGACCAGCGGAGCCGCGGCCAGGGGTAGTGTCTCAGTTTGAATTGGCACTTGTCGGCTTACCTTCGCTGACGTCAGCCCAATGGCGCAGGGCATAGGCGAGCCAACGAGCTTCCGCTGCGGTCATTTTGACGACCACGGTCGCCCCCTTTGGAAATACCTCAATCTGCAGAGTTCCTGAGCCGGTCGCGCCAATGATCATCCCATTGAGGTCCGCCGTCATTGGTTTCTTGCGCAACATGATGCCCCCGAAATGAGGACGAGATTCTAGGCGGATTGGCGCTTCTTGTAAGGCCCGCGCGGTCCAGACTTGCGGGCGCGCGCTTCGAGCCGCTCCGCGATATCTTCCATCTCCCAGAGTGTGACGACGAGACCCCGCCAGGGTGTCGGCAGACATGGCGGGGGCAATAGGATAGTAACAGGCGGGACGCAATTTCGCCGCCTGGCTCGGCGAAGCTTGAGCGATCTGTTGGGACGCCGCCGATGAGACTCGCCCTTCCCTGCCTCGCCGCTCTCACCCTTCTGGCCGGTCAGGCCGCATGGGCCCAGGAAGTCATCCCGACGGCCGCCAATACGGGCAGAGGCGCGCCGCCGGCCCCGGCCACGGGCCCCAGGCCGACACTACTCGCCGATCGCGACTCCGAACATGACGACCGCGGCCCCGTGCCCGTCGGGCCCTGCGGCAAGCCCTACAAGGATGACGGCAAGGGCGGCCTGAAGCAGGACAAGAATATCGGCGGCGAGGTGTGGGCCGGTGTGGGCACTCACGGCTACCGCGATGTCGGCGCCGCGGTGTGCATCCCGGCCGGCAAGAACTCGGCGGTCAGCATCGCCATCGACCGGTCGCAGATCAACTGGCGGCGATAGAGGCTGCGAACCGACGAACCTACCCTTGGCGGATTTCCCCCTGCGAAGCGGGTGAGGATTTGAACGCTTGACGGTTTCGCTTGAACCGTTAAAAGAACAAACAGCGAACAACCGAACAAGGGGAGCTGATCATGAACGCGCGTACCTGGATTGCAAGCGCCGCCACCCTGGCGGTCGTCCTCGCCGTCGGGCCGGCCTTCGCCGCCAAGCCCAAGGTCAATGAGGTCTGCCTGGCGGATTTCCACAAGCTGTGCCCGTCCGAGGAACTCGGCCGCGGCAAGGTCATCCGCTGCGCCCGCGCCCACCTCGACGCGGTGACGCCGGACTGCAAGAGCGCGGTCGACGCCGCCAACGCCTCCAACGAGAAGAAGCGTGAGACCAAGTCGGCCAAGCGCGCCTCGGCAAAAACGTCAACATCGGCAAGCTGATCCGCCTCAGTCATCGCCGATCAGGGGTCCGCTCACGCCGCAACCCGAGCGGGCCTCACGAGCGGGGCCTGTCCTCTCCGCCAGGGGACGGGCCCCTGCTCACCATGCTTCGCTATTCGAGCTTCGCAGGACGTGCCCCGTTCACTCCTCAAGCACCGACAAAAGCAATTCCAGGGCGCGCGAGGCGAAGGCGGTCATATTGGCCGCCCGGTCGTCCGATCCGGTCTCCAGGGTGATCGCCATCTCGACCGGTCCAGAGACCGCCATGCAGGAGTGGCCGGCGGCATCGCCGTAGGGATTGCCGGTCGGGCCGGCCGCGCCGGTTTCGGAAAGTCCCCAGTCGGCCGAGAGGTTTTCCTTCGCGTTCCTGGCCAGCAGCAGGGCGTAGGGTTCGCTCGACGAGCGCATGCCGGCCACCTGCTCGCGCCCGATCCCCATCAGACGGGACCGCGCACGGCCGGTGTAGACCACCGCGCCGCCCAGGAAATAGGCGCTGGCGCCCGGCACGGCGAGCAAGGCGGCGCTGATCAGGCCGCCGGACGAGGACTCGGCGACGGCCACAGTCTGGCCCCGCGTCTTGAGGCGTTCGGCGACCGCCTCGGCGGTTCGCATGAGAGAAGCTTCCATGGCGCCAGTCTTGACCTGAAGGCGCGGGCTCGTCACCACCTTTGCCGATGAGCGACGTCCCACCCGAACTCGCCGAGCTGCGCCACTCGATCGACAACATCGACGCGGCCCTGCTTCACCTGCTGGCCGAGCGCTTCAAATGCACGCGCAAGGTCGGCGCCCTGAAAGCCAGGCTCGACATGCCGCCGGCCGATCCGGGCCGCGAGGCGCAGCAGATCGCCCGCCTCCGCGCCCTGGCGGCCGAGGCCGATCTCGATCCGGAGTTCGCCGAAAAGTTCCTCACCTTCCTTGTGACGGAGGTCATCCGTCACCATGAAATAATCCGGCGCGCCGGAACCGCGCCCTAACGCGGGAGGCGACTGATGGCGGCGGCGAGAGAAGCCTCGGTTGCGGTCGTCGGCGCCGGCGATTTCATCGGCGCGGCCATCAGCGGGAAGTTCGCCGCGGAGGGCTATCGCGTTTTCGGCGGGCGACGCCGGGGTAATGAGCTGGCCGAGCTGAAGGCCCGGATCGAAGCCGCCGGAGGCCGTTTCGAAGGCCGCTCACTGGACGCGCGTCAGGAAGACCAGGTCGCCGAGTTCCTGGACTGGGCCGACGCCGACCAGCCGCTCGAGGCGGTGATCTTCAACGTCGGGGCGAACGTCAATTTCTCCGTCCTGGAGACCACCGAGCGGGTGTTCCGCAAGGTCTGGGAGATGGCCTGCGAAGGCGGCTTCCTCACCGGCCGCGAGGCCGCCCGCCGCCTGCTGGCCCATGGCCGGGGCTCGATCTTCTTCACCGGCGCCACGGCTTCGATGCGCGGCGGCACAGGCTACGCCGCTTTCGCCAGCGCCAAGGCGGGCCTCCGCGCCGTGGCCCAGTCCATGGCCCGCGAGTTCGGCCCCAAGAACATCCATGTCGCCCATCTCATCATCGACGCCGGCGTCGATACCGAGTTCGTGCGCCAGAGGATCATCGCCGCCCGCGGCGAGGCGGCGCTGGCCGATCTGCCGCCCGACACCCTCATGGCGCCCCGCTCCATCGCCGAGGCCTACTGGGCCCTGCACCAGCAGAGCCGGGACGCCTGGACCTTCGAGCTCGATCTTCGACCCTTCGCGGAGACCTGGTGATGCCCGGAGGCCTCGAATGACTGGCAAGACCGCTGAATTCCTGTTCGATTTCGGCAGCCCCAACGCCTATCTGGCCCACCGGGTGATCCCGGAGATAGAGGCGCGGACCGGCGCGAAATTCCTTTATGTCCCGGTGCTTCTGGGCGGGGTCTTCAAGGCCACCGGCAACCGCTCGCCCATGGAAGCCTACGCCGGCATTCCTGCCAAACTCGCCTACGAGGCCCTGGAAACGCGTCGCTTCGTCGCCCGTCACGGCCTGATCAAGTATCGGCAGAATCCTCATTTCCCGGTCAATACACTGGGCATCATGCGCGGCGCCGAGGCGGCGCGCGATCTCGGGGTCTTCGGCTCTTACGTCGAGGCGGTCTACCAGGCCATGTGGGAAGACGGGCGCAAGATGGACGATCCGGCGGTGATTGGAGAGACTCTGACCAACGCCGGGCTGCCGGCCGAAAAACTCATGGCCATGACCCAGGACCAGGCGGTGAAGGACCGGCTGATGGCTTCGACCACCCGCGCGGTGGAGCGCGGCGTCTTCGGCTCGCCAAGCTTCTTCGTCGGCGATGAACTCTACTTCGGCAAGGACCGCCTACGCGATGTCGAGGAGGCGCTGGCGACCGCATGAACGGAGGTATTTCACGCGCCCTGGGCGTCGAAGAAGCTGTCGGGCTCCTCGACCTCGATGACGCGACCGCGGCGAAACTCCAGGAAACGGTTGGCCGCGGTGCGCGTAAAGTAGCGGTCGTGTGAGACGAACAGGCAGGCGACGTCGGTCTCTTCGAGTTGCGCCTCCAGGTCCTCCTGGCCCTCGATGTCGAGGTGGCTGGTCGGTTCGTCCAGCAGGTAGAAGTTCGGCGATAGCAGCTTCATTTTCAGGAAGATCAGGCGCGAGCGCTCGCCGGCGCTGAGGATGCCGATCGGATCTCGCGTGCGCTGGTAGGGGAAGCCCGCCTGGGCGAGCACCCGCGCGGCCAGGCCTTCGCTGACGCCCTCGACGTCGGTGATGTAGTCGATCACCGCCTCGCCGAGCGGCAGATCGCGCATCACCTGATCGAAATAGACGAGGCGGCTGGCGGGATTGAAGCGGATCTGCGCCGCGCCGTCATAGTGACGGGCGCGTTCGCGCCAGGCTTTGGCGAGCGCATGCAGCAGGGTGGTCTTGCCCGCGCCATTGACGCCCAGGAGCGCCACCTTGTCGCCGGCGCCGATGGCGAGGCGATCGATGGATAACAGCTTGCGCGCCCCGTCGGGGGTGAAGAGCTCGAAGTTCTCGACCCGAAGCGCGATCTTGGCTTCGATCTCGCTGTCGCCCAGCTCCAGGCGCCGCTCCTTGGCGACATAGACCTGGGTGTGGACGTCGCGAATGTGGGAGATGCGCGTCTTCACCGCCTTCTCGCGGCGATGGAACATGTCGTTCTTCATGCCCCAGATGTGATAGCGGGCCGCGGCCTTCTCGAGCCGCTTGATCTCCTTCTCCTCGAGCTTGCGGCGGACCGCGGCGGCGGCGTCGCGGCGCAGCAGCTCCTCGCGGGCGGTGGCGAAGGGCGTCCTGAAGGCGTGCACCCCGTCGGTGCGCAGGAAGAGCGTGCGGGTGGTCACCCGGTTGAGGAAGGCCCGGTCGTGCGAGACGATCAGCATCGGCAGACGGAAGTCCTCGGTCAGCCAGCCTTCCAGGCGGTTGATGTGGCCGATGTCGAGATGGTTGGTCGGCTCGTCGAGGATGAGGATGTCGGGTTCCTCGAGCCGGGCGGCGCCGGCAATGAGGATCAGCCTCTGCCAGCCGCCGGAAAGGGCGCCGAAGGATCCCGCCGCGGCTTCCTCGGTGATGCCGATCTCGGCCAGCAGCATATCGACGCGCCAATCCTCGCCGGCCGCGCCGACGCGCTCCAGCGACCGCTCCAGCACCTGGCGGACGGAGAGGCCCGCGAGATCCGGGGAGACCTCCTGCGGCAGGGCGGCGACATGGGTGCTGCGCGAGCGGACGAGCTTGCCGGAATTGAGTTCGAGCTCGCCCGAGAGGCAGGCGATGAGGGTCGACTTGCCGACGCCGTTTTCTCCGACCAGCGCCGTGCGGGCGTCATCCAGCAGAAAGCTGACGCCGGAAAAGATCTTGCGCGTTCCGTGAAAGAACGCGCCCTGATCTACGCCGAGTACTGCCTGAGGCATAAGGGCCTGTGGAGAGCTAGGGCTCGGGCGTGACGCGTAGCGAATTTCAGTTCCGAGCAGGCGGAAAGGCCGCCGTGGTATCAGTCACCACAAGGACTTTTCAACGCACTCGGGGCGGAAATTCGCCGCGCCCCGGAGGGGTATGGCCGAAATCGCCCATTTCGGCGTCGCGTCGCCTAGCCGGATATCGGATCCGCCGTCGGCCCCGCTCCTGGAACTGAACGATTTCGGCTCATACCACGCTACGAGCCATAACTGTCCGCAGGCCCTAAACCACGGTCCCGAAAATGGGGGCCGTGGTTCATGGAGATGAGGCCGGGCGGCGTCAAGCCGCCCGATGGTTCAGGACGACGCTTGCCCGCGCCGGAACAGGAAGTGGTAGGCCAGCATGACGATGACCGCGCCGACCGTCGCCACGATGAAGCTGGTGATGTCCAGCTTGTTCATGACGTTGGTGTGGCTGATCAGGCCGTAGAGATAACCGCCGACGATCGCCCCGACGACGCCGAGGCAGATGTCCATGATGAGGCCGGATCCGGTCTTGTTGACCAGTTTGCTGGCGATGAAGCCGGCGACGAGTCCGAGAATGAGCCAGGAAATGAGTCCCATGTGGCGCCTCCTTGCCGACGCTTGTCGCGGGCCTTGATCCGCCCGTCTGCGTCAGCGGCAATTGTCACGCTAATTTCGCAGAAGCGAAGACACGCTTGCGTGACTGCTCAGGTTGTCAATCGCAGCGACGCCTGCAATTCGATATCCGCCGCCGAACACCCGATCAGGAGATCATAGCCGCCAGGCTCGGCGAACCAGCCACCTGACTCCACATTCCAGAACGAGAAGTCGCCCGCCGAGAGGGTCAGGGTGACCCGCCGCCTCTCCTCTGGTTCGAGGGCGATCTTGGCGAAGCCCTTCAGTTCCTTCACCGGTCTTTCCACCGACGGACCCCTCGGCCGGACATAGAGCTGGACCGTCTCCATTCCCGGCCGGCGGCCGACGTTGGCGACGGTGAAGGAGACCGTCACGGGATCCCCGGCCCTCGCCTCCTCGGGCGCCTCGAGGTCGGCATAGGCGAAACGGGTGTAGGTGAGACCATGGCCGAAGGGGAACATCGGCTTGTCCGGCGCGCGGTCGAAATGGCGGTAGCCGACCATCAGGCCCTCGCCATAGATCACCTCCTCGCCGCCCGGGTACCAGGTGTGGGCGGGGGTGTCCTCAATCCGGCAGGGGAAGGTCACCGGCAGTCGCCCCGAAGGCTCTGCCTGGCCGAAGAGGATGCGGGCCGCCGCGTCCGGCCCCTCCTCGCCGCCGAGCCAGGCCTCCAGCACCGCCGGCGCGTGCTCGATCCACGGCAGGGCGTAGGGCGCGCCGTTCACCAGCACGACAGCGGTTCGCGGATTGGCCGCCAGCACCGCCTCGACGAGGGCGTTCTGATCACCCGGCAGTTCGAGATCGGCCCGGTCGTAGCCCTCGCCCTCGCTCACCGAAGCCGCGCCGATGACGACGATGGCGGCATCCGCGCTCGCCGCCGCTTGCGCCGCCGCTTCGATGGAGCCGGTCGGCTGGCGAACACCGATGCCGACATATTCCCAGACGATGCCGCCGGTCTTTTCCGGCCGGACGTATTCGATGACGATCGGATAGCCGCGTCCGGCCATGAGATTCGTGGCCGCGATCCCCCGAGGCGCCGGATGGCCGCCGACATCCCAGTCGTCGAACACCGGCGTCGTCGTTTCGTCGACCAGCGCCTCGCCGTCCAGCAGGATGCGCCCGGCGCCCGGCGCGCGCAGAGAAAACTCGTGGCGGCCGTCGCGCTCGGGCCAGAACCAGCCGCTCCAGCGCAAGGCGCCCAGCCCCTCGCCCATCCGATCCACGGAGGTGGTCGAGACGAGCTTGCCGATCTCGCGCTCGGGCCGGCTGAGCCAGGGCTCGCCGGCGAAGCCGCGCTCGGCGAAATAATCGACCGTCAAACCGGCCGCG
The DNA here is from genome assembly GCA_036491275.1 of Caulobacteraceae bacterium. Lineage (GTDB taxonomy): Bacteria > Pseudomonadota > Alphaproteobacteria > Caulobacterales > Caulobacteraceae > Acaudatibacter. The sequence goes on from DASXCH010000157.1 coordinate 55,711, forward strand.
CCGCGCTCCTCGTCGGGGCTGAACATGGCCGCGCGGGCCGCGGGCGGCACAGGCTCGTTGTCGCCGCCCTCGGCGAATATCACCTCGGCTGACCCGGCCAGGAGTTCCTGCACGGCCTGAAGCATCGAGGTCCGCCGGCCCGGCCGGACATGGGAGGAGCCGCCGCCCTGGATGCGTCGCACGGCCGCGTTCGGCCCGACCACCGCCACGCTACGGACGGCGGCGGCGTCGAATGGCAGCAGATCGCCGTCATTCTTCAGCAGCACCATGGATTCCTCGGCCGCGCGGGCGGCGATCTCGCGGTGCCGCTTCGAGCGCAGTTCGCCCTTTGGTCTGTCGCCGCCGTCGAGGGCGCCGGTGCGCAGGATCAGCCGGATCATGCGCCGGGCCGCGTCGTCGATCCGCGCCGGCGAAACCTCGCCCGCCTTGACCGCGGCGACGAGCTTGTCCCCGAACCAGCGCGCGGGCCCGGGCATCTCCAGGTCACAGCCGTTCTCTGCGGCCGGGACGGTGGAATGCACGGCGCCCCAGTCCGAAACGACGACCCCATCATAGCCCCACTCGCCCTTGAGGATCTCCTCCAGCAGGCGATGATTCTCGGTGGCGAAGGCGCCGGCGAGGCGATTGTAGGAGGCCATCACCGTCCACGGATTGGCGACGCGGACCACGGTCTCGAAGGCGGCCAGGTAAATCTCGCGCAACGTCCGCTCGTCGAGAACGACGTTGACGCTCATCCGGCTCACTTCCTGGTTGTTGGCCGCGAAGTGCTTGAGCGAGGCGCCGACGCCCTCGGCCTGCAGGCCCTCGACATAGGCCGCGCCGAGCGCTCCGGCGAGGTAGGGGTCCTCCGAATAGGTTTCGAAGTTCCGGCCCCAAAGCGGCGTGCGCATGATGTTGACGGTGGGCGCCAGGACGACACGGTTGTCGAGGGCCAGGGCCTCGCGGGCGATGGCGGCGGCGACCTCGCGGGTCAGTTCCGGATTCCACGTCGAGGCCATGGCCACGCCCACGGGAAAGACCGTGGCCGCCTCGCCTTCATTGGAGCGAACGCCGGTGGGACCATCTGTGACCCGCACCGGCGGCACGCCCAGCCGCTCGACGCCCATCAGGGTGAAGGCGCCGGACCCGGCCATCAAAGATACCTTTTCCTCGAGGATCATGGCGTCGAGCAGAGACTCGACGCGGGTCTCGAGCGGCGCGGCCGGATCGAGCCAGGGGCGGGTGTCCGTATCGGCCTTCGTCATTCTCGCCTGCGCTTCCCCCTGCCCCCGACCCTAGGACGTCGAAGCGGGCGTCAGCAAGGCTGCTCCCGACTTGCCGTGCGGCGGCTCAGAAGCAGGATTCAGGGCCCTCGGTCACAAGCGTCTGCCCGTGCCAGGAGAAAGGCCCTTTCCCGCACGTTGCGGGTAAGCGCGGCCGCAACCCTGAATTCTGAACACGCCTCGGCCAGCCGGCCGGCCCGGAACAGGAAGTCGCCCCGCGCCGCGGGCAAGGGCGCATAGTGGCGGAGGGAGGCGGCGCCGGCGATCTCGTCCACCAATCTGAGGCCCGCTTCGGGTCCGAAGGCCATGCTATGGGCGATCGCGCGATTGAGATCGACCACCGGCGAGGGCATGACGAAACGCAGGCGGTCATAGAGCGCGGCGATGCGACGCCAGTCGGTATCGGCGGCCCGGCGCGCCCGGGCGTGGCAGGCGGCAAGCGCCGATTGCAGCAAATAAGGACCCCAATCGCCCATGTCGCCGGCCAACGCTTCGGCGCGGGCCAGAGCATCGAAGCCCCGGCGGATCAGGAGTTGGTCCCAGCGTGAACGATCCTGCTCGGCGAGCGGCATGAAATCGCCCTTCGGCCCGGTGCGCGCCGGAAGGCGCGACGCCTGGATCTCCATCAGGGCCAGGAGGCCGAACACCTCGGCGTCCTTGGGCATCAGCCCGGCCAGCATGCGGCCGAGCCGCCCGGCTTCCAGGCACAGGTCCGGCCGCACAAGGTCGGCGCCCGCCGTGGCCGCATAGCCTTCATTGAAAATGAGGTAGATGACCTCGAGCACCGAGGGCAGCCGGGCCGCCCGTTCGGCGCCCCGCGGCGTCTCGAAGGTCAGTCCGGCCTTCGCGATCGCTTTCTTCGCGCGGACGATACGCTGGGCGATCGTCGCCTCGCTCGACAGGAAGGCGCGGGCGATCTCGTCGGTCGTCAGGCCGCCGACCACCTTGAGCGTGAGCGCCGCGCGGGCGTCGGGCGACAGAATGGGGTGGCAGGCCGTGAAGATGAGGCCGAGCAGTTCATCGCCGAGATCATCGTCCATGGCCGCTTCGATCGCTTCAATCGCCTCAGCGGCCGCGCCGCCGGACGTCCCAGCCAGCGTCCGTGCAATCTCCTCGTGCTTGCGCTCGCGCATCCGGTCGCGCCGCAGGGCGTCGACGGCGCGGCGCTTGGCGACGGCCATCAGCCAGGCGCCCGGATTGGCCGGAACGCCGGTCCTCGGCCAATCGGAGAGGGCGACGACGAGTGCATCCTGCGCCAGCTCCTCGGCAAGGTCGACGTTCCGCACGACGCGGGCCAGGCCCGCGACGAGCCTGGCCCTTTCAAGGCGAAATGTCGCTTCGATCGCCCGCCGCGTCTCGCCGGTGGTGTGGGTCTCGCCTGCGGTCACCCTGCTTTTTCGGCCAAGGCCTCAGGAGAGACAAGCATGCACTCTGGCCGCCTCCCGCTGACAGTGTCAGGCGACGCCGAGCCTCCCGCGCTCGCCTTCACGGGGCGCCGCAAGGTCCTCGGGCGGCAAAAATTCGGCGAGGTCCGCCGCCTCGTAGAACGGCCGGATCTCAACCTCGCTCTGGCCCAGCAGGGGATTGCGCTTCGCCCACGCCACGGCCTCGTCCATGTCCTTGACCTCCCAGATGAAGAAGCCGGCGACCAGCTCGCGGGTTTCGGCGAACGGCCCGTCAATGACCCTTAAGTTGGAACCGTCGGAGGCAATGCGCTTGGCCTGGGCGCTGTTCTGGAGGCCGGCGCCAGCCACCATGATTCCGGCCTCGACCAGGTCCTCGGTGAACCGGTCCATCGCCTCAAAGGCCTCTTTCGTTGGGGGCTCTCCCTTTCCGACTTCGGTGGCTTTCCCGAACACCATAACCCGCATCGACTGTCTCCTTGTTAGAGCCGGCCCCTTTTGGCGTCTCATAAGGGCGACGAACGAGGTTGCCGGAAATCGACATCGTTCCGCAAATCTTTCTCGACAGTCGAAGCGCGCGGCAAGAATGGCCGCCCCCTGGTCGAGGGCTCCGCGCTTGCCAGACGCCGGCGTGGCGCCCTTAGCTTCGCTCCATGAGCACGCCCGAAGCTCGCCTGCGTCTCGAGACCCGCGACGGCGGCGCCATCGCCCATGTGACGCTGGACGACGAGGCCCGGCTGAACGTCTTCAGCCGCGCGCTGATGAGTTCGTTCCTGCACGTCATGGGCGAACTCGCCGCCAGGTCCGATCTGCGCTGCGTGGTGCTGACCGGCGCGGGCGAGCGCGCCTTCGTCGCCGGGGCGGACATCCTGGAGATGGCCGAGATCGCCGGTCCGGCTGAGGCGCGGGCCTTCATCGGCCAGGTCCACGCCTGCTGCGAGGCGGCGCGCGCCTGCCCAGTTCCCGTCATCGCCCAGATCAACGGCCATGCGCTGGGCGCCGGTCTCGAACTCGCGGCGGCATGCGATCTTCGTGTCGCGTCCCAGAACGCCACGTTCGGCATGCCGGAGGTGAAGGTCGGCGTGCCGTCAGTGGTCGAGGCGGCCCTGCTGCCCGGCCTGATCGGCTGGGGCCGGACGCGGGAGATGCTGCTGCTCGGGATGAGCTACGAAGCGGACGCCGCCAGGGCGATGGGACTCGTCGACGAGGTCGTCGCGCCCGATCGGCTCGACGCGGCGGTGGAAGTCAGGATCGCGGCGATCCTGGACGCCAAACCCGGAGCCGTACGGCTGCAGAAGGCGCTCATCCGCCGCTGGGAAACCTGCCGCTGCGCGAGGCGGTGGCGATCGGCGTCGACACTTTCGCCCAGGCCTTTCTGACCTCTGAGCCACAATGACGCCATGGCGGCCTGGACGCTTGCCCGGGCGGCGCGCAAGCGGAAGGGCTAAGGCCTAGACCGATCGAGATCGGCGTAGGCTTCCGCGAGGTTGACGCAGGCGGCGCGCAGGGCGCCGGCCTGGGCGTCGGCGAGGCGCTCGCCGGTCTCCCGCTCCACCACGGCCCGCCAGTCGGGCCTCTTCCCCAATGCCGCATCAGGTTCCATGAGCGCCAGCAACAGGCGCGCGCTGGCCGTTCCGGTGAGCGAGAGGACCCGCCGCGCCCGGCCGCCGGCGCGCAACCTGCGCTCGGCGAAGGGATCCTCCGCGGGGCCGGCGTCGATCCGCGCGGCGTAGCGGGCGACGCCGCCGCATCCGGCATGGCGGGCGGCGAGGTCGGCCTGCAAGCGGCGAACGGCGGCCAGGGCGGCATTTCCCTGCTGGCCGCCGAGCAGACGCTCGAAGACATCGCGGCGTTGGGCGCGCAAGCCGTGACCGCACACATCCGCTCGAGCCTCGATATCGGCGTTGGCGGCCAGCCCCAGCGAGATGGGGTCGACGCCCCAGGTCCGCGGGTCTCGATCGGCCAAACGCTGGGCCTCGCGGCGGCGGGCGATGGTCAAGGGATCGGCCGGCCGTGTGCGTTTGCGGGCCATGTCAGGCGCGCGGTCCGACGCCGACGAAGGCCAGTTCAGAGCGCGGCGACGGACAGGAATGGGACATACCGCATCATTGCATAATGCAATTCAGAGGGCAAGTTGTCATTTTTGCATATTGTCTGACGACTGTCGAGCCTGTTGATTTGCATAATGCGGCATGCCACGTGATCCTGTACGGAACTACCTGCGCGTCTGGCGCGAATTCAGAGGCCTCACCCAGGCCCGGCTCGCCGAAGCCATCGGCACGACCGGAGCGGTGATCAGCCTGATCGAGGCCGGCGAGCGTCGCCTGTCGGACAAATGGGCCAACAAGATCGGACCGGTGCTGGGCATCCGCGCCGGGTTCCTGTTCGATACCGATCCCAAAGACCTCGACACCGACATCATGGAGATCTGGACCGAGATCCCCGAGGACCGGCGCGATCAGGCGCGCGATGTGCTCAAGACTTTCCGCGTCAGGGCCCGCGAGGGCTAACGCCCCTCCCCGGCTTTGCCGGTACTCCCCCCGTGACCTCGGGGAAATCAGCCCAGAGCGCCTGCAAGACCGAGGGCGGCCGCCCCGGCCAGGAACCACAGAGGATTGAGCTTGCTGAAGAAGGCCGCAACCGCGGTGGCCACGGTCACGATCGCCAGGCGCCAGTCGCGGTCTGCGGCGTGGGAAAGGAGCCAGGCGCTGGCCGCAACCATGCCGACGCTGAGCGGGGCCAGGCCCGCGCCGGCCGCCGCCCGCCAGCGCGCCTCGCGCTTGCGCTCCCAAATACCGGCCGCGAAATAGGTCAGTAGGCAGGACGGCCCGCACATGGCGAGCGTCGCCGCCAGGGCGCCGGCGATCCCGGCCACCTTCCAGCCGATCAAGGTGGAGATCATCACGTTCGGCCCCGGCGCGGCCTGCGCGATGGCGAAGAGGTCGGCGAACTGGGCGTCGCTCATCCAGTGGCGCAGCTCGACCGCCTGGCGGTGCATCTCGGGCACGACCGCGTTGGCGCCGCCGAACGCGATCAGCGAAAGGACGACGAAGGTCGGGACGAGATCCGTCAGAATGGCGGGCTGGGCCTTCACGCGGCGCGCCGCCAGGCCAGGGCGAGGCTGAACGGGGCCAGGGCCAGCAGGACCCAGACCAGGGGCAGCTTCAGGAGACCGACGGCGACGAAGGCGATCAGAATGAACGGCGCCGCCGAGGCCGGGCGCTTGCGGATGAGCGGCCAGGCCATCTTGGCGGCGGTCGCCGCCACCAGGCCGCTGGCCCCTGCCCCCAGGCCGGCGATCAGCTCCGGCGCGCGGCCGACGGCGCCGAAGCGCGCGTAGAGGCTCGCCAGAATCAGGACAACGACCACCGGCGCGGCCATGAGACCCGTCACCGCGGCCAGGGCGCCGGCCGCTCCGGCGAACCTGGAACCGACGACGACCGAGACATTGACGATGTTGGGCCCCGGCAGGGTCTGACAGAGGGCCAGGGTCTCGTTGAACTGCGCTTCGCTGAGCCAGGCGCGGCGCTCGACCAGCATGCGGCGGGCGAAGGGCAGCACGCCGCCGAAGCCGGTGAGGCCGACCGTCAGGAAAGCCATGAACAGCGCGCCGGGCCGCGGCGAGTCGCGGCTCCGCTCGTGCTCAATTTGCATATTGATATTCTGGGTTGCCATCTATCTTGCTGTATGCAATAATTTGGCCATGAACAGGGACCTTCTCCGCCGCCTGGACGACAGCACCGTCGACCTCGCCGCCCGTTGCCGCGAAGACTTCGAGGCCGGCCACCTTGTCGCCGATGAAGAGGTCCGCGCCCTTTCCGGCCTGGCGCAAGCCATCGGCCGCGGCCTCGTCGAATGGCGCGACATCTCGCAGGGCCTGGCGCTGGCCGCGCCGCTCGACGCCCGGCGCGCGGGGACGATCGTGATCGAAACCGTCTTCGACGAGGTGTTGGCCCCCGACGCCTGGCGGGTGCTGTCGGATGCTTTCGCGCTGGTGGAGTTGGGGTGAGAGGCGAAGACATCAGCCGTCATCCCCACCAAGGCGCGAAGCGCCGCAAGCCGGAACCCGGTTGCGGCTCTTACCGGCGTTATTTCACCCCCTGGCTCCCGGGTCTGGCCGCGTGCGGCTCGCCCGGGATGACGCAGGGGGGAAATCCTCATGCGGCGACCGATTCCTCGGCCAAAGCGTCGAGCCTGGCCAGCAGGGCCCGGGCGCCGGCCGCGCCCCGCTCGGCGACGAGCCGGCTGTGGAGCTGGTCGCGCGAACGTTCGGCGGCCAGATCGCGCTGGGTGCGGCCATGCCAGACGACCATGGTCTCCCACATCGGATCGAGGATCTCGGCGCCACGCTTCTCCGCCCCGCTCACGGTCCGCCAGGTGAACGACCGCATCTCGGAGAGGACGACCCGCAGATAGGAAACGTGGATCGCCTCGTCGGTGCGGATGCGCTCGACGAGTTCGGCGGCCTTGTCGGCGCCGGCGCGGCGCTCGCCCCAGAGCGCCGGGTCGCGGAACAGGCGCTGGCAGAGGTCGAAGAAGGATTCCGCCCGGATCTCGATCATCAGCACGTTCATCAGGAACTTGACGAACTGCTCCATGCCCTCGGTGAGGTCGGGCATTTCCCGCCCCGGCGTCTCGCGGGCGATGCTGTCCGGTGCGCCGGCCAGCGGCCAGGCGTCCTTGCCGAAGGCGAGGTCGCGGGCGGCGAACCACATGGCGTCATGCGCCCCCTCCCCCGGTCTGGCAGGATCGCCGCCCTCGTCGGCGCCATGGGCGTAGAGCAGGCCCTTGCCGAGGTGGCCCGTGGCCGTGTCGGAAAGGTCGTCGACGATCCTTTGCGAGAAGTCCGGCGCCGGCAGGTCGCAGAGACCCCGGCCGCGCGCCTCGATGATACCGGTGACGGTGAGGCTGTCCCAGAAGGTCTGGCCGAGGCCCTCACCGATCAGGAGTCGCTGCTGTTCGAAGTTGGGGAAGCCCGGCCGCTTCATCAGCTCGACGCTTGCGTCGATGACCGGCCAGCCGCGCGCCTCGAGCGCCTGGGCCCAGGCGGCAACCGCCGGCGTGCGCACGAGGGTGCGTGGCGAGACATAGGTCCCGTCGGCGAGGAATCCGCCGTGCAGGCGATAGCCGGCCTCCTCGTGCGGCCGGGCATAGGGGTGGCTTGCCATCAGATCATCGCGGCTATAGCGCAAAGGCGATTTGACGGGAGCGTTCAGGGGCGCGTTCATGGTCGGGGGTCCTCCGCCCATGAACTTATCAGCGATAAGGCGAGCGGGAAGGCCCCGCGAACCGATTGGGGGGAATGCATGAAATTCGTGGTGGCTATCGCCCTCATCCTGGCCCTTCCGGCCATGGCTGTGGCCGCAGACGAGGATGTCCAGGCGCGTCTCGACTCCCAGGCCCAATCCTGCATCGCCTCCAACGCGATCGAGGTGGTGAGGGCCGAGCCTAATCTGTCGTCCGCTGTCGAATTCCTGACCAACGACCTCTGCGCCCGCGCCATCGAGGTCGCGGAGAAGTACCGGCTTAATCGCAAGGTGCTCGACATCCTGATCCGACAGCAGAAAGCGACGATGGCGATGATGCCCAGCCCACCAACCCAGGCCGTGGCGCCGACCCCGACGGCGGCCGGCTCGGCTTCGGCGGTTACCGACAGGACGCAGAAGGCGGCCGCGGTCAAGGAAGCCAAGCTGGCGGGCCTCGAAGCCGCCAGGATCAGTCCGGAGACCGGTGAGCTGGAAGGCCTGCCCCCGCCGTATTCGATGATCACGGACCTGGCCAATCTCGTGCTGAACGCGCGGGCGCCGCAGGCGTCGGCCAAGCTCAAGGCCTTCGCTGCCCACGCCGTGCTGGCCGCCCGCGAAGCCAAGCCCTAACGCCCTCTCCGCCCACGGCCGGCGCCGTGCAGCTCGGCTCCGGCGTTCGCCGGCAGGGGCAGGAAGTAGAGCACCGGGATCAGGGCGACGAAGCCGACGGCGATGAAGGCGGGGCCGATAATCCCGGCCGTGAGTTGGCGCGCGTGCTGGGCGACCATGGAAAGATGCAGGAAGGTCGCGGCCATCCCGATGCCGATGCTCTGGGAGAGCTGCTGGCCCATGGTCGACATGGTCGAGGCGCGGCTCATCTGGGCATGGTCGACATCGGCGAAGGCCAGGCCGTTCAACGAGGTGAACTGCAGGGAGCGGAAAAAGCCGCCGGTGAGCAGCACGGCGTAGAGCACCCAGTGCGGCGTGCCGGGCTTGAAGAGGGCATAGGCCATGAAAGCCAGGGCGACGATCACGCCATTGGCGACGAGGGTCTTCCTGAAGCCGAAATGGGCCAGGATCGGCGGGGCGCAGGTCTTCATCACCAGGGCGGCGGCGGCGCTGGCGAAGGTCATCAGGCCCGCTTGCAGGGCGGAAAGGCCGAAGGCCACCTGCAGCAGCATGGCCAGCATGAAGGGCGTCGCCCCCATGCCCATGCGCATGAAGGCGCCGCCGATGGTGGCGGCGTGGAAGGTGGGGATGCGCAGGAGCTTGAGATCGAGGATGGCGTTCTGGATGCGCGAGGCATGCCAGGCATAGAGCGCCAGGAGCGCCGCCCCGCCGCCCATCATCGCGGCGATCGCCCACGGCGGCAGCGGCCCGCGGCCAAGGTTGTCGAAGCCCCATACTACCGAGGCCATGCCGACCCCGGTGAGGATCAGGCCGATCCAGTCCAGCGGCGCGGTGTCCTGCTCGCGCACGTCGTCGATGAATTTCAAGACCAGGACGACGCCCAGGGCGGCGATCGGCAGGTTGAGGAAGAAGATCCAGCGCCAGGAATAATAGGTGATGATGAAGCCGCCGATCGGCGGGCCGACCACCGGCCCCAGCAAGGCGGGCATGGTGAGGACGCTCATCGCCCGCACCAGATTGTGCTTGGGCGTGGAGCGCAGCAGCACCAGGCGGCCCACCGGCCCCATCATGGCGCCGGCGGCGCCCTCGGCGGCGCGGGCCATCAGCATCTGCGGCAGGTTGTTGGCCAGGCCGCAGGCTGCGTTGGAAGCGGCGTAGGCGACGATGGCGATCAGGAAGACGCGCTTGGCGCCGAAGCGGTCGGCCATCCAGCCGCTGATCGGCAGGAAGACCGCCGCGGCCAGCAGATACATGGTGATCGCCGTGTTGAGGCGGATCGGATCCTCGTGGAAGGTGTGGGCCATGGTCGGCAGGGCGTTGGCGATCACCGTCGCCGACAGGGTCTGCATGACCAGGGCGCCACCGATGATGGCCGGCACCAGGGAGGAGAACGGCTCTTCCGGGTGCAGGTCGACGCCGGCCGCCTCGGCCTCGATCTCGCGCTCCGGCTCCTCCACGAAGGCGGTCTCGCCCAGGGCTTCGCCCGGAGCGTCGATGGCCAGATCGGCGTCGCGCGCTTCCATCATTCAGCCAAACGCTTGAGCGGCTCGACGGCGGCGGCGATCGCCCGCCGGTCCCGCGCAGATAGAGCGTCCAGCCGCCGAGCCAGCCAGGCGTTGCGCTGCGCGCGGATGGCGCCGAGCGCCGCCTCGCCGGCGGCCGTGACCCGAAGGCCCACACGCCGGCGATCGCCTTCGCCCGGCGGTTCGCGCTCGATCCAGCCGGCGGCTTCCAGGCGCTTGAGATGCGCCGACATCGAGGGCGCGCTCATCTGCTCGGCCTCGGCCAGTTCGCCGCCGCTGACGCCCGGCTGCTTGAAGATGGCGCCCATGAGCTGGGCGTCGAGGGCCGAGACACCGGCCTTCTGGGCCTCCCGGCGCAGCAGGCGCGAGGCGCGCAGCAGGCCGGGCCTCAAGGCCTCGGCCAGGGCGATCAGGTCTTCTTCGGCGTCGATCAGCGCCACGACTTTCCCCGGAGTTGGCCCGCGCCATCAGCGGCCAGGCGAGCTATTAGTTAGTTAGCCAACATAACTAAATGCTCCGGCCGATTCCCGCAACCCCGTTTGGGCGGACGGATGGTGCGTTGGGCGCAACCTGGCGCCGTGATAGCTTGGCCGGACCTTGCAGGAGGATCGGACGATGCAGGCGCAACTCAAATACGCGATCAAGTTCGTCGCCGACATGGACAAGGCGGTGGCCTTCTACCGCGACACCTTCGACCTGACGGTGAAGTTCGCCTCGCCCTTCTGGAGCGAGTTCGACACCGGCGAGGTGACGCTCGCCCTGCATCCGGCGAGCGAGAAGAATCCGGCCGGCGGCGTCGAGCTCGGCTTTTCGACGGACAACCTGGCCGATCTCTTCGCCCAGAGGACGCAGAACGGTCTTGCCTTCTCGATGGATCCGCACCTGGAGCATGGGACCCTGCTGTCGCAGATCCTGGATAGCGAGGGCGCCGGCGTTTCGCTCAGCGGAAAGCCCTAGAGCTTGGCGGAGGTCGTCAATGGGCCGGTCCTGCTGGTCGAGTACGATCCGGCGTGGCCGACCGCCTATGAGGGCCTGGCGATCTTGATCGACGGCGCTCTGGGCACCGACGTCGCCGCCTTGCACCACGCCGGCTCGACCTCCGTGCCCGGTCTCGCCGCCAAGCCGGTGATCGACCTCATCCTGGAAGTGGCCGACAGCGCCGACGAGGAGGCCTATGTCCCGGCTCTGGAGGCGGCTGGATTCACCTTCGCCCATCGCGAACCGGACTGGTTCGAGCACCGGCTGATGAGGTTCGCCCGGCCCAAGGCCAACCTGCACATCTTCTCGGCCGGCTGCCCCGAGACGCGCCGCATGCTCGCCTTCCGCGACCACCTGCGCCGCGATACCGCCGACCGGGCGCTCTATGAAGAGACGAAACGGACGCTGGCCGCCCGCTCCTGGCGAATCGTGCAGGACTATGCCGACGCCAAGTCCGAGATGGTGGCGCAGATCATGAGCCGCGCGCTCGAAGGACCCTGATCCGCACAGAGGGGAGCCGCATGACCGCAAACCCGCTCGAGGCCGTCGACACCTTCGTGGTGCTGATGCTGGAGAACCGCTCCTTCGACCACATGCTGGGCTGGCTCTATGCCGAGGCCGGCAACGTCTCGCCGAACGGAGCAACCTTCGATGGCCTGACCGGCGCCGAGACCAATCCGGGTACGGACGGATCGCCGGTCAGCGTCTTCCGCATCACCCCCGCCACGCCCAACGCCTATTTCATGCCGGGCGCCGATCCGGGCGAAGGCTACAATGCCATGAACAGCCAGCTCTTCGGCGCGATCACCGCGCCGGCGAGCGAGCCGGCGATCTCCAACCAGGGCTTCATCAAGGATTTCGCCTACACCCTCGGCTGGCAGGCCAAAGGCAAGGGCTGGACCATCCTGCCGGGAACCACCCCGGCCGCCATCATGGGCTGCTTCGATCCGGCCATGCTGCCGGTGCTGAGCGGCCTTGCCCGCGGCTTCGCCGTCTGCGACCGCTGGTTCGCCCCGGCGCCCACCGAAACCCTGCCCAACCGCGCCTTCGCCATGGCCGCAACCTCGCAGGGACACCTGAAGGACAGGGATGTTCCCTATACGGCGCCGACGATCTTCGGCGCCCTCTCCAAGGCTGGAATCTCGTGGAAGGTGTTCGGCTACTCGGCCCCGCCGCTCACCCAAAAGGATTTCCCGGATCTTTCGAACGCGCCGCAGGCGAACTTCGGGCTGTTCGCCGACTTCCAGGCCGAAGCCAGTGCCGGGACCCTGCCCGCCTATTGCTTCCTCGAGCCGGCCTGGAGCGGAACCGGCCAGAACGACCAGCACCCGGTCTCCGACCTCGCCGCCGGCGAGCAGCTGATCCACGACGTCTACTACGCCCTGCGCAACGGCCCGAAGTGGGCGAGCACCCTGCTGATCGTCACCTATGACGAATCCGGCGGCCTCTTCGATCATGTCCCGCCGCCATGGACGGCGACGGCGCCCGACAACACCGTCGGCGAGCAGGGCTTCGGCTTCAACCGCTTCGGTCCACGCGTGCCGGCGGTAATCGTCTCGCCGCTGATCGCGGCGGGGACCGTGTTCCGGCCGCCGGCGGGCGGCGCTTCGCATGACCACACCGTGATCCTCAAGACCCTGGAGACCCGTTTCGGCCTGGCGCCGTTGACGGCGCGCGACGCCGCCGCCTCGGACCTGTCGGGCGTCCTGACCCTGGCCGCGGCCAGGATCGACGATCCCCTGGCGGGCGTCACGCCCCCGCCCCTGACGACGAATCTGCCGGCGGCTCAGGCCGTGACCCACCTGCAGCAGATCAACGCGGCGCTCACCGCCGACCTGCCGGTGGCCGACCCGGCCGGCGGGGCGCACCACGTTGCTCCGCCCCTGGGCACGAGCGAGGAGGCCGACCGCTACATCATGGGCCGCACGGCCGCCTGGGCGGCGCAGCGTGAAGGCGGCTAGTTCGGGGACGGACCCAGAGAGTCGAACTGCTTCCACTTGGGTATTGTGGAATGACAGGCCGAGGTTGAATCGCCTGAGGTATTGCGTCGTGGTGTATGGAGACGGTCGCGTCACGCGACGCGAGGTCGCCGTCAATAAAACTTAGTGAGGTGGCTCATTTCAATGCTCGCCCTCGGTGGCTTGGTCGCAATGCTAATGTCGCCGCAAGCCGTCGCACAAACCGGTGTGTCGTCCCCGGGTCCTGCTCAGGCCGCACCAAACGGCAGGCCACAAATACAAATGACACAAGATCAGCTGATGGCATTTGCAAGGGCGGCCTTTGGCCCACGTGGACGGAACCTCTCTTTTCGCGAAGCCCAACACGAACTGCCGAGAATGCGGGTTGGCATGGAAGCGATCTTAGCACTCCTAGAAGAATGCGCGCCGACCCGACGTGGTGGCTACAACGTGATTTGGCCCGAACCTGACACCGACCCGACGGAAAAACTTCACTGCTCGATTGGCGATAGCGACAAGCCACTCGTGAAGATTGAGGCGCTGCTCCACGAGAATAAGATAGTGAACCTTAGCTACGCCTCCTCTCCGACCGCTATGGGAGGCGTGCGCGTATACGGTGCTGAGTTTATGATTTTTTCGGTGGGGATGGCGGGCAGTGGGGTGTCGACGTCCATTGAGTTCCAACCCGACCATCCGGATTGTTCGACTCATATCCAGAAGGAAGAAGGATCTTACTTGGCGGTTCGCGCGCTGGACCGGCCCTCGTGCACTTGGCTCTGGGAGCACGATGAGGGTTAACGATTCCACTAAGGGGTGCGGTCGATTGCTCGCATTCGCCCCTTGGCAGCACAGTCGAGAGCCTGTTTGCCACCGGTCGCCCGTCCACAAACCGGCGACCTCACCCTGTCGCGTATTCGCGAGTCCACGCGCTAGATCGTCACTTCCGGCGTGGCGGTGAAGGCCGCCCAGGTCATCCACGCCCCGACGATGGCGCCAATGAACATCACCAGGCGAAGGGTCTGGGGATAGTTGAGAACGCGGTAGACGGCGGCCAGCCGGGCCGGGGGCACGGCGATGATCGCCAGGCCTTTCAGAAGGCTCACCCAGCCGATGATGGTCACCGCGATCATCAGGGGCGGCCCGCTCCACAGGTTGTGGCCAAGGACGAGGGCGATGCCGGCCGTCATGGTGAAAATGCCGGTGACGAGAAGCAGGCCGGTCTCATTCATCATGGCGCTGATGGTCGCCAGCGACGCCTTGGGCCGCAGGGCCAGGGAAAGGCACATGGCGAGCAGGCCGATGCCGATGAGTTTGCCGAGATAGAGGGTGAGCGGCGACATGGAGATTCTCCTTTCCCGCTAGGTCTGCGCCTTCATAATCCAAATCCGCACGATCGCCTTGCGCCAGATCATGACCACCCCTAGGTCGCGCCACCTCCCGGAAAGAACCAGCTCGGCCCCACAGCGCCTGTGGAGCGGGCCGCGCGGTCTATTCGGCGGCGAAGGCCCGCTCTTCCGAAAACGTCAGGGGCGCGCCGGCGGTGAAGCCGGTCTTTTCGGCCAGTTCGCACTTGGCCGCCTCGTATTCCGCCGCCAGGCGCGCGACGAGTTCGCCGGCAGTGGGGATGGATTTCACCGCGCCGATCCCCTGGCCGCAACCCCAGATGTCGCGCCAAGCCTTGGCGCTCTGGTTGCCGCCGGACCCGAAGTTCATCTTCGAGGGATCGGCCTGAGGGAGATTCTCCGGATCGAGGCCGGCGGCGACGACGCTCGGCCGCAGATAGTTGCCGTGTACGCCCGTGAAGAGGTTGGAATAGAGGATGTCCTCGCCGCCGCTGGCGACGATCATCTCCTTGTAACTCTCAGCCGCCCTCGCCTCCTGGGTGGCGATGAAGGCCGAGCCGACATAGGCGAGGTCCGCGCCCATGGCCTGGGCGGCCAGGACCGCGCGGCCGTTGGCGATGGCGCCGGAAAGCGCGATCGGGCCGTCGAACCATTCGCGCAGCTCCTGGATCAGGGCGAAGGGCGAGAGCTGGCTGGCGTGGCCGCCGGCGCCGGCGGCGACCGGGATCAGGCCGTCGGCCCCCTTCTCGATCGCCTTGCGGGCGAAGAACGAGGAGATGACGTCGTGCAGAACGACCCCGCCCCAGCCGTGCACGGCGGTGTTGACGTCCACGCGCGCGCCCAGGGAGGTGATGATCACAGGCACGCGGTATCTGGCGCACAGCGCGACATCTTCCTCGAGCCGGTTGTTGGTCTTGTGGACGATCTGGTTGACCGCGAAGGGCGCCGAAGGCGCTTCCGGATGGGCGCGGTCCCAGGCCGCCAGCTCCTCGGTGATCTGGGCCAGCCACTCGTCGAGCTGGGAGACCGGCCGCGCGTTCAGCGAGGGAAAGGCGCCGACGATGCCCGCCTTGCACTGGGCGATGACCAGGTCCGGCCCTGAGACGATGAAGAGGGGTGAGCCGATGACGGGCAGGCGCAGGCGATCGCGCAGGACGGGCGGCACAGCCATGATCGGGAACATCCCTCCAACTGAACGGCGTTCAGCTATAGCGGCGGTCCAGCCCGTGGCAAGCGGTCCGGGGGGTCGCTAGAGAGGCGCCATGGCCAACGCCGTCCAGATCACCGCCAGGGGGCCGCGTGCGGCTTGCGAGGCGGCCTTCCAGGCGCTGGACATCGATGAAGAAGGTGGTGGCGCCGTCTCGCTGATCGAGGAAGACGAAGCGGCCGGGACCTGGCGGATCGACGTCTATCCGGCCACCGAGGCCGAAGGCCGCGAGGCGGAAGAGCTCCTGGCCGGCGTCGGCGGCCTCGCCATTGCCTGCGTGAAGCTGGCCGATGCCGACTGGATCGCCCTCTCGCTCTCGGGCCTGCCGCCGGTACGCGCCGGCCGGTTCTTCGTCTTTGGCGCCCATGACGCCGGCGAGGTCCCGGCGAATGCCATAGCCCTCAAGATCGAAGCCGGCGCGGCATTCGGCACCGGCCATCACGGCACCACCGCCGGCTGTCTCCTGGCCTTCGACGCCCTGCTGAAGGCCAGACGATTCGACCGCGTGCTGGACGTCGGGACCGGCACGGGCGTCCTGGCCATCGCCGCGGCGAGAACTGGATCGAAACATGTCGTCGGCACGGACATCGACGCCGATGCGGTGCGCATCGCCGCCGAGAATGCAGCCCTCAACGGCGCCCGCGCCCGCTTCGTCCGGGCCGATGGCCTGTCGAACCGCGCCGTCCGCGACGGCGCTTCCCATGACCTCGTCTTCGCCAATATCCTCGCCAGGCCGCTGATCGCTCTGGCGCAGGACATTCGCAGCGCCGTCGCGCCCGACGGAGCGGTCATCCTGTCGGGTCTGCTTCGAGGCCAGGCGCGGGCGGTTCGCGCCGCCTACTTGGCGCGCGGCTTTCGTATTGTCCGCCGGCTCGATCTCGACGCCTGGACCACACTCGTCATGGAGCGCGCCTGGAACCGCCCGCAAGCCTGACCGTTTCGACGGCGAGGGACTGCGAAGGAACCCGTCCATGAGCGATCTCGATCCGGACCGCGTCACGGAGACGCGGACAACGACCGAACCGATACCGCCGACATCAGAGGTCACACGCACGGTCGAGCGGTCGAACGGCGCGGCCTGGTGGGCCGTGGCCCTGGTGGGCATCGCCCTCATCATCGCGGTGACCTACGTCATCACCCGCCCGCAATCGCCGACGAATACCGAGGCGGCCGTGGCGGCGGCCACTCAGCAGGTGCAGTCGCAGGATGCGAGCCAGCAGGCCCAGACTGCCGCCGCCCAGGCTCAATCCGCCGCTGACAGCGCCGCTCAGGCGAGCCAGAGATCCGCCATGCCCAGCGCCGCGCCCGCGCCACCCGCGCAAAGTCAGCCGGCGCAGCCTTCCTCAAGTCAGAGCGACGACCAGAGCGGCGGGCCGCCGCAATAGGGCAATCCGCCAGGCCGGAGGGCTAACCGATCGGTGTCGGCTCGGCGATCTCGGCCAGCGCCTGAGCATCTAGAACCGGACTGGCCTCGCCATCGGCGGTGTTCATCACGTACTTGGGGACCAACAGGATCACTGGCACGATCAGGGCGTAGACAATCGTCGTGGCGATGACGCAGTAGATGAATCCGTACGTCGGGCTGGAGTCGTACATCTGCACGCCCAGCCAGTCCCCTCCGCGGTAGGAAAGCAGGTTGCCCGCGCCGATGAACATCATCATCGTCCCCTGCAGGCCCGGCGGGCAGGCGCGGATGGCGAGGTCGTAGATGGCCGCCGCGGCGACGCCGCCCATCATGCCGATCGGCAGGGCCAGCCACAGCGCCGCGGCGCCTGAATGGATGAAGGCCAGCGGCACCATCTGGGGCACCGTGATGATCAGGCCCCACCACAGAAGCTTCTCTAGCGTGACCCGCTTGCACAGCCAGCCGTAGAGAAAGAACACCGGGATGAAGGCGGCAACGAAGATCGCGTAGTAGTAGCCGTAGAAGGCGTCCGGCGCGTGCAATTGGTTGGTCAGGAAGTACTGTAGCGGCGTGTTCGACCCCGGCGCGAACTGGAACATGAAGATCATCAGGATCGGCGCGTAAATCGCCTTGTGCTTCACCAGACGACTGAGGTCGCCCCAGATGTCCTTTTTGGTCTGGGCGTGCACATTCTCGTAGGCGCCCTCGAAGACCGCCCTCGAGCGCCAGACGCCGAAGGCCCCGATCGCCAGGGTCATGACCGCCACCGCCAGGAAGGTCTGCTTCGGGGCCAGATGATCGGCCACCCAGCCGCCGGCCAAGGCGCCTGCGATATAGGGGATGGAGGTGACGATGTTCCACAAAGCGCTGAGGCGTCCGCTCATCAGCTTTTCCTGGCCGACCAGGGCTAGCAGCCCCCAATAGGCCGCGGCCATGAACTGGGCCGCCACCATCGCCAGCAGCATGCCGATCAGAAGGGTGGTGTAGGACAGCGGGCTGAACGCAAGCCAAACAAAGACCGCGGCGGTGGCCGGCGCAAAGATCATCAGGTAGCCGCGGTCTCTCCTGCCGAACGGGTTCCACCAATCTCGCGTCATGCCGAAGAGGAAGGCGAGATAGGCTGGAATCCCGGTGATCAGCCGGAACATCGTGACCGCATTGGCGCTTTCGTGCAGCTGGTTCTTCAGCATGAAGGTGGTCGAGAAATCGACCAGATAAGCGAAGGGCGCGCTCAGGTAGATCAGGAAGGTGAGCGGCGCGAAATAGAGATAGATCTGGCCGGTCTTGGTGTCGCCGGGGACGGCGGCGGCGTCAGTCATGGGCGTCTCCTGAAGGTCCGTCCCTTATGGGTCGCGGCACCTATGCAGCATCCTGATGAATCGGGAAAGCGGTCGCCGAGGAACGTCGAAATCGCGCGATGTTCGTGCCGGAAGGCTTTGCCTCGCGCGATCCTGAGCCCTAAATCGGAGTCATGCGCCAGACCTTCGATGAATCCACCGATCCCTCCTTCGGGGCTCGCCACACACCTTTGATCCGCAAGGCCATGGCCGAGCAGGGCCTGGACGGCTTTCTCGTGCCGCACGAGGACGAGCACCAGAACGAGTATCTGCCGGAGGCCAACGACCGCCTCGCCTGGGCCACCGGCTTCACCGGCTCGGCCGGGGCGGCGGTGATCCTCAAGGACGCAGCGGCGGTCTTTGTCGACGGCCGCTATACCCTGCAGGTGCGCGACCAGGTCGACCAAAACCTGTTCGAGATACGTGATCTGGTGGACGGTGGCGTGCCGGCCTACCTCAGCGAAGCGGCAAGGCCCGGCTGGACGATCGGCTATGACGCCCGGCTGCATAGCCCGGATGCGCTGGCGAGACTGAAAACGGCCGCCGAAAAGGCCGGCGCACGCCTTGCGCCGGTTGCGATCAATCCATTGGACGCCGCCTGGGGCGCGGAGCGGCCGGCCCAGCCCGCCGCCTCGGTGGTCCCGCACCCGCTGGAATTCGCCGGCGAGGAGTCTTCGTCCAAGCGCGCGCGGGTGGGCAGGATCGTGGCCGATCAGGGCGCGGCGGCGGCGGTGATCACCGCCCCGGCCTCGATCGCCTGGCTGTTCAACATCCGCGGCGGCGATGTGCGCCGCTCGCCGCTGCCGCTGGCCCAGGCCGTGCTCAACGCCGATGGGACCGCGCGCCTGTTCCTCGATCCTGCCAAGGTGACGGCCGACCTGACAGCCTGGCTCGGTAACGAGGTGAGGCTCGAGCGGCCGGACGATCTCGCCTCCGCCTTGGAGAGCCTGGCCGGCGAGCAGGTGCTGGTCGACCCGGCGACGTCCTCGGCCTGGTACTTCGACACGCTGGGCGATGTCGGCGCCGTGACGGTGGCGGCGGCCGATCCCTGCGCCTTGCCCCGCGCCTGCAAGAACGAGGTCGAGATCGAGGGCGCCAGGCGCGCCCATCACCGTGACGGGGCGGCGCTGTCGCGTTTCCTGCACTGGCTGGCGACCGAAGCTCAAAAATCCCTGCCCGATGAGATCGAGATCGTCGGCAAGCTCGAAGGCTTCCGCGAGGCCACCGGGGCGCTCAAGGACCTGTCGTTCGACACCATCGCCGGGGCGGCGTCCAACGGCGCCGTGGTCCACTACCGGCCGACGCGGCGGCTCAACAAGAAGAGCGAGGCTGGCTCGCTCTTGCTCGTGGATTCAGGGGCCCAGTACCTGGATGGCACCACCGATGTCACTCGCACGGTGGCCATGGGCGAGCCCACCGAGGAGATGAAGGATCGCTTCACCCTGGTGCTCAAGGGTCATTTGGCGCTGGCGAGGGTGAGGTTCCCGGTCGGGACGACGGGCTCGGCCCTCGATGCCCTGGCTAGGCTTGCGCTATGGGCGCGCGGCTTCGACTACGACCACGGAACCGGGCACGGCGTCGGGTCGTACCTCGGCGTGCACGAGGGGCCGCAGCGGATCGCGAAACAACCGAACGCCGTCGCGTTGCAGCCCGGGATGATCGTCTCGAACGAACCCGGCTACTACAAGGAAGGCGCCTACGGGATCCGGATCGAGACTCTTCAGGTCGTAACGCCCGCCGCGCCGATTTCCGGCGGCGAGCGGCCGATGCTTGGCTTCGAGACCTTGACCCTCGCGCCGATTGATCGGCGGCTGGTGCGGCGCGACGCGCTTTCTGACGAAGAACGCGGGCAACTCGACGCCTATCACGCACGGGTGTCCTCCGAGATCGGACCTCTGGTCGAAGGCGATGTGCGCGTCTGGCTCGCCGACGCCTGCGCCCCGATCTGACGTCCCGCGCGCCGCAAAGAAGCGGCCGTCTCCAGGGAGCTGGAGACGGCCAAGTCCAAGGCGGCAACAAATGTTCTTTCGCTCAATCCCCCACCCCCGGAACGTGTTTCCGCTGTCGAGGCAGATTTCGAGGCTGAAGATGCCCGGCGCCGCCGGGCGCGCACAGGGGCGCGAACCGATGATTCGCCGATCAAATGCCGATGATTGGCGTTGAGGGCGGCGCCAGCGCACCCTGACGCCTCAGGCGTTCAGGCCGTCCGGGCGGGCCGCTCGAACAGCTTTGTCAGATCGTCATAGCCTTCGTGCAGGGCGACGATACGGGGATCGTCGAGGCTGACGAGGCCAGAATCGAACACGAGCCGGCGCGAGCCGACACGGCCAAGCTTGGCGAGGATGCGCGCGCCGACATCGGCGCCCGCCCCGGCAGGAGTCTGGGAAGTCATGATGGATCCTTGCGTACGAACGCGCGGCGTACTTCGCGCTGAACACTGACCTCATTGAACACGTGGTCGACGGGGTGGGGCAAGCCCCGCAAGCCGATGTTTCGCCGACTGTCTGCCGATGAATCGGGAACGTAACACGAACAAACCGGTTGCGCGCAGCGCCGCGCCGACGCAATGCTTGGATCATGGCCCGCGTGCGATATCTCGGCGTTCCCGATCCCGCGGCGGTGTTCGAGACATTCCGCCCCTACCGCGAGCGTCTCATCGAACTCGAGTCGCGTTGCGCGCCGTTCGGGACCGAGTACCTCATCCTCAACGCCGCCAAGGCGGCGCTCGATGCTGCGGCGCACTATTTCACCGGTGATCCGATGTTCTACGCCTCCAAGCCGGAGCAGTCGTCCTGGCGGCCGGACCGCTAGTCGGAGAGGGCGCGTGGCTGCGGCGCCGGTTCCTCATGCGCCCCTAGGCCAAAGACGGCGAGATTTGTGTCGTTCGCACGATCTCGGCTGGTTGATCGGCCAGTTTCTCCATGACGTCGATGAATCGCCGCGTGTGGGACAGATCTGCATGCGCCTCGAACGCCGCCTTGTCGCTCCACCTGGAGTGGATGAAGAACAGGCCCGGATCGCTCAGGGATTGGAGGGCCCGAAAATCGAGACAGCCGGCCTCCGCGCGCGTGGGGACCGCCACTTCGGCAAGCGCGGATTTGGCGCGGGCCTCTTCGTCACTACGGACGTGGAAGCGAGCGATGAGATCGAGTTCCACCCGCCCTATCTGGCTAGCGAACCACGGCGGAGCAAGGGCTTGACGAGCGCGCTTGTCTCTGGCTGACGCAGGGGCGGCGATTAGGAGGACCGATGGCCGGCAATCTTGGCAAGGCGGGCTCGTTCCTGCGCCAGCGCGCGCTGGGGATCGCGCTCGAGGTCGGCGTCAACTTCATCCTGCCGCTCCTGATCTACGACTACACCCACGCCCGGCTGGGCGATGTCCGCGCCCTGATGGCCTCATCGGTCCCGCCGATCGCCTGGAGCATCATCGAGTTCATCCGCGTTCGCCGGGTGGACGCGGTGTCGATGATCGTCGTGGCCGGCATCGCCCTTTCGCTGCTGGCCTTCCTGGGCGGCGGCGGAGCGAAATTCCTGCAGCTCCGGGAGAGGCTGGTCACCGGCCTCATTGGCCTGGCGTTTATCGTCTCGGTGCTGATCCGCCGGCCGCTGATCTATGAATTCGCCAGGGCCACCATGGTCCGCCGCCAGCAGACCGCCGAGCTGGCCGATTTCGAGTCCCGGCGCGACGATCCCGGCTTCAAGCGGACCATGAACCTGATGACCCTCGTCTGGGGCTCGGGCTTGCTGGTCGACGCTGGCGCCAGCATCGTCATGGTGTTCGCCATGTCGATCCACGACTTCATGATCGCCAACCGGTTCCTGGGCTATGGGGTCACGGGCGTGCTTTCCGGCTGGACCTGGTGGTACGCTCGCCGGGCCCGGCGTCGTGGCGAGGCCCGGCGCGCGGCGGCGGCGGCCGCCACTGCTCAGGCGGCAGAGACTGGCCATGCCACGGGAAAGGCGGCCGGAGAGCCCGCCGAATAGGCCCTTGACGACGCGGGGCCGAAGCCCCTGCTGATGCGTTTCCCGTCTGGGCTCGTCAATCTGGGCCCAGCGGAGGATCCATGGCCGGCGGACCCGGCAAGTTGCGGGCGTTCCTCACAGATCGAGGGCCGATGTTCGCCCTCGAGATCGGCGTCAACCTCGTCCTGCCGCTGATGATCTACGATGCTCTCAGGGTCCGGCTGGGAGACGTTCACGCCCTGATGGCCTCCTCGGCGCCGCCGATCGGCTGGAGCATCTTCGAGTTCATCCGCGCCCGCCGCGTCGACGCGGTGTCGATCATCGTCCTCATCGGCATCGCCCTGTCGCTGCTCGCCTATATCGGCGGCGGCGGGATCAAGTTCCTGCAGCTGCGCGAGAAGCTGACCACGGCCCTGGTCGGGGCTGGATTCATCGTCTCGGTGATCGTCCGTCGGCCGCTGATCTATGTCTTCTTCCGGGCCACCATGCGGCGCCACAACCAAACCGAGGACCTCGTCGAGTTCGAGGGCCTGCGCGACACGCCCGCCTTCCGCCGGATCCTGAACAACATGACCCTGGCCTGGGGTGCTGCCTTGCTGGCCGACGCCGCCCTTGGCGTGGTGTTCGTCATGACCCTCTCGGTCCACGACTACCTCATCGCCGGACCTCTGCTCGGCTACGCCACCATGGGCGTCCTGACCGGCTGGACCTTCTGGTACCTGGGCCGGGCGCGCGAGCGCGGCCGCTGCGCCAGGCGCGAGGCCGAGACGACGAGGACCGACGCGGGGGCTGGCGCCGAAGCGATCGGCGGGCCGTTCAAGGAGCCCGCCGAATAGGCCTCACGGATCATTGTGTTCCCCGTGGCCATCGTGGTCGCGATGCTTGGCGTGCTCGGCGCGGGCCCGGTCGGCGTTCGCCTGGGCTTCGTCGGTCGCCCGTTCAGCCTCGTCGAGGGCGCGGACCGTCTCGCGCTTGGCCTCTTCGAGCGCCTCGTGGACTTGGGCGGAGCCGGCGTGGCGGGCGTCAGCCAGCGCCCGCTGCACCTCGGGCGAATTCATCGCCTCGTACACCTGGCGGCGGATGGCCTCGCGGTCGACGTGGGCCTGGGCCATCGCTCTTTGCACGTCCTCCGAGGCGAGCGCCTTGTCGGCTTCGGCCATGGCCATGTGCATGGCCGCGCGCACCTGGGCCTCGATCTGGGCGTCGGAGGGCGGCGCCGGGGGTGGGGGCGGGGCCGGCGGCGGCGGCGGCGGAGCGCCGCCATAGGCCAGGGGCGGCGGCGGCGGGGGCGCCGGCGGGATGGGCGGAGGCGGCGGGGTCATGTCGGCCTGGGCCAGGATCAATCGCCGCGCATGCAGAGCGGGGCCGGCCATGTCGGCGGGCGGGACGGACAGGGCCAGGGTCGGCAAGGCGGGCGCCATCGCGGGTCTGGCGCTGACGGCCGGGGCGGAGGCGGTCGCCTCAGGCGCGGCCGCCCTCACCGGGGGCGCGATCGTTCTGGCCGCCTTGGCGGGCGCGGCGAGCCGGGGCGCGGCAACATGCGCCATCGGCACGACCGGCGTCGCGTCCTGGGCGAGCGCGGGGGTGACATGCAGCAGCACGACAGGGGCCAGGCTGGCGGCCGCGACGGCCGAAGCGGCCAGAAGCCGCATCTTGCTGGGCGGGCGCGGCCCTTTGATGAGTTGCATCAGTCGATCCTCCAGATCGCTTTTGGAAATGAGAGCCACAAGGGCCGGCGAGGTCTCGCCGTCAGCCGTCAGGCGAAGAGCGCCGGCCAGCGAGATCAGGCGGCGGGCGTAGGCGTCGCGGGACCCGACGTCGCTCGAGGCCATGGCGTCGCAGGCCGCCTCCCGGCTGCGCCTGGCGCCGGCCTTGATCTCCCAGGCCACCGGATGCCAGCCGATCGGCGCTGCGAGCGCTTCGCAGGCGAGGTTCACGGCGTAGTCGCGGCGGGCCACATGAGCCAGCTCGTGCAACAGGGCGGCGCGCTGTTCGTCCGCGGCCAGGCGGGAAAAGGCCGGCGGCGTCAGGATCGCCGGGCTTTGGGCGCCGACCACAACCGGACTGCGGATCTCGTCCGACACCCTCACCGGCGGCGGCTCGACGCCATGCCGAAGGGCCGCGGCGTGCAGCGCCTCGGCGACCTCGGGTTCCAGCTCGGCCGGGCGAGCGCGGCGGGCGATGGCGCCGGCCGAACGCCAGGCGATGGCCAGGCGGACGAGTCCGGCGAGAAGGATTGCGCCATAGGCGATCACGATCGCCCGCGCCCAGGAACTGTCGATGACGATCGGCGGCAGGCCGAAGGCCGGCAGACGGGGGGCCGGAGCGGCCGCGGGAGGGGATGGGCCACGGGTGGCTCCAACGATCGGTTCGCCGGGCGCGAGCGATACGGGGATGATGCGGCCGCCACGGGCGGCGGACGGTTGGGAGGCCGGCGGCTGCGTCGCGGCGATGGCGGGCGCGGACGGCGCGATGCTGACGCTCAGCGCTTCGGCAGCCGGCAGCAGCGGCATGGCGACCGCCAGGACGATGGCGGCGATCCAGACATGGTGACGCGCGGCGGGTCCCAGGCGTCCGAAGCGGGAGAGCACCGCTGCGCCGATGGCGATGAGCGGGATCTGCCACACGGCGTTGACCAGGTAGTCGATCAGAAGACTCATCGGCTTTCTCTTGGGCTTACCTCTTTTGGCGCCGGCTTCTCGTCCCCCGCTTCCTCGAGCAGGGCCGCGGCGCGGGCGATCTCTTCGGCGGTGATCTGGCGGGCGTCGATCAGGCTCATCAGCAAGGCCTCTGCCGAGCCGCCGAACATGCGGCCGACGAGGTCCGACAGGGCCCCGGCGCGGGCGCCCTCGCGGCTGATAGCCGGGCGATAGACGAAGGCGCGGCCTGACGGCGCGCGGCGTACCTTTTTCTTTCGGAGCAGCACGCCGAGCATGGTCTGGACGGTGGTGTAGGCGAGCTTTCCGCCCAGCCTCTCCTGGGTTTCCGCCACCGTCGCCTCCCCGCCGTCCCACAGCACCTGCATGATCTGCAGTTCGAGGGGGGTCAGGGTGTCGCGGGCCGAGGCCATGAGGTGTCCTGATGGGGGTCGTTGCGAGCGGGAAGCTGCGCCAGGGCCCGGCGCTGGTCAACTAAACTTTTAGTAGGAAAGCGCCCTCGAAGCCGTCCTGCGCGCCGACGCCGGGGCCTGCGCCCCTGCCCAACTGCAACCGGCCATGCCCTCTTGCCGTTGAAAGGTGCGAAGGAGACAAATCCGGTGACTCTGAGACTTTCCTGTTCGGCCTCCGCCGTAGCGCTGGCGGTCGGCCTCGCCGCTGTGGCCATGACCGCACCCTCGACCGCCAGCGCGCAGGTTTCCATCGGCTTCAGCGTCAATGTCGCGCCGCCGCTCATCCCGGTCTTCGCCCAGCCGCCGATCCCAGGCTACGGCTATATCTGGACCCCCGGCTATTGGGCCTGGGATCCGGCCTTCGGCTACTACTGGGTGCCAGGCGAATGGGTGCTGCCGCCTGAGCCTGGCCTCTTATGGACGCCGGGCTACTGGGCATGGCGCAACGGCGTCTTCGGCTTCATCAGCGGTTATTGGGGCCCGGCTGTCGGCTACTACGGCGGCGTCGACTACGGCTACGGCTACGGCGGCCTGGGTTACCAGGGCGCCGAATGGCGCGGCGGGCGGCTCTTCTACAATCGCTCGGCCAACAACTTTGGCGAAGTCCGCATCGCCACCACCTTCAGCCGGGCCCTGACTCCCAGGACCCGCAGCCGTGTGAGCTTCAACGGCGGCCGCGGCGGCCTGACGGTCAAGCCGACATCGGCTGAGATGGCCGCCACCCGCGGGCGCCATGTCAACGCCACCGCCGCTCAGGTCCAGCGGGTCCATGCCTCGGCGGCCAATCCGGCCTTCCGCTCGGCCAGTGTGGGCCATGGCCGGGCCACCGCGGCCGTGGCCGCCATGCACCGCACCGCCCAACATGGCGCGCCCGCGCGCGGGCCGGCTGCCGCCGGACGACCCGCCAGGGGCGCCATGACCGGCCGAGCTTCTCCGGCTGGCCGGGCGACCGCGCGCACCGAGACTCGCACGGCCTCTGGCGCGGCAGCCGGTCGGGAAGCTGCGGTCCGAACCGAACGAGGACGGGCCCCGGCGAATGAGCGCGCCGTTCCCAATCGCGCGTCCGTCCGGGCCGCGTCGCCCTATGAGCGGGGCGGACCGACGACGAGGGGCGCCTCGCTCTACGAGCGCGGAGGACCCCCGGGGCGCGCGTCAGCCAGGAGCACAGCGCCTCGCATGGAGGCCGTGCCACGGGCCGAGTCCCGTCCGGGCGGCGGAATGAACGGCATGGGCCGAGCCACGGGCGGCCCGATGCGCGGCCAAGCCATACGACCGGCCGAGGGCCGCGCCGTTCCGGCCGCAAGGCCAGAAGGCGCCCGCCCTTCGGCGCCCGCCAGAGGCGGCGGCGAAGACAAAGGCCGCCCGCCGGGCTGAAGCCCCGCAGATCCGTCCGACGCTCAGCCGTACTGGTCGGCGATCCGCTCAAGGGTGGCCGCCTGATCTGGCGTCACGGCGGCCGGTCGCCAGGTCACGCGTTCGGTGGGCTCGCCCGTCAGCCCATGGAAGATGACGAGCGCCGCGAGCCAGCTGCCCGCCTCGCTGGGGTGATGGTGGTCGGAAGCAAAGAGGTTGGGCGCGCCGTTCGACACCCGTGCCTGAGCGAAGGCCTCGCCGACCCGGGCGATGTCCGCCCCGTACATCTTTGCATTGTCTTGCGCGGCTTCCAGCGCTTCTCCCTTGTCCGAATAGGGATCGTCCTCATCGGTCCACGGCTCGAAATAGATTGGCCTCGCGCCAAAACTCCGCACCGCCGAGATCCATCGCCCAGCCGCTTCGCGGGCCGGCTCGGCCATCTCCGGATACCAGAAGTAGCTGTGCTCCTGCAGCACGGCGACGTCATAGTGGTCGGTCTTCAGGCGGCTGAGGCCGCAGCCTTGGTCCCAGAGGTTGGAGAGACTGGCATTCGGCGCGGTGACCGAGCGCACCTCGAGACGGGACGGCGTAGTGGGATCGGAACTCGCGACTCTGACCAGCATGCCCGGCAGGTCGTTGACGTAGGTCAGGCTGTCGCCGACGAAGAGCACCCGCAGAGTTTTGGCATCGGCCTGATCGCTCTTGGACTCGAGCCAGCCCCAGTGATCCGTGGACCGGAACGCGCAGGGCCCGGAGAAATCGAAATGGTTCACATCGGCGCCATAGCGGGCGATCATGGTCGCGCCTTCGGCGATCGCCGCCGCGATCACGAAGGCAAGCACCCCCCACCGCCACATTTGCCCCTCCTGGCCCCAAACCCCGACTGGGCTCTGGCTGACTATGGTCCGCGTCGGCGCCCGCGCCTACATCTTCAGGCTTGAGAGAGACGGCGGATGAAATCTCAAATCAAGCCGATCGCGCGCGCCTTGGCCTTCTGCCAGCGGTTTGGCCTCGAGATCCCGATCCTGATGGCGCCCATGGCCGGCTCGTGCCCGCCGGCGCTTGCGGCGGCCGTGGTCGAGGCCGGGGGCATGGGCGCCTGCGGCGTGGTGGTGATGTCGCCGGACCAGATCGCGGGCTGGGCGGCCGACTTCCGGCGCTTGTCGGACGGCCCCTTCCAGCTCAATGCCTGGGCGCCTGACCCGCCGCCGGACCGCGACCCTGAGCACGAGAAGAGAGTGCGGGAGTTCCTCGGCGGCTGGGGCCCGGCCGTGCCGCCCGAGGCGGGCGACGCCGCGCCGGCGCCGTTCGAGGACCAGGCCCGGGCCATGCTGGCGGCCAACCCGTCGGCGATCTCTTCAGTCATGGGCCTTTTCCCGCGGTGGCTGATCGACGAGCTCAAGTCGCGCCGGATTCCGTGGTTCGCCCATGTCACGACCCTGGCCGAGGCCCGCGCCGCCGAACAGGCGGGCGCCGATGTCATCGTCGTCCAGGGCGTCGAGGCCGGTGGCCACCGCGGCGCCTTCGAGGTGGGCGATGATGAGCGGCGCCAGCCCACACTCATGGCCTTGCTGCCGGCTGTGGCCGATGCGGTGGAGACGCCCGTGGTCGCCGCCGGCGGCATCGCCGATGGCCGCGGCGTCGCCGCGGCCCTTGTCCTTGGCGCCGATGCCGTGGCGATCGGCACCGGCCTGCTGCGCTCGCCGGAGGCCGCAATTGATCCCGCCTGGGCCGAGGGTCTCGCCCGGGCCGCGCCGGAGGATACGCTGGTCAGCCGCGTCTTCAGCGGCCGCGCCGGACGCAGCCTCGCCACCGGCTATGTGCTCGCCGCCACCGCTCCGGGAGCCCCAGCGCCGGCTCCCTACCCTGTGCAGCGCGGCCTCACCGCCGCCATGCGCAAGGCCGGCCGGGGTAATCTTGACCGGATCCAGGCCTGGTCGGGCCAGGCAGCCTTTCTGGCCCGCGCCGCGCCCGCGGGCCAGATCGTGCGCGAAGCCTGGAACGGCGCGCAGGCGCTGTTGAAATGAGCCTTAGGCGGGGCGGGTGGCCCTTCGCCGCCGATTGCGCAATGCTCTTCCGACTGCGCCGAACCCACCCAACATCAGCGCCCAGGCGCCCGGTTCGGGCGCGAGATCGGCAACACTCACCGAAGCATTGTTCAAAAGGAGAAAATCCGATAGATAATCGAAATAGCCAAGTGACGCGTCAGATGACTGAGTATCGTAGCTCGAAGGACTGCTGAATTCGTAGCCGGACGTAATGGGAGTTGTGCTCATGATCACATTTCCCGCCGTAATATTTATGCCGCTTCCGATTGTTGAAAAGAAGCCATAAAGTAGTCCGGACCCAAGACCGAAGTCGCTGTTGAGCGCCGGATTATTAAGCCCATACAACTGATATGTCTCACTAGCGGGGCCGGCTATGTTAGAGAATATCTCGGCGTTCGATTCGTTTATCGTCAGGATCTCGGTCATAGCCGACGCGGGGGGCGTGTTGACCCATATCGAATAGGTTGAACCGTCCGTTGCAATAGACCCGAGTGACGTGTTGATCGTATAGACGGCGGTGAAAGAGTCCCCGACGAGCGAACCGCCCCCGAACAGGTTCTGGATATCGGTTCCCGAGGTGACGGTGCCTGTGTAAGTAATCTGGACGATCTCGGCCCGAGCGGCCGTTGAAACAGCGAGCGCCAAAGCAACGACAGCGGCGAGTCGATTCACGGTGTGCCCCTCCAGTTCGCTCGGAGTCATGGTCCCCGATTGACGCAATGTCTCGTTTTGGCGGCAATTCAGCGAGGCTACGTCCGTTTCCCCCGCCATACAATTGGATGAGCCAGAACACGATTATGCTGGCTGCCGATACGCGTGGAGCAAACGCGATGGCGATCCGACATTTGGAGGGCGCGCGCTCCCTCCTCGCCTGACGATTCTCAAATCTGGGTCAGGACAAAAGCCATCAGGCCGATGACCAGCACGAAGAACCAGAACACCGCCGTGCTCCATACGACGAGCGTGCGCAGGATGGCCATGATCCGGCCGGTGCCATAGGCCCCGCGCAGGGTCTGGTAGAGGTTGATCGGCGTCCACAGGGTCGCGATGTCGAACCAGTTCTTGGCCCAGTCGCCGGTGAGCAGGAACCCCGGCGCATTCACCAGGAACACGAAGCTGAGGAAATTCATCGCCACCAGGAAGTGGTCGTAGATGTAGAACCGCCGCTTGTTGATGTAGACGAGAGATAGCGTCAGGCCGACGATCGGCAGCAGCAGGAAGGCCACTCGCTCGCCCCAGCTGAACATTACCGCCAGGTAGTAGTCGGGATTGGTCGTGGCTTTGTGCAGCTGGGTCTCCCACCAGCTGATCATCTTGCCGGCCCTGGCGCCGCTCGCGGTCTTCGGCGTCTGGCCCTTCTCGATCAGGTCGGCGGAGGCCACCTCCGCGGCGTAGGCCGCCTGGGCCTTGCCGACCTCCAGCTGATAGCGCGCCGCCACCTTGGCCTTCGACTCGTTCGGGTCCTTGAGTTCGTTGTCGCGATCGGCGGCCGCTTCCTTGAGGTTTTCAGCCAGCGACTTGGGCGCGTCTGCACGCATGGCCGCGGCGGCCTGGTTCCGGCCCTGGGTCGTCTTTGCGGCGGCGTAGGCGGCCTGGGTCTTGGTGTTGGCTTCCTGGCTCAAGCGATGGGAGGCCACCTCGGCGGCGAACACCCAGAGCAGCAGCGCCACCAGGAACAGGCGGAACGGCGGGATGTGGCGGGCGAGGCGCCCCTCGATCAGGTCGCGCGACAGGCGCCCCGGGCGGAAGAACAGGTCCGGCAGGGTGCGGGCGATGCGCCCGTCGAGGTGGAAGACGCTTTCGATCCCCTCGACGACCAGGCGGAAGACGTTGCGTTTATGGGTGTCGGCGGCCTGGCCGCAGTCAAAGCAATAGCGCCCTTGCAACGGCGCCCCGCAGTTGGCGCAGACCGACCCTTCGGGCGGCTGGGGCGCCTTCTTTCGGCCGGCCAGGCCCGCCAGCGCCGCCGCCCCCGCGACTTCCAGTTCCCGCAATCTTCGCCCTCCTGCTCCGCGGCGAGACTAGATCAGGCGATGGCGTGGCGCACCCCGCCTATCCGGGACTGCCTCTATTTGAAATCGGTCAGGGCACCGGTGGTTTGGCAACAGTATGCTTGGCTCGGTGAGCCGGTGAGGCGCGTGGCGCCCCTGGGGCAATTCCCTCGGCCGAAACGCAGGTAGCCCCCGAAATCACGAAGTCAAGTATTCGCGTCCCCCGAAGGCTCGCGCTCTAATTCGTGACGACCTGTGGACAAACGTCACGATTCCCCTAGGCACCGTTCCCGATCACGGATAAATGTGGCAGGTCGCTGATTTGCCCGCGACCTTGGAACGACTGTGTCATGCACGAACCGCCGGATCTGAAGCCCATCATCGACGCGGTAAGCCGTGCCATTGTGGAGGCATACCGCAAGGGGATCGCCGACGGCACTGAGATGGCTCTGAATGGAATCCTGGCGGCGGTGAACGCTAAGGTCGAAGCCATCGCGGCCTCGGCTGGCAAACCGACGCTTTTGGGCGGCGGTATGCCGCCGACGTTGGAAACGAAGCGCGAGGCGGCCAAACCCGAGCCAACCAATCGGGAGGATGTTGCTGACTCGTTCACTCCAGTCAGACAGCGTGCGCCTCGGGGATTAATCGACGAGGTTCTGGAGGACGTGCTCGCCTTCGCTCCCGGCTTGAGTCTCGCCGCAATCGAGAGGGCCGTGTTGGAAGAGGAGCCCCGGATCGCGAGACGATCTGTGTTCAACCGCCTCCGACTGCACGAGCAGAACAGCGGACGATACCAGCGGGTAAATGGCCACTGGTATCGGAAGCAGGACGTTCCGAAGCAGCCGAACATGTTCCAAGAGGCCGCCGAAGAATCGGCCTTTGCCGACGAAGGCGCATTCACATGAGGGGGATGATGCAGCAGCCGCCCTAATGCAAGCGGCCCGGCACAAGGCCGGGCCACCCGAGAAATTCACCGTGGCCGGGGCCGCGAAGAATGCCTCCTCAGAACCTGCATTCTAGCAAAACCGGCCACCCCCTTCAACCCTTTCCATAAGGAAAAGGGCCGTGGCAACCCGCGCAAAACGCAGAAAACACCGCGCCAGCAGGAAAGACCGCAGGAAGCGCGTCAGCAACCTTCGGCGGTTTCTTCGCAATCAGAAGCGGCGTGAACGCCGTTTCAATTTGAGGTGTTAGACGACCTTCAGTTCATCCGGTTGGCGGTGACGCGACTTTCCAGAGTCGCGTCTCGCTATCCACTGTCCAAACCTTCCCATCCCCCAGCGGTCTCGGAGTCATAACCGCCATGTCAGACCCAATCGCCCCCACCTTGACGTTCATCGACAATCCGCACTCGCCGGCCGTGTTCTGCGACAGCGTGTCGGGCTTCTTCTTGCTCAATGGTGTCATCTCGTTAACCCTCGAAAGTGCGCGCGTGGATCATTCCCAAAGCCCCGGCCCGGTTAACCGGGTCGTGGTCGGGCGCATTCAGATGTCGGTCCCGGCGGCGCAAGGCCTCGCCCTCGGTCTCTTCGACTTCCTGAAGCAGCAAGGGCTCGACCCCGCCCACCTGGTTAAAGCTGGCCAATCCGTTCAGTGAGAACCGTCACGGCGATTCTCAGGCCAGGCGGCCTGTTCGCCTGCGGTTTCTTCAGGATTTAGCTTCAATAGCCGTTTCGTCAGCTTTGAGAACTCCGTCATTGTCGTTGCCGAGCAGGTCGGCGGATCAATTCTCGCACTTGGGTGCAGTGCGCGTCAGAGAGGTATCCGGTGTTGTCGGCAAAACTGTTCAATCCAAGGATCACTCGGCCGATGGCCGCTTGCCCATATCTCGGTCGCATATGCGTCCGCTGAAGTCTTGGTCGTCCGACTCACCCGGCGGACCTCGCCCCTTTGATATGCGGCGGCGAAAGCGGCGCATACGCGTTCTCGGTCATTGCCAAACTTCAACAGCAGATCCTTCACGAGCTCGCGCTGACCATAGATCGTGTTTCCGCTCATGCCGTTGACTAGCCTTGCTCAATGCCAAGGAGTCAATCGGGTCGCTGAGTTCAAACAGAGGCAGTCCAACCTCCCCTCATCCCCCGATCAGCGCCAGCCATTCGTCTTCGGTCAGCACCTCGATGGCGAGGTCGGTGGCGGCCTTGAGCTTGGATCCGGCGCCGGGACCGGCCACCACCAGGTCGGTCTTGCGCGACACCGAGGAGGCGACTTTGGCCCCCAGGCTTTCGGCGCGGGCCTTGGCCTCGTCGCGGGTCATGCGCTCGAGCGAGCCGGTGAACACCACCGTCCTGCCGGCCACCGGGCTGTCACGACGCGGCCGGGCGGCGTCTTCGATCGTCAGGACCGCGACCAGGTCGTCGACCAGGCGGCGGTTGTGCGGCTCGGAGAAATAGGCGCCGACGGCGCGGATCACCGCCTCGCCGATCCCTTCCAGCGCGTCGAGATCGGTGATCGCCTCGGCATCGCCGGCGGCAACCTTGTCCATGGCCGCCAGGAAACTCTTCGCATCGCCATAGCTGCGGGCGAGGATCGTCGCGGTCTGTTCGCCGACGTGGCGCACGCCCAGCGCATTGATGAAACGCTCCAGCGAGATCGTCCGCCGCGCGTCGATGGCGGCGACCAGGTTGGTGACTGAGGTCTCGCCATAGCCGCCCCGCTCCCTCAGAGCCGCGAGGGCGGCCTCGTCGCGGCCGAGCCGGAAGATGTCGGCCGGCTCGCGGATCAGACCCTCCTCATAGAAGGCGCTGAGCTGCTTCTCGCCGAGGCCCTCGATGTCGAAGGCCCGGCGGGAGACGAAATGCTTGAGGTGCTCGACGCGCTGGAAGGGGCAGGCGAGTTCGCCGGAACAGCGGCGGACCACGGTTTCGGCCCCCGAGGCGGTGGTTTCGCGCACCAGGGGCGTTTTCAGATGACAGGGGCAGTGGGTCGGGAAGGCGAAGGGGACGGAGTCGGCCGGCCGCTCGTCCAGCACCACCGCGGTGATCTGGGGGATGACGTCCCCGGCCCGCTGGAGGATCACCGTATCGCCGATGCGGATGTCCTTGCGGGCGATCTCGTCGGCGTTGTGCAGGGTGGCGTTGACAACCACCACGCCGCCGACGGTGACCGGCGTCAGGCGGGCCACCGGCGTCACCGCGCCGGTGCGGCCGATCTGGATGTCGATGGCCTCCAGGATGGTCCGCGCCTGCTGCGCCGGGAACTTGCGCGCCACCGCCCAGCGCGGCGAGCGCGAGACGAAGCCGAGGCGGCTCTGCCAGTCCAGCCGGTCGACCTTGTAGACCACCCCGTCGATGTCGAACGGCAGGTGCGGGCGTAGGCGCTCCATCTCGGCGTAAGCGGCGAGGAGCCCGTCCGCATTCTCCACCCGCTCGGCTTGCGGCGTCACCTGGAAGCCCCAGGAGCGGAGTGCCTCCAGCGCCTCCCACTGGGTGGCGGCGAAGGGCGCGCTCGTCACCCCCCAGGCATAGGCGTAGAACCGCAGCGGCCTCTGGGCAGTGATCTTGGCATCGATCTGGCGCAGGGAGCCGGCGGCCGAATTGCGGGGGTTGGCGTAGGTGCGGGCGCCCGCGGCCTCGGCGGCGGCGTTGAGGGCGGCGAAATCGGCGTGGCCCAGATAGACCTCGCCGCGGATCTCGATCATCTGCGGCCAGCCCCTGCCGGCCAGGCGATGGGGTATCTCCGAGACGGTCAGCAGATTGGCGGTGACATCCTCGCCCACCCGGCCGTCCCCCCGCGTCGCCCCCTGGACCAGGCGCCCGCCCTCATAGCGGATCGAGGCTGACAGGCCGTCGATCTTCGGCTCGGCGGTGTAGGCGACCGGCTCCTCGCCCAGGCGCAGGAAGCGGCGTACCCGGGCGTCGAACTCCACCGCCTCGGCGTCGCTGAAGGCATTGTCGAGCGAGAGCATCGGCACGCCGTGGGTCACCGGCGAGAAGGCCAGGGCGCGGGCCGCGCCGACCTTGCGCGACGGCGAGTCCGGCCGGATCAGCGCCGGGAAGCGGGCCTCGATGTCGAGGTTGCGGCGCTTCATGGCGTCGTAGTCGGCGTCGGAAATGCTGGGCGCGTCGTCCTGGAAATAGAGCGCGTCGTGCTTCGCCAGCTCACTCGCCAGCTGTTCTAGCTCGGCGGCGGCTTCGTCCTCGGTGAGCTCGGCGACCGCTTTCACCGCCTCATGCCGCCATCAGGGCGCGGGCGGCGGCGCGGGCCGCTTCGGTGACCGTCTCGCCTGAAAGCATGCGGGCGATCTCCTCCTCGCGCTGGACGCCAGTGAGCGGCTTGACCTCGGTCCGTTCGATCGCTCCGCGGCGGCTCACCCGCCAGTGGGCGTCGGCGCGAGCAGCCACCTGCGGGCTGTGGGTCACCACCAGCACCTGGCCGGCGTCGGCGAGCCTCGCCAGCCTCTGGCCCACGGCGTCGGCCACCGCCCCGCCCACGCCCTGGTCGACCTCGTCGAAGATCATCACCGGCTGGCGCTGACCCTTCAGGCTGGCCTCTATGGCCAGAGCCAGGCGGGCGAGCTCGCCGCCAGAGGCGATCGAGCCCAGCGGCGCGAAGGGCGCCCCGGCCAGAGTGGCGATCTCGAACTCCACCCGGTCGGCGCCCGCCGGCCCTTGCCGACCCTCCCCGGCCGGTTCGACGGCGACCCGGAAGCGGGCCTTGCCGAGTTTCAGCGGCGCCAGCTCGGCCTGGACGGCGGCGGCGAGTTCGGCGGCGGCCTTGCGGCGGGCGGCGGTAAGCGCGGCGGCCGCGGCCTGCCAGGCGTCCCTCGCCGCCGACTCCTCTGCCCGGGCCTCGATCAGGGCGTCCTCGGCCCCCTCGATCTCCGCCAGCCGCGCCGCCAGCCGGGCGCGCGCCGCCGGCAAATCCTCAACGCCCACCCCCAGCTTTCGCGCGGCGCCGCGCAGGGCAAAGAGGCGCTCTTCGGCCCTGTCCAGACGTCCGGGCTCGAAGTCGAAGGTCTCGGCGGCGGCGTCGATGGCGGCGGCGGCCTCGGCCGCCTCGATGAGGGTGCGATCGACGGCCTCGGCGGCGGCCGCGAGCCGCGTAGGCGCGCTCGAGGTTTCATCGACGCCGGCGGAAAGCGCCCGCTCCCGCGCCCGGCCGAGCGCGCGAAAGGCCTGGCCGAGCCGGGCCGCGAGGTTATCGGGCGAAAGGGCCTCGCGGGCGGCGGCGATCTCGGCAAGGGCCCGCTCGCCAGCGCCCAGCATGGCGCGCTCCTCGGCCAGCAGCGCCTCCTCGCCTTCGCGCGGGCTCAGCCGGTCGAGTTCGGCGAGGCGTTCGGCGGCCTCGGACCGCTCGCTCTCGGCGGTCCCGGCGGCGGCCTCGGCGGCGGCCAGACTGGCTTCGGCGACCCTGCGGGCGGTCCAGGCGCCGCGGCAGGCGTCGAGCCTGTCGTCGAGGCCGCCGAAATCATCGAGCAGCGGCCGGTGCGTGCGCGCGTCGAGGAGGCCGACCGTCTCATGCTGGCCGTGGACCTGGACCAGCAGCTCGCCCAGCTCGCGCAGGGCGGTGACGCCGGTCGCCTGGTCGTTGACGAAGGCCCGCGAGCGGCCGTCCGCGCCGATCAGGCGCCGCAGCACCAGATCCTCGCCGCGATCGAAGGCCAGGCCCTTGTCCTCCAGCACGCCCCAGGCCGGATGGTCCGCCTCCAGGGCGAAGACGGCGGCGGCGCTGGCCTGGTTCGCGCCGCGCCGGACAAGACCGGCCTCGCCACGGGCGCCCAGCGCCAGGCCGAGCGCATCCAGGATGATCGATTTGCCGGCGCCTGTCTCGCCGGTGAGCACCGTCAGGCCCGCCCCGAAGGCGAGGTCGAGACTGTCGGCGAGCACCACGTCCCGGATGGCCAGACCGATCAGCATGTCACGGCGAAGATGGCCGAGAATCTACCCGCCCGCCAGCCTTTCGAAGAGGGCCAGGCTGCGGGCTTTCGCCAGGCCGCCGAAACGGGCGTCGAGGTCGATCAGCGTCCTTTTCGCCTCGTCGCGGCGGCCGGCGGCCAGCAGGGATTCGACCTTGCCCGCCGCTTGGTCCATGTCCCGCCCCACTTTGGCGCGGCAGGCGGCCAGGCGCGGGCTGTCCGGTCTCGGCGCCGCCAAGAGGACCTTGAGGGCTCGTTCCAGCGCCGCTGGATCGGCGATCCTGTGGCCGGCGTCGGGAATTTCGTCGCTGGCGAGATTGGCGACGCACCAGCGACCGAGCGAGGAGGCGGCATCTGTGGCCATGTCGAGACGGCCCTGATCCTTGCTGCCGGTGACCATGTAGATCCTCGACCCGGCCTGGAAGCGGGCGAAGAGGTCGGTGGCGGGGAGTGGCGCGGCGTGGTCGCCGATCGGGTCGGCCCCGGCGTCGAGCAGGGCCCCGGAGAAGATGTCCGGATAGGCCAGAGCCAGGCGCTCGGCGACGTGGGCCCCGCCGGAAAAGCCGCCAACGAACACCCGCGCCGGGTCGATCCTGTAGCGTTTCTCGACATTGGCCTGCGCGACGAGGGCCAGGGGCTCGCGGCGGGTCAGAACATTGGCGTCGTTGCCCGAGGCGGTCGCGGCCACAAAGATGACGCCCAGCCTGTCGAGCACGCCCTGCCAGCCGTTCGGCAGGGCCGCTTCGTTCCACGGCGGGACAAAGACAAGCAGGCCATAGCCGTCCGCTGGCGCCTTGGCCGGGACATAGAGGACAAACCGCTCCTTGGTCAGATCGAGCGGCCGCTCGTCGAGTGACCGGCCGGCCAGGGCGCGGCGCATTTGCTCGGCGGTAAGGGGCGAGGTCAGGCGGGAGATCAGCTGCGAACTCTGCGCCGCCAGCGGATAGTTCGAGAAGACCAGGTCCGTTTGCAGACCTGTCGGGGCCGGCTGGGCGAGCGCCGCGCTTGCGAGCCAGGCCGCGGCAAAACCCGCAACCCAGCCCACACGCATGGCCCTAAAGGCCGAGCACGCCGTGGAGGAAGTCGTTCTTCTTCTTCTCCTTGGCCGGCTTGGCGTTCGGCTGGTTTTCAGGCTTGGCCAGGAACACAGCGGCGGAGTGGGTCTGGTCCTCGGTCGCCGCCACTTCCACCGCCGGCGGCGCGAAGGTTGTCTCTTTGTGCCGGCCGAAGGGCAGGATCCTGGGCAGGCCCGGGCCGCGGTAATCGGCCGGCGGCACCGTGGGGCGCAACCCGTGCGAGGTGAGGAGCTTGTAGGCGTCCTGGTACCAGGTCTCGCCCGGATAATTATAGCCGAGCACGGCGCCGTTCTTCACCGCCTCGCCGGCGAGGCCCACGTTCAGATAGCACTCGACCAGCCGGTAGAGGGCTTCTGGCGTGTCGCTGGTGGTCTGATAGTCGCTGACCACGACCCTGTAGCGCGAAATGGCGGCGATCGGATCGCCGAGCCGCTCGTAGTAGCGGCCGATGGCCATTTCCTTGCCGGCCAGCTGGTCCTGGGTCATGTCGTACTTGAACTTGGCGTCGCGGGCGTACTCGGTCCCCGGATAGCGCTTGATCACTTCCTGCAGGGCGGCGCGCGCCTGTCCGGTCGCCGCTTGGTCGCGGCCCACGTCGACGACTTGCTCGAAATAGCAGATGGCCTTGATGTAATAGGCGTAGGGCGTGGCGGCGTTGCCCGGATAGAGGGTGATGAAGTGTTCGGCGTCGGCGATGGCGTCGGCGTAGGCGTTGGCCTCATAGTGGGCGTAGGCCTCCATCAGGATCGACCGCCTGGACCATTCCGAATAGGGGTGCTGCCGCTCGACTTCCTTGAAATAATTGGCCGCCATCGTCCATTGATGGCGATCCAGGTGTTCGGCGCCGGCATTGTACAGCACCTCCACCGGCAGTTCCTTGTAGGCGAGCGTGGGCTTCTTCTTGTGAAGCACGCCGCAGCCCGAGACGGCGAGCATGGCGGCAAGGGCCAGCACGATGGCGCAGCGGCCCCGAAAATTAGCTATCACGGACGGTGACCTCGAAACCTTTCTGGACGCGCCCCGCGCCAGCGTTCCGGGTTTCTACACGAGCCTTCTAAAGCCCGCAAAGCCTCAGACGGCTTCGGCGAGCGCCTGGGTGGGCGCGGCGTGGCGCCAGGCCTCCGGCTTGGCCAGCAGAGCCCGGACCAAGGCGTTGTTCAGTCCGTGGCCGGAACAGACGCCCTCGTAGCGGCCAAGCAGCGGCGCGCCGAGCAGATAGAGATCGCCGACGGCGTCCAGGGCCTTGTGGCGGACGAACTCGTCGCCGCGGCGAAGGCCCTCGGGATTGACGACGCGGTCGCCCTCGATGACCACCACGTTCTCCAAGGTCCCTCCGCGGGCGAGACCGGCTTGCCGGAGCGCCTCGACCTCATGCAGGAAGCCGAAGGTGCGGCAGCCGGCCAGCTCCTCGCGGAAGCTGACCTCGTCGACCGCGAGGTCCAGGTCCTGGCGGCCGATGGCGGGGCTGTCAAAGACGATCTCGAAGGCCACCTCGAAGCGGTCGGCGGGCCTGAGGGTCGCTGACTTGCCCGACTCCTCGACCGTCACCGATTCGAGGATCTCGATGTAACGGCGGCGCGCGGCCTGCTCCCTGCGGCCGGCCTCATCGATGGCGGCGACGAAAGCGTCGCACGAGCCGTCCATGATCGGGACCTCAGGTCCGTCGATCTCCACCAGGACGTTGTCGACGCCGAGGCCGCAGAAAGCCGCCATCAGATGCTCGACCGTGGAGACCGATACGCCGGCCGCATTGCCGATCACGGTGCCCAGCCGCACGCCGCAGACCGCTTCAGCCGTGGCGGCGATGGCCGGATCCCTGTCGGAGACGTCGGTCCTCAGAAACCTGACGCCGGAATTGGCGGCGGCGGGGCGAAGGGTGAGTTGGGTGACCTGACCGGTGTGGATGCCGACACCTGAGAGGCTCACGGGCCTGGCGAGGGTAACCTGGGGATATGGCGACAAGGGTGCTCTCTTGTTACAAACGGAACGACGGCGTCCCCAGCGGCGCCGTGCGCCTTTCCCCGATCCTTGGATAGGCTGCGCCGCGCCAGGCTCAAACACACGTCCTGTTTCCGACTGTTTCTCGGATAAGCGCCTGATCTTTATCTCTAATCTGAAATAAAATGGGCCGCCTCTCCGGGGGCGGAAAGGCGGCTCCGAGGTAGGCGCGGGGCGGAAAGGCGACGCCCCTGAAGTCTGCGCGCACCTCCCGTTGGCCGGGAGGCAAGCTTGCCGTCAGTTGGCGAGGCGGCGCAGGAACGAGGGGATTTCGAGATCCTCGTCCTCGGCTGTCTCTTCGTCCTCATAGGCTTCCGGCGCCGGCTGGGCCTGGGTCATGGTGCGGGCCGGAGCGGGCTGGGCGTCGGGCCGGCGGGAGCCGAAAAGGCTCAGCCAACCGCCCTTCTGCCGCCGGTCGTCGCCAAAGCGCGTCGAGGTGAACAGAGGCTCCTCGTCGGCCACAGCGATCGGCTCGGCCGCGCGCGCCGGCGTCAGGGTCAGCACCTCGGCCTGGGCTTCCTCGAACGTGAAGCCGCTCTGGTCGGCCGCGACCGGCGCCGCCGGCGCGGAGGCGAACGCGGCGGCCGCCATCACCGGCTCGGGCGCGGATTCCGACACGGCGTTGGCCGGCTCGAGGACGATGTCCAGGGGCGCTTCGGCGACCGCCTCGTAGCGCTTGGGCTCGATGGCGGCGATCGAGGCGCCGTCCATGCCCGTGGCCACCACCGAGACGCGGACCACGCCGTCGAGCTGCGGATCGAAGGCCGCTCCGAAGATGATGTTGGCCTCCGGATCGACCTGGCCGGAAATTGCGTTGGCCGCCTCGTCGACCTCGAGCAGGGTCATGTCCAGCCCGCCGGTGATGTTGACCAGCACCGCCTTGGCGCCCTTGAGCGAGACCTCGTCGA
This sequence comes from Caulobacteraceae bacterium, assembly GCA_036491275.1. Classification (GTDB taxonomy): domain Bacteria; phylum Pseudomonadota; class Alphaproteobacteria; order Caulobacterales; family Caulobacteraceae; genus Acaudatibacter. The sequence continues at coordinate 96,306 of DASXCH010000157.1, forward strand.
GCAGCGGGTTCTGGATGGCGTTTTCCGCCGCCATCAAGGCCCGGCCTTCGCCGGAGGCTTCGCCCGTGCCCATCATCGCCTTGCCCATCTCGGTCATCACCGTGCGGACATCGGCGAAGTCGAGATTGATCAGGCCAGGCAGGACCATCAGGTCGGTGATCGAGCGTACGCCCGAATGCAGCACCTGGTCGGCCAGGCCGAAGGCCTCGGCGAAGGTCGTCCGCTCGTTGGCCACGCGGAACAGGTTCTGGTTGGGAATGACGATCAGGGTGTCGACATAGCGCTGCAGCTCGGCGATGCCGGCGTCGGCCAGGCGCATGCGGTGGCGGCCTTCGAAATGGAAGGGCTTGGTCACCACGCCGACCGTGAGGATGCCGCGCTGGCGGGCGCACTTGGCGATGATCGGCCCCGCGCCGGTGCCGGTGCCGCCACCCATGCCGGCGGTGATGAAGACCATGTGGGCGCCGTCGAGGTGCTCGCCGATCTCGGGCTCGGATTCCTCGGCCGCCGACATGCCGACCTCAGGATGGGCGCCTGCGCCCAGGCCCTGGGTGACTCCCACCCCCAGCTGGATGCGGTTCTGGGTTTTCGAGAAGGCGAGCTGTTGCGAGTCCGTGTTCGCGACGACGAATTCCACCCCTTCGAGGCCGGATTCGATCATGTTGTTGACCGCGTTTCCGCCGGCGCCGCCCACGCCGAACACAACGATACGCGGCTTCAATTCCTTGGTCTGTGGCGCAAAAACTTTGAACGTCATTGTGGACCCCGCAACCTCCGCCGTTGGTCTCTTGAACGACTGTCGAGCCTGACGCCGACTGTTTCGTTCGACAGCAACACTTTAGAAACCATCATCCTTAAGCCGGCGTTAACTGCATAATATGAGTCGCCTCCCGGCCGAGGCGTTTCGCATGGTGACGCTTTAAAGATTATCGCGCAGCCATGTGGCGGCTTTGACCACCACATTCGCCCGCGGATCGACGGGCGTCGCCGGCCGGGTGCGGGTCGGCTTTTTCGGCGCCGCCTCGCGCGGACCGAACGCGGCGCGCTGCAGCACGCCGGCGGCCGAGCAGAAGGCCGGTCCGGCCGCCGCGTCGGCCAGGTGCGGGATGCGGCGCGGACGGCCCAGCCGCACCGAGCGGTCGAAGCAGCGCACGGCCACTTCCCGGGCCCCGGCCAGCTGGCTGGCGCCGCCCACCAGCACGATGCCTGCCCCCGGATCTATCAGGGCCCCGGCGGCCTTGAGCCGCTCCTTCACCCGCTCGAAGGTCTCCTCGACCCTGGGGGCGATGATGCCCTTGAGCATGGATCTCGGCGCCGTCACCGGTCCCGCGCCCGGATCGTCGCCCCGCGGCGGGGCTTCGATCATCTCGCGGTCCTCGTTGGCCGAGGCGATGGCCGAGCCGTGGAGGGTCTTGATCCGCTCGGCGCCGACGATGGAAGTGGAAAGACCGCGGGCGATGTCCTGGGTGACGTGCGCCCCGCCGACGCCGAAGCTGTCCACATGCACCAGGGCCCCGCCGGACCACACAGCCACGGAGGTCGAGCCGCCGCCCATGTCGATGCAGATGGCGCCCAACTCCATCTCATCCTCTTCCAGCGCCGCCAGCGACGAGACGAAGGGCGCTGCGACCACGCCGTCGAATTGCAGGTGAGCGCGCTCGACGCAGTTGCGCAGGGTTTGGAAGACGGCCTCGTTCATCGACACGACCAGCAGGTCGAGGCCGAGCTTGCGGCCCACCAGGCCGCTCGGATCGCGCACCCGCCGCTCGCCGTCCACCGACCAGGCCACCGGCTGCAGATGGATCGGCTGGCGCCGCGCCAGGCGAAGGCCGGTCATGGCCTGGGTCACGGCGCGGTTCTTGTCGGCGTCGCCGATCGGCCGCCCGCCCACCGAGACCTGGGCGCTCACGCGGTGGCTGGCGAGGTGACCGCAGGCGGTGGTGACCGTGACGCCCTGAACGTCCACCTTGGCCATGGCCTCGGCCCGCTCCACCGCCAGGGCGATGGCCCTGCCCGCCTCCTCGGCGTCGACGATCGCCCCGGCGCGCACGCCGTGCGACTGCACATAGCCGACGCCGGCGGTCACCAGGGTCTTGTCGGCCCGCCGGATGCCCTCCGGGCGCATGATGAAGCAGGCCACCTTCGAGGCGCCCAGATCGAGCGCCGCCACGGCGCCGGCGCGACCGATGGCGCTTTTCAGCGCCTCGCGGCCCTCGCGTCTGGCCGCCCGCGTTTCCGCGCCGGTTCGTTCAAGCACCTCGGTCATTAAGTACCACCCCCAGCCAAAGCCGGCGCCGCGGCAGGCCGCGGTCGCACCAGCACCATTTCAGGATCGCGCAGGTCGATGCGCTCAAATCCCAGATCGAGAATCTTCGCCGTCTGATCGAGGGCATCGAGGCGCGACAACGCCTCCGTCTCGTCCCGATCCGGCAGCAGGATGACCCCGCCATCCTTCATGTTCAGGTTCCAGCGCCGATCATCGACGCGCACGAGGGCGTTCAGATGTTGCGCGAGCCTTGGCCGGCTCATCACCATGGGCAGGATCTCGGCGGCGGCGAGATTGGCCCCGTCGCCCACGATCAGCGGCAGGGTCTGGAACTTGGCCGGAGAGACGTCCGGCGCCAGGGCCCCGTTATCGGCGACCACCACTGTCTTTCCGTCATGCTCCCACACCGCCATCAGCGGCCGCTGGATGACGGCGATGACCAGGGTGTCTGGAAGCAGGCGGATCACCCGCGCGTCGGCTACCCACGGCACCTGCCGCACCCGCTCGCGCATGGCGGCAAGGTCGACGTCGAGGATCGGCGCGCCGGTGCGCAGGTTGGCGGCGGCGATGATCTGCTTCTGGGCGATCGGCGAAGCGCCCTGCAGATGGATGTTGTCCACCCGAAAGCCGATGGTCGCCAGGTCGCTCTTGGCCGCGGCCTGGGCGTAGCGCGAAAGGGCTTCGCCGCGTCCGCCGGTGGCGAGCAGCACCACCAGCAGCATGGCCGCGGCGAGGCCAAAGGCGAAGGAGGCGATGTTGGCCGGCAGTCCCGACTGCCTGGCGGCGGCGAGCTTGGAGACGCCCGAGGCGCCTCTGGGCCGCACGCGGCCGAACGCGGGGCGGATGGCTTCAGCAGTCATGCGCGCCCGCGGCCGCGCGGACTGGCGCTCTTTGGCGCGCACCGCCGCGGGCATGGCCGTCCTCCGTGATCCAACCTACGAGCTCGTCGAATCCCACCCCGACATGGGCGGCCTGCTCAGGGACGAGCGAGGTCGGGGTCATGCCCGGCTGGGTGTTGACCTCCAGAAGGACCAGATTGTGGTTAACGGGGTCATAACGGAAGTCGCTGCGGGTCACGCCCAGGCAGCCCAGCGCGGCGTGCGCGCGCTCGGCGCACCGCATCGCCTTTTCCGCCATCTCCGCTGGCATCCGCGCGGGCAGGATGTGGATCGAACCGCCCTCCCCGTACTTGGCCTCATAGTCATAGAAGCCCGTGCGCGATTCGATCTCGGTGACCGCCAGGGCGCGGCCGTCCATCACCGCCACCGCCAGCTCCAGGCCGGGCACATAGGGCTCGACCACCACCTCTTCGCCGAAGGTCCAGGCCGGCGAGAGCAGTTCCGATGGCGGAGAATTGGCCCCCTCGAACACCCGGAAGACACCCACCGACGATCCTTCGGCGTTGGGTTTGACCACATAGGGCGGCGGCAGGACGTGGTGGGCGCCGGCCTCCAGCCGGTTGAAAAGGCCGCCGCCGGGAACCGGCACGCCGGCCGCGGCCAGCACCGCCTTGGCCTTGGTCTTGTCCATGGCGAGCGCCGAGGCCAGCACGCCGGAGTGGGTGTAGGGGATGGCGAGGGTTTCGAGCACCCCCTGGACGCAGCCGTCCTCGCCCCAGGCCCCGTGCAGGGCGTTGAAGCAGACGTCGGGCTGGAGCTTTGAGAGCACGGCGGCGATGTCGCGCCCGGCGTCGATCCGGCTGACCTTGGCGCCCAGGCGGTCCAGGGCGTCGGCGCAGGCCGCGCCGGAAACCAGGCTCACCTCGCGCTCGGCCGAAATCCCCCCCATCAGGACGGCGACATGCAGCTGGGCCAGGGACGCGGCGCTCATCCGCCCTGAGTTAACGGGATTCGCCGCCCGCCGCTCTACCGATGCGCCGGATTTCCCAGTCCAGCGAAACGCCCGTCTTGGCCTCGACGTCGACGCGCACCGCCTCGCCCAGCGCCTCGAGATCGGCGGCCCGCGCCTCGCCGGTATTGATCATGAAGTTGGCGTGCAGCGGGCTCATCATCGCCCCGCCCATCACTTTCCCGCGCCAGCCGGCCTCGTCGACCAGCTTCCAGGCCGAATGGCCGGGCGGATTCTTGAAGGTCGAGCCGCCGGTCTTCTCGCGGATCGGCTGGGTCGCCTCGCGCTTTGCGGTGATCTCGGCGATGCGCGCGCGAACGGCCTGCGGCTCGTCCGGCTGGCCCTCGAACGCGCCCTGCAGCCAGATCATCCCCGGGGGCGCGGCGCTCGTCCGGTAGGCATAGCCGAGGTCGTCCACCTTGAAGGCGCGATCCTCGCCGGACGCGTCGAGCCCACGGACTCCGGTCAGCACGTCCTTGGTCTCCGATCCGTAGCAGCCGGCATTCATCGTCAGCGCCCCGCCCACCGTGCCCGGAATGCCGGCCAGGAATTCCAGGCCGCCGATACCGGCTTCCGCCGCCTCCCGCGCCACGGCCGCATCCAGCGCCCCGGCGCCGGCGGTGACGCGACGGGTCTGGCGGTCGACCTCGATTGCCGCGAAGGCGCGGCCCGCCAGGCGGATGACCAGGCCCTCGATCCCGCCGTCGCGGACGATGAGATTGGAGCCGACGCCGATCACGGTCCGCGGAATGTCGTCTGGAACGGCGCGCAACAGGTCCGCCAGGTCGGCTCCGTCGGCGGGCAGGAACAGGACCTCGGCCGGGCCGCCGACCCGGAACCAGGTGAAGGACCCGAGCGGCTGGTCGAACAAAAGACGCCCGCGCACCGCCGGCAAAGCCTCGCGCCAGCTCACGCTGCCAGCGCCTCGAGCTGCCCCGGCAGGGCGTGGGCCCAGGCGGTGATGTCGCCCGCGCCCAGGAACATCACGAGATCACCGGGGCCGGCCTCGGCCGCGATCAAGGCCGGAAGATCCGCCGGGCTCTCCAGCGCCAGCACCTTTCTATTTCCATTCCGGCGCAATCCTTCGACGAGGGCGTCGCGGCTGGCCCCCTCGATCGGCGCCTCACCGGCCGGATAGACATCGGCCACGATCACCGTGTCGGCGTCGCTGAAGCAGCGGCAGAAGTCGGCGAAAAGGTCGGAGAGCCGGCTGTAGCGGTGCGGCTGGACGATGGCGATGACCCGGCCCTTTGTCGCTGAGCGGGCCGCGGCCAGGACGGCGGCGATCTCCGCGGGATGGTGGCCGTAGTCGTCGACGATGCGCACGCCACGGGCGATCCCGGTCGTGGTGAACCGGCGGCGCACCCCGGAAAAACCGGCCAGAGCCCGGCGAATGTCGTCCGGCGCGACGCCCAACTGCAGGCCGACGGCGATGGCGGCCAGCGCGTTGCGCACATTGTGCAGGCCGGGCATGGGCAGGGTGAACCCGGCCAGGGGCTCGCGGCCCGGAGCGACGACATCGAAAGCCGTTCCGTCCGGGCCGGGCTGGAGGCTGACGGCGCGGATCTCGGCCTGCGGATTGAGGCCATAGGTGATGAGCCGCCGGTTTTCGACCTTGGCCGCCACCTCGCGAACCACGGGATCGTCCGTACACAGAATGGAGAAACTCCAGAACGGCACATTCTGGATGAAGTCCTGGAACGCCTTCACCAGGGCCTCGAACGAGCCGTAGTGGTCGAGGTGTTCGCGGTCGATGTTGGTGACCACCGCCACCGTGCTCTTGAGGGTGAGGAAAGCGCCGTCGCTCTCGTCGGCCTCGACCACGATCCAGGTCCCCTCGCCCACCTTGGCGTTGGCTCCATAGGCGTTGATCACCCCGCCGTTGACCACCGTCGGGTCCAGGCCCCCGGCGTCGAGCACCGCGGCCACCATCGAGGTCGTCGTTGTCTTGCCATGGGCGCCGGCCACGGCCACCGAATCCTGGGCCCGCATCAGCTCGGCCAGCATCTCGGCCCGGCGCACCAACGGGATGCGCGCGGCGCGGGCCGCCTCCATCTCCGGATTGCCGGGCTTGATGGCGCTGGAATAGACCACCGCCGCCGCCCCTTTGATCTGGCCCGCGTCGTGGCCGATGAACACCTTGGCGCCGAGCTTTTCGAGCCGCTCTGTATTGGCCCCCGCCTTGGCGTCGGAACCCTGCACCTGATAGCCCAGGCGCAGCATGATTTCGGCGATGCCGCTCATGCCGATGCCGCCGATGCCGATGAAATGCACGGGGCCCAGCTCGAATGGCGCGGGACGTCGGGTCATGGCGGGGACTTAGCCGCCGGTGCGTCGGCGGGCAAACGCGACAGTCCAGTCCAGGTCATTCCCAACCAATATGGGCTATTTGATCCGCTTGGCGTGGATCGTCATCCAGCGCTTCAACGATCCGTCCGGCTGTCCAATATCGGCCGTTTGCACGAACGTGGTCGGAGTGATGTCGGTGAACACCTCATGCCAGACGATCCGCCTGGGATCCTTTGGATCTCTGAAGTCGACAACAAAGCGCTTGCCGTCCCACGAAAGCTCGACCTCGGACTGCGAGGCCAGCGCGTCGCAGCCTTTGGGCCATTGGCTGTTGCACTCCATGCCTCGGAGCTTTCCGGACGTGGCGTCCCACCAGGTGTAGCCGACAATGAATACCTGGCCGACCGGCGTCTCCTGACGCTCTTCCTCCATGAAGGTGAAACCGCCGAGGCTGGAGCGCCAAACCTGGATCCCGTGACCTGTCCCGCCCTTCGGCGTGTTGATGGAATCGGCGTTGGCGCCGTTCGGCGCAAACGAATCGGTGACGGACCAGACGCCGGTGAGCGCGGCCTCGAGGCTTCGAAGCTGTGGGGCGGGCTGTGGCGGGCCTGCCGCCTGCGCGCCACCGGCCAAAAGAATGGTCAGCGCGGACGCCAGCCCGAGGCGCGAATTTTGCATGTCTCACCCCCCAGTTCGGGTCACGCCAACCCGTCCTTCACGCATCCCAGCCCAAGTCTGAAGTCCTAGTCGTGATAGGGGCATTGGGCAATCTCGAGCTGCTGCGCCCGTCCCTTGCCCGTCACCCGATAGGCGATGCCCTTGTCGCTCTTCGAGACGTTCGGCCGCAGAAGGACGGCGCTGCAGGCCGCGATCACCTGATCGCCCGTCGCCGAATAATCGCTGCATAGGTTGCGGTCACTCTGCGCCGGAGAGATCGAACAGGCTCCCGGGCGCTCTCCGCCGTCAAGGCGGCGGCGAGGGCGGAGCGGCGATTCATCGCGATTGCGAAGCCTCCGCGGCGCGCAGCTCGGCCTCAAACGCCTCGTCGCTGATGACGTTGCGCGCAATCAACAGGCTGCAGTGAAGGAAGTCGCTGATGTAGGACCCGGAGCCGCCCGACCACCATCTGTCGAGCATGGACTTGCGCCGATGGCCGACGACCACGAGATCGGCGCGGACCTCCTTTGCGTATTTGCCGATTTCCCTGGCCGGCTCGCCTTTCACCAGCTTGCCGGTTGGCTCGAAGCCCAGTTGCTTCAGGCGGGCGATCCCGCGCCGGAGCACCTCTTCGTAGGTCGTCATCTCGTGCGCGAACACCCCGCCGTGGACACCACCGGCCATTTGAACACCGGTGCTGGCGGGAATGACGGAAAGGATGAAAACCGTGGCGCCGCATCTTTTCGCCAGCAGCGCGCCTTCCCTGAGGGCCACCGCCCCTTCGAGCGAACCGTCGTAGGCCAGGAGAATGCGCCTAAACACCGGGTTGGTTCCGCGCCATCCCGTCCGCGCTCCAGGCCTCCGAGCCCACGCCGTGATGCATGATGAAGAGACTGGTGGGATCGTACCTGGCCTTGATGGCCGCGAGCCTCGGATAGTACGGGCCCCAGTAGGCGCTCCGCCAGTCGGCGTTGAAGTAGTTGCTCTCCGAGACGTAGGAGCCGCCGTCCGGGGCCACGCGCTTGAGCTCGGCGGCGGCGGCGTCGATCCGGCGGGCGGTATCGTGAGCCTTGGCGAGATTGGGCGGTGGATAGCCGGGATAGTCGGGGAAGCCGCCGTCGGCGATGATCGCCAGGGCGAAGGCGGTCAGCACCTTGGGGTTCGTCGCCGTGTCCCTGGAGGCGGCTAGGGCGTCGGGCGGCGCCCCGGCCAGGCCCTTGTTGAAGTGCAGGCCGACGCTGAAATGGCGGCTGGCGGCGTAGAGGGCGTCGGCCAGGCGCGGCCGCTCGGATCTCCGCAGCAGGCTGGCCGGCAGCCACAGCGAGTCATAGCCGTAGATGAACATGCTCACCTGGTCGGAATCGCCGCTCCACCAGGCGTGCTGGTCGCTGGCGCCGGGCCTCGGGTCATAGCGCAGGAACGGATCGTGGAAGCGTTTCTGCTCGGCGAAGGCCCACCATTGGCGCATCGGCCGGGCCGGAGCGGACGGCCCCTCGAGCGTGTAGTCGGCCGGTGTCGCGGCGACGAGATCGATGAGCGGCTTCCAGGCCGCCTTGGCGGCGTTCGATTCGAGGTCCTGGAAGACCATGTTCACCTCGATGCGATTGGATGGGGTGATCTGCACGCTCTCGCCCCAGTGGGGGTTGATCAGGCCCTCGGCGATGACATCGACGAAGGCGGCGAGCAGCCTGCGGAACGCATCATCCGTCTTGGCCGTGACCCTGAGGTTGAATCCGCCGGCCCGCGCGCCGAGTTCGTGGGTCTTCAGCGTCAGGCGGGTGACGACCCCGAAGGCGCATTGTCCGGCGCCTTTCAGCGCCCAGAAGAGGTCTGGATCGCGATGGGCGTTGACGATCCGCACCTGCCCGTCGGCGGTGACGATCTCGGCCTCGATGAGGCTCGCCCCGCCCGTGCCGTAGCGTTTGGAGAACGAGCCGAAGCCGCCGCCGAGGACGAGGCCGGCGACGCCCACCGTGGCGCAGCCGCCGCCCTGGACATAGCGGCCGGCCTTGGTGGTCACCGCGTCGTAGGCGTCGATCCACATCGCCCCGGCGCCGATCGAGACGGCCGGGACGCCCGGCCCCGTCCCGCCGGCCGGCGTGAAGGCGTCATGGACCTCGATCCGGTTCATCGCCCGCGTCCAGACGAGCAGGGAGTCGGGGGCGTTGGAGCCGCCTTGATAGCTGTGCGCCCCGCCCTTGACCGCCAGCCGGAGATCATGACGGCGGGCGAAGCTGACGGCCGCGGCGACGTCGGCGGAAGATTGGGCTTTCACGGCGAAGGCCGAGACTTTCGGCGTCCAGGCGTCGAGCCAGCCGGAGACCTGCGTCCCGCCGGCCTGGTCGCCGACGTAGTAAGGGTTGCCCAGGTCCTTGAAGAGCGCTGTGCAGGCCTGACTCTTGGCGTCCGCCGCGCAGGCGGCCGCCAGGGGCTCTGGCTTGATCAGGCGCCCGCCGACCGCATCCTTCAGCCGGGCCCAGTCGGTGTCGCTCGGCCAGCCGGGGGCCCCCGGACGCACACGATGACGCGGTGCGGCTATCGCCGGCGACGAGGCGAAAGCCAAGGCGACCGCCGCCGCCCCCTTGAGCAGATTCCGCCGGCGCATGCCTCGTCCCTCCTCCGCTGTCCGTAGAATAACGGAGCCCGCTGGCGACGCCGACGCTATTGATTGGCAAGGGCGCCTGGGGGCGTCCCTGGGACCAACGCGTTCGAGAAAGTTACCGCTCGGTCTACGTTAATTCGTATTGGACCATTGATAGACGATCCCATTCGAGGTCGCCTGCAGATGAGTCACAGTGTCGGTGACCGTCACCGTGTAGGTCGCCCTGGAAAATCCACTCAGGACGTGGCTGACCGCCGGCGTGATCGACGTCGTCGTCTGGCCGGTCGTCCAGGTCCCAGCGCCATCGCCGGCCCCGGTCCAGAGATAGGTGTAAGAGCCGCTGCCGCCGCTCACGCTAACCGACGCCGAATAGCCGGTGAAGGTGTGCGAACCGCCCGTGCCGGTGGCGCAGACGAAAGTGAAAGGACCATTCGTGGGACAATTCAGCGGCGCCGAAATCGTCGCGGTCATCACGACGGAGATCGAGGCCGTAGCCGGGTTGGAGGTCCCACCCGCGTTGCTGGCCGTGTAGGTGAAGCTGTCCGAGCCCGCATAGCTTGTCACTGGCGTGTAGTGAATGGAGGTCCCGCTGGCTGTGGCCGTGCCGTGCGAGGCCGGTGTCGCAACCGTCACGCTCGTGGGGGCGCCTCCGGTGATATTGAGCGGTACAAGGTTGTTCGTGCTGTCCACGTAAACCGTGTCGCTGACGGGGTTAGCCACCGGCGGCTGCGGATTGACGGTGATCGAGACGGTCGCCGGCGCCGAGGTGGCGACACTGATGACGGCCACATATTGGAAGCTATCCGAGCCTGAGTATCCGGCATTCGGCGTATAGGCGATCGAGGTCCCGCTGGCGGTGGCCTGGCCGTGGCTCGGTCGGCTCGCCAACGCCACCGACGAGTAGGATCCCGTCACCGTGTAGGAGATCGGGTTGTTGACGGAATCGTAGGCGACCGTCTTCGAGGCGCTGTTGGCGACCGGGGCGACGGTCACCTGGACGGTCGCCGCCGCCGAGGTCCCCGAACCATTGGTCGCTGAGTACGTGAAGCTGTCGGCGCCGGTGTAACCGGTGGTGGGCGTGTACTTGATCGTCGCGCCAGTCGCGGTCGCGGTTCCGTGCGAGGCTCCCGTATGGACGGTGACGCTCGTATAGGGACCTGCGACACTGAGGGGAGTGAGATTGGACGAGGTGTTCGCGGCGACGCTCAGCACGACCGGATTGGCGATCGGGGCGGCGGAGGTCGCCACCTGAGTGCGGTTGCCCGCCTGGTCGTAGGTATAGCCGGTGGTGAGGTTGCCCGAGCCCTGGTAGGTGGCGCCGGTCACCCGCCCCCAGGCGTCGTAGGTGTAGTTGACCGCGTTGGAAGCATTCGCGTCCGGGCTGGAGAGGTCGGCCGCGACGGCCAGGGCCATGACCGCCGCCACGGCAGCATACTGCGCCCATCGCGGCATGGTCGCCCCCCCACGACTAAGCGCCCAGGCGTGATTGGCGCCCAGCCGGCTTCGAATATTGATAAAAACCCGATTGACGGTCCTTGGCAACAGTTTAGCTTGAGAATTCGACAGGGGCTTGCGTCAATCGAAGGGGGGACGCAGTGCGGGGACGTCTGGGCTCATCGGCGCTCGTCCTGACGATTGCGCTGACGCTTGCCGCGTTCGTCTGCGGCGAGACTTCCGCCCAGACCCTGCCGGCGATGAAATTCGTCACCGCGCCGCTGGTCTCGCCCTCCGCCGCCCAGACCTACTACGGCTCGGCAACCGCCCACACATACTCGCTCGCCGGGGTCAGCGGCTTTGGCGTCGTCGCGCCCGAGATCGTCGAGACGGCCCGGGCGCTGAAGAACAACCCCGACACGATCTTCGACTTCGTCCGCAACGGGGTCGAGACCGAGTTCGCCTTTGGCGAGCGGAAGGGGCCCATAGGAACGCTGATCGACAAGTCCGGGACGCCGTTCGACCAGAACGCGCTCTTCGTCGATCTGGTCCAGCAGGCCGGCTACCCGGCGCGCTACCAGATCGGCCAGGTGACGATGACGCAGGCGGCGTTCGCCGCCTGGACCGGGGTCTCGGACCTCGGCGCGGCCTGCCGTCTGCTTTCGTCAGGGGGTATTCCGGCGAGCTTCACGCCCTCGGCGCCATCAACTTGCGCGACCAGCGGGGCCTTCACCTCGGTCACCCTCCTTCACGTCTGGTCGCAGGTGCAGATCGGTGGGACCTGGTATTATTACGACCCCGCCCTCAAGACCTACGCCACCGACAAGACGCCGGTGAACCTGATCAGCGCCTCGGGCCTGGTCTCCGGCGGCGCGGCCAGCGCGGCGGCCACCGGCATGACCTCGGGGACCAGCGGCGGCGCCAACTATATCCAGAACCTCAGCAACACCTCTCTCAACACCTACCTCACGGGCCTTGGGACGACGCTGCTCGCCTATCTCAAGGCCAACAATGGCTCCTGGGACATCGATGAGGTGTCCGGCGTCACCAAGATCCAGCAGGTCTGGGCGCCGTCGGGTGGTTGGCGAAACACCTCGCCGGCGGGCTACACGCTGAACGGCACGCCGATCACCATCACCTGTCAGAGCATCTATCCCTACTGCGACAACATCCCGGACCAGTATCGCACAAAGCTGCAGGTGCAGATGTCGATCGCGCCGGACACCATCCACTACCAGAGCGCTCTCAGCTGGACCTTCTTTGTCGACGACATCGACGGACGGCGTCTCGAGATCGGCACCAACTTCAATGACAAGAATGGCGCGCTGAACCCGGCCGCCTACGCGAGCGGGAGCACGATCAGCCCCAAGAATTATACGGTGGGGACCGTCAATCTTCAGGTCGACGACGTGGTGCTGCAGAGCTGGAGCTGCAATATCAATTACTACACGACGCCGATCTGCTTCGGCGCCCAGTCGCCCGGCCAGGTGACGCTCACCGCCACCCATCCTTATGCGGCCGGGACCTTCGCCAACGAGACGGTCACCAAGCAGCTCACCGCCACGGCGGCGCCGGCCACGATCATCAGCGGTTGGGGGATGATCTCTCCCGCCAGGCTCGCCAGATGGAGCCAGGAAATTGCGTTCGACACGCCGTTGCCGGCAGGCGGCACGCCGCCCTGGATCTGCGACAGCGATGGTGACTACTGCTTTGAGCAGTACGCGCAGACCTCGGGCGATCTCACCAACGAAAAGCTGGCGGCCCAGTGGCTCGCCGAGATCACCCGCGTGATGAAGCTGCAGACCTGGATCGCCGGCGCCCGGGTCGAACACCAGCACTCGATTGGCGTTGTCGACTGGCGCCACGCGATCACGGGCACCGTCTTTCCGCCACCACAACCGCCCAATAACAGCGGCAACGACTTTTACGGCGTCACCGACCAGTTCAGCGACCTGAACATCGACTCAGTGGTGAGCGTCACATCGCTCACCAATAGCGCTTCCCAGGTCGCCACGCTCTCGCGCTCGATCGCGCTCGCCTCCGCCACCCTCGAGGGCTCGGTCCTGGAGCAAATGCAGGATCTTCCGGACTCCGCCTCAACCGCCTCCAGGTTCGGCTGGGGCAATGACCCGGGCGCCGACAACAGCACCTCCGATCCGGAGGATCCCTGTTTCACCGGCAACCACCCGCGCGCCTTCTTCGATTACACCGGCACGACCAGCACCACCCGCGCCAGTCTCTATCAGTTCGAGGGGTCGGCCTCGGGGTGCGATGCCATCCCGCTCAATTTCGGCTCCTCGCCCTCCACCTACATAAACGCCGCCGAGAGTGGGATCTCGCAGTACCTCGCCGCTGGATTCCACGTCACGGGGTCAGCCGAGACCTTCCTCGGTCCCGGCGCACGCTTTGGCCCCTGCTCGGGCAAGCCCTCGCAGACAGCGTGCCAACTCTCGTTCGAGAGGGGCAATGCGCTGGTCGCCACCCAATACGACGGTTCGGGCAATGTGCTCGAGGTCGCCCATGTCCTCACGAGTGAGAGCGGGATCAGCAAGGGCGGCGGTGGCGCTCAGCCTGAGCGGTTCAACGCCTACGACCCGGCCAACGCCGGCGATGTCCTCAAGGACCGGTTCGTCGACCGAAGTGTCCTTCTGGGCGTGGACCTGAAGACCGGGACCGCCGGCTATACGACGCCGAGTCTCATCTCGATCGGGAACGGCCAGGCTCCCTACAAGCTGGACTATTCCTTGAGCTTCAAGGCCGCGCCCTCGGCCTGCAATCCCTTTGGCCCGTGCGTCAGCCCCGTCGAGGGCGGCTGGACCAACAACTGGGATGTCAGGTTCTCAAATTCCGCCTCGGGGGATGAGGCGTTGGGCGCGACCAGTCCGTTCGCGGCGGCGGGAACCCTGGCGGCGTTCCTGGCCATGCAGGACATCTTCGCAGGCTCCTCGACCGCCAATCTCAATCAGGACGTCTACGCCGCCCTCGTCGCCGACTGGTGGCGCGCGCAGATGATCGCCAATACGGCGACCGTCAGCCGCGGGTTCTCCGGCCAGCAGTATGTTCGCCTGGTCGACGGCAGCTGGATGCCGCCAGTTGGGGCGCCGGGGACGCTCGTTCAGACGGGCGCGCGGGTGAAGATCCGGCCTGGCTGTCACACTTTTGGCAGCGGCTGGAACGAATCGACCGCCCGCTTCTGGGACAACTCGGCGGTGAGCTTCAAGCTCACCAATGCGTCTGGCGATGTGATGAACTTCGCCCCGTACAAGTGGGAATACGAGCCCCTCGACGACAACAGCTGCGCGGTCACGCGCGGCTATATCCCAACCACCTGGATCTGGCCCCAGGGCGTCTCGCTCACCTTCACGTATGGAACCCAGAGCGGGGGTCACACGGTCGACTACACCACGGGTGTAACTCAGGTTACCACCAGCCTTGGCCGAACGATGGCCTTCGCCAACGCCCAGGGCGGCCTTGCCGGGACGACCGCGACAGTGAACGGGATCACCGTCGGCCAGATCGCCAACAGCACGGGTACCAGCATCGTCGACGCGGTCGGCTCGTCCACCGGCGGGAACACCGGCAAGGCCTGGAATTTGACCTTCACGCCCATTCTCGCCCGCAGCGCGACCCAACGCCCCGTGCCCTACCCGCAGCTTTCCCAGATGTTCGAGCCGGTGAACTCCACTCTGCCGGCCCTGCAATATGCCTACGACACCCGCGGCCTGGTCGAGACCGCCTACGACGCCGACGGCCTGCAGGTGATCGGCGAGGCCAACCTGCCGCCCTACGCCTGGTACCTGGCCCTCGGCGGCCGCGGCGAGCGGGACGATCCGGACGGCGGCGCCTACAGCGTTTCTTACGACACCGACGGAAACGCGGTGCGCAACATCGACGAGATCGGCCGCGAGGTGGACAGCGCCTGGGATGGCCGCCATCGGGTGACCCAGCGCACCTTCCCCGAAGGTGATGAGGAGCAGTTCGCCTACGACGGCCTCGACAACGTCCTCAGCCTCACCGAGGTCGCCAAGCCAGGCTCAGGCCTGGCCAACACGCTCGTCCAGGCGACCTACGATCCCACCTGGAACCACTTGGCTTCGATCACCGACGCGCTCAGCAACACCACCAACTTCACCTACTACCCCTCCGGCGCCGGCGCCTCGCTGATGGAAGAGGCGCAGCGGCCGGCGGTGAACGGCGTTCGGCCCACCTACACCTTCGCCTACAACGCCATCGGCCTTCTCACCCAGAGCGTCGATGCGGCCGGGATCACCACCGCCCACGCCTACGATTCTTATGGCAACCTGACCTCGACCACCGAGGGCGCGGCGGCGGTGGGGACCCACCCGGCGCTGAACCTCACCACCGGCTTCACGCCCGACGCCTGGGGCAATGTCACCGCGACCACGACACCCCTGGGCCATGTGAGCAACGCCACCTTCGATCCCGATCGCCGAAAGCTCATGGACATCGACGCCGATCCGACGCCGGGCTCGGGCACGCGCACGGCGACCCGCACGACCTATGACGCCAACGGCCGCGTCATCGAGGTCGACAAGGGGACCACCAACGCCTCAGGCGGGAGCTTCGCCGCCCTCGAAACCACCCTCACCACCTACGATCCCAACGGCAACAGGACCGAAGTCCAGGCGCTGAACGGGACGGTGGGACAGGCGCCGCTCACTGTCGTTCAGATGAGTTACGACCCATTGAACCGGCCGATCTGCCTGGCCGAGCGCAACAACGCGGTGGTGTTCGGTTCGCTGCCGACCAGCGCCTGTGTTCAGAGCGCCGGCGGGACGGCCGGGTCAGATCACATCAGCCAGGCCGTCTACGACCTCGCCGGCCAGAAGCTCACCGAGACGCGCGGGGTGGGGACGCCGATCCAGGGCCTCTACGGAACCTGGACCTATGGCGGCGACGGCGAGGTGCTCACGACGCTGGATGCGAACAACAACCTCACCAGCAATATCTGGGACGGGTTCAACCGCCTCTCGAAGCTGGAGTTCCCGTCCAGGACCCTGGGCGCCGAGACTTCGGATCCCGCTGACGTCGAGGCCTATAGTTATGACGCCAACAACAATCGCCTGACGCTCACCAAGCGCGACGGGATCACGGTCATCACCTATGGCTATGACGTGCTCAACCGGCGCACGGCCAAGACCTTCGCCGCGCCGTGGACGGCGGACAACGTGGCCTATGGCTACGATCTGGCTGGCCGGCCGCTCTCGGCGCTCTACAGCAACCAGGGCGGCACGCCGGGGGTCGCGTGGACCTACGACGCGGCGGGGCGGCGGATCAGCGAGGCGACCAACGGCCTCACCCTCGGCTTCACCTATGATTCCGACAGCAATCCCGCGAGCCTGACCTGGCCGGATACGGCCTCGGTGACCTTCGCCTATGACCCGGCCGACCGGTTCGGCTCGGTCTCCAACAGCGCCATGAGCGTCGCCGCCGGCTACGACACGCTGAGCCGCGTCAATGCGCTGACGCGGCCCTCCAGCACCTCCGCCGTCGGCTACGACAAGGCCGACCGCATGGCGAGCCTGGCGCATGTGTTCTCGCCGACGACCGGCAACGAGACCTGGACGCAAGGATACACCGCCGGCGGCCAGCTCGCCCAGGCGACCAGCAGCAACGGCGCCTGGGACTGGCAGGCGGCCAGCAAGGCGGCCATCGCCACCAGCGTCAACGGGCTCAACCAGAACGCGGCGGTCGGTGGCACGAGCTGGACCTATGACGCCAACGGCAACCTCACCTCGGATGGTGTGCGGACGTTCGGCTACGATCCTGAGAACCGGCTGCTCACCGAGAGCGGGCCGATAACGATGACCCTGGCCTACGATCCCACCGGCCGGCTCGAGCAGTCGGTGATCAACGGGACGACGACCGGCTTCCTCTACGACGGCGACGCCCTGGTCGCCGAATACAACGGTTCAGGATCCGTCCTGCGCCGCTATGTCCACGGCCCGCAGGTCGATAATCCGCTCGTGTGGTTCGAGGGCTCAAGCGTCGTGTCGACAAACGCCAACTATCTGATCGCCGACCGCCAGGGCTCGATCGCCGGGGTGGCGAATAGCTCAGGCGCGGTCACGGCGAACTACACCTACGACGCCTATGGCGCGCCGGGCGCCTGGGGGACGGTGGGGACGGCGCCCCGGTTCCGCTACACCGGCCAGATCGCCATCCCAGAGGCCCAGCTCTACTATTACAAGGCCCGGGTCTACGATCCCGGCGACGGCAAGTTCCTGCAGACCGATCCAGTGGGGGATCAGAGTGATCTCAACCTTTATGCCTATGTCAGAGGCGATCCGATCGACAGCGCCGATCCGAGCGGGGATTGCCCAATCTCAACATGCGGAGTGGGAGGCGGTGCGCTCGACATCCAGTTTTCGCTCGGCCCGTCACTGCTGCAGTCTTCGCCAGACTCGTTGGGGGGATCGAGTGGGGCCACTGGGGGAAGTGCGTCCGGATCGGTCCTCAGCGCATTCCCAATGTTCGCGCAGAACGCCTCGGCCATTACGAGGGACACCGCCCCCGTTCCACAAAGCGAAGGTGGTAGCGGCTACAGCTCACGACCACCAGGTGGAAGCTTCGCAGAACAGAAGGCCGCCTTCAATGACCCAAAGCAGAACGGAATTCCCGAGGCGAAACGGCAGGAAGCAATCGGCATGGCGGCTGTACCACTCGCGGGGATCGCCCTCGGGCTCGGCGGAGAAGCGGTTGCCGGGGTAGTTCCAAGAGCCGCGCCTGCCTTCGAGCCTGTAGAAATGCCAGCGGCTGCGCCAGAGGTGGCTCCCAAGCCGCCGGCTGTCCGTGTTGGGCCAGGTCAAGCTAGGCCCGATCCGCTGGCTGGTACGAAGACAAGCATCGGTCCGCGGCCGCCGCGTCAATTATCCCCCCAGGAGCGGCCATGGTGGGTGGATGCCTTACATTTTATTTCGCGTTTCATTCCCGGTAATGAATAGATCCACACATGCCTAGACTACTGCGAAAATTTAAGTACTGGATCCTCCTAGAGGACGCCAATTATCTTCGATCAAAGGGGGATTACGCTAACGCAAACAACGTGGTTCGCAAGATATTTAAATTATATGGAGAAGACAATCCTGCAGATAGAATTCCCATATTAGCTAATATAATATTAGCTTCGATTTCGATCAGTACAAATGAACCGTTACAAGCCTTTTTTGGGTGCGAAACTGTGTTATATCAGTTGGATATGATGGAGAAAGTTCATAATCCTCAGATATCCAATTCTACAATGAAATATATGCGATATGTTTGCAAACACATTATTTCATTAACCACCGACAAGGTGGACTCGCCCGCCTTTTTGATTGCTCGAAACATAAAAATTGAATTCGATAATATTGAAATATCAAAAGTTTCACCTAAAGTTCGAAGGATGTTCCCAATAACTGCCGAGATGGGCGAGCAGATCGATCAATATTTTCGTAATAACAGCCAGTGACGAAAGGTTGGACGCCTGCGCCAGCTGGACCTTTGGCGGCGACGGCGAGGTGCCGTCCGTCCTCGACGCCAACAACAACCTGGGAATTCCAGGAATTCCGGGGACACAAACCTGGTTAACGGTGGCCTCCCCGGCCGCGCGCCGGCGAGCGCACCGGCCGTCCGCTGGGGTCCGCCGGCTTCATCGCCTGTCGGGAGCAGAGCCTTGGCCGCACGCTCGGTCGCCGCAAACCCGGCGCTCAATCTCACCACCGGCTTCACCCCCGACGCCTGGGGCAATGTCACCGCGACCACCACGCCGCTGGGCCACGTCAGCAACGCCACCTTCGATCCGGACCGGCGCAAGCTCATGGACATCGACGCCGATCCGACGCCGGGATCGGGCACACGCACGGCGACCAGCACCACCTATGACCCCGACGGCCGGGTGATCGAGGTCGACAAGGGAACCACCAATGCCTCGGGCGGCGCGTTCGCCGCTCTGGAGACGACGCTCACCACTTTCGATCCCAACGGTAATAGAATCGAGGTCCAGGCGCTGAACGGCACGGTCGGACAGGCGGCGCTGATCGTCGTCCAGACGAGCTACGATCCGCTGAACCGGCCGATCTGCGCAGCCGAGCGCAACAATGCCGCGGTGTTCAGTTCGCTGCCGACCAGCGCCTGCGTGCAAAGCGCGGGCGGCGCGGCCGGGCCGGATCACATCAGCCAGCTCGCCGGAGCCTGTCCTCGGGCCGGCCAGAGGCCGGAACCGGGGAACCTCGCCGGCCAGAAACTCACCGAGACGCGCGGCGTCGGAACGCCGATCCAGGGCCTCTACGGGACCTGGACCTACGGCGGCGACGGCGAGGTGCTCACCGTCCTCGACGCCAACGCCAACCTCACCACCAATATCTGGGACGGGTTCAATCGGCTGTCGAAGCTGGAGTTCCCGTCCAGGACCCTGGGCGCCGGGACGTCGGATCCCAGCGACGCCGAGGCCTATAGTTATGACGCCAACAACAATCGCCTGACCCTGACCAACCGCGATGGCACGACGGTGATCGGCTACGGCTATGACGTCCTGAACCGCCGCACGGCCAAGACCTTCGCTTCGCCGTGGACGGCGGACAATGTCGCCTATGGCTACGACCTGGCGGGAAGGCCGCTCTCGGCGCTCTACGAGAACCAGAGCGGCACGCCGGGCGTCGCCTGGAGCTATGATGCGGCCGGACGGCGGATCTCCGAGGCGACCAATGGCCAAACGCTCACGTTCGCCTACGACTCCGACAGCAACCCGGCGAGCCTGACCTGGCCCGACGCGGCGTCGGTGACCTACGCCTATGACCCGGCCGGCCGGTTCGGCTCGGTCTCCAACAGCGCCATGAGCGTCTCAGCCGGCTACGACACCATGAGCCGCGTCAATGCGCTCACCCGACCCTCCAGCACCTCCGCCATCGGCGGAGCCTGTCCTCGGGCCGGCCAGCGGCCGGACCCGGGGGACAAGGCCGACCGGATGGCCAGCCTGGCCCACGTCTTCTTGCCGACTACGGGCAACGAGACCTGGACACAGTCCTACACCGCCGGCGGGCAGCTTTCCCAGGCGACCAGCAGCAACGCGGCCTGGGACTGGCAGGCGACGGCGGCGAGCGCGGTCGCCACGGTCCCCAACGGCCTCAACCAGAACGCCAGCGTCGGCGGGACGAGTTGGGCCTATGACGCCAACGGCAACCTCACTTCCGACGGCGTGCGCACGTTCAGCTACGATCCCGAAAACCGGCTGCTGACCGAGAGCGGGCCAATCACGCTCTCGCTCGCCTATGATCCCACCGGCCGGCTGCAGCAGTCGGTGATCAACGCGACCACGACGACCTTCCTCTACGATGGCGATGCGCTCGTCGCCGAGTACAACGGCTCCGGCGCGGTCCTGCGCCGCTATGTCCATGGGCCCGAGGTCGACAATCCCCTCGTGTGGTTCGAAGGCGCGGCGGTCTCCTCGACCAACGCCAATTACCTGATCGCCGACCGCCAGGGCTCGATCACCGGCGTGGCCAATGCCTCTGGAACGCTCGCCGCGAACTACACCTATGACGCCTACGGCGCGCCCAACGCCTGGGGGACGGTCGGGGCCGTGCCCCGGTTCCGCTACACCGGCCAGATCGCCATCCCCGAGGCCAAGCTCTACTACTACAAGGCTCGGGTATACGACCCGGTCTCAGGCAAGTTCCTGCAGACCGATCCAATCGGCGACCGGGATGATCTGAATCTCTATGCCTATGTTGGAGACGACCCTCTAGATGCATCAGACCCGACTGGGGAAGCGGTGACGGCTTTTGGAGGACCGGGCTCTCAGGAGGTGCAGGTAAGCCTTGGACCCATGGCTTTCGCCAATGGCGGTCCGCAAGCCAATGCCAAAGGTCCAGGGACAAGCGGTGCGCAGGGCGGCCCAGGCGAAACATCCGCGACATCAGCCGCAAGCCATATTGGTGCCAATGGCGCACGTAAATTCGAAGTTGCGTGGGGTCCAGAAGACGAACGCGATGAGACTAGAGGAGTGGAAAACGAGGGAAAAGAGATTGCTGGTGCGGCTTATACTGGTGAATACAACTATTACGAAGTTCGACTTCGTTCAGTAGACGCAAATAATCAGGAATTTTCTTCTGTTCGACCAAACGATTGGACGGCGACGAACGCTGACGTTGAGTCAATCAAGGAGGCGTATGCGAAAGCCGTTGTCACAGAAG
>DASXCH010000158.1:0-26377 GCA_036491275.1 Caulobacteraceae bacterium
AGGGCGGTGGGACAAAAGCCTGTTCGGCAATTTCCTCGTTTGCCCGGTCAGCCACTATCAGCAGGGCGTCATGCTGTACGTCTTCGTCACGCGGGCGACAGACCTGGCGCTCAGACCTCGACCCCCCGTCACTGCTCAATGATCCCGCGTGTCTGTAAATTTCAAACTGAGGCAGTGCCAAACCGGCGGCCAGACCCAGCGTGGCCCCACGGTCATACGGCCCATGGGAGTGCGGGGCGTAGGAGATGAAGATGTCGGTCATGGGCGAACTCGTTGCCCCCGAGGCCGCGCTTCACCCTATCGGCGCCGTGAACGCGCGGGCAGGGGGAAGGCGTTCCGCCCGTTTCTGGCTCAATCTGCAGACCGCCTATGAATTGGGCGTCGCCGAGCGGGAGATTGGGCCACGCGTCGCCGAGGAGGTGAGGCCGGCCTCTGTCGCGGCCTGATCCGGCGCCGACCTGATTTCGGAAGGCGGTGATGCTGACGATCGCAGCCATAGAACTCCGCGCAGCGTGTTTGCCGTGGAAGCCAATGGCCGCTTCCGGCCGCCCGCTTCCGGACCCGGAAGGCGAACGCCCGCTCCCGGCGGTTTGGCTTGTCCGGGCCGCCGCGCTAGTTTTACCGCACTGAAACATCCTGACGGAGGCGGACATGGCTGAAACGGTCCTGGTGACCGGTGGCTCGGGCTTCATCGGCAGCTGGTGCGTGATCGAGCTCCTGCGCCGCGGCTACGACGTGCGCACCACGGTCCGGGACCTGAAGAGCGAGCCGAAGGTGCGGAGCCTGATCGGCGCCCTGACCGACGCCGGCGACCGGCTCTCGTTCCATCAGCTCAATCTGCTCAGCGACGATGGCTGGGATGAGGCGGCTGCCGGTTGCGACTACATGCTGCACGTCGCTTCGCCGATTTCCATCGCCGAGCCGAAGGACCCGAACGAGCTGATCGTGCCGGCGCGCGGCGGCGCCCTGCGGGCCCTCGGCGCGGCGATCAAGGCCGGCGTCAGGCGGGTGGTGATGACCTCGTCGGTGGCGGCCACGGGGCGGGGCGTCGACTCGCTGGACGGAGTGGCGGACGAGACCAACTGGACCAACGGCGATGATGTGAGGGTCGGCGCCTATGGCCGCTCCAAGACCCTGGCCGAACAGGCCGCCTGGGAGCTGATCAGGGCCGCCAACGCCACGACCACGCTGACCACCATCAATCCGGCCCTGGTGGTCGGGCCGGTGCTGAGCGACGACTTCTCCGGGTCGATCGAAGTCGTGCGGCGGCTGATGGCCGGTCAGGTGCCGGGTGTGCCTAGGCTCGGCTTCAACATCGTCGACGTGCGTGACGTCGCCGACCTGCATATCCGCGCCATGACCAGCAATGCGGCCGCCGGAGAGCGCTTCATCGCCGCCGGAGAATGGGCCTGGATGATGGACATCGCTCAGATCCTGAAGCGCCGGCTGGGTTCCGAGGCCAGCAAGGTGCCGACGCGCAGGGCCCCGGACTTCGTCCTGCGCCTGGCTGGGCTCTTCGATCGCGACATCGGCGCGGTGGCCGGCAACCTCGGGCGCAAGCACGACTACACCTCGCTCAAGGCCCAGACCCTGCTCGACTGGCGTCCGCGGCCCATGGAGGACACCATCGTCGACTGCGCCCGCAGCCTGATTGCCGCCGGCGCGGTTTGATCGCGTGGGTGTCGTACCCATGAGGTCGACCAAGGTGCGTTTCCTGGCGTGGAGGCAGTGTCCGACCCAAAGCGGACATTAGCCGCCGGCCGCTTTCGACCCTCGGTGGGCTTGTTTTCGTGCCTACCTCCCGGAAACTTCGCACTGGCATGCCCAACCCCCCAGCAACGCCGGCATCGCGAAACAGCTGATTGTATTCGGCCCATCTCACATCCGGCAGCGCGGTCCGACGTGCGGCGGCAGGACGGCATTGGATCGTTGTTGAGGCGGTCAAAGTCGGTGGCGATCCCCTTTAACGCCTTTGTAATGTTGAGTATCCAAACACCTTAGCGGCCACGCCAATCAATAGACGCTTCGCGCAATTGAGAGTCCACTTAAGCACGTGAGGCCAAGAGGGCCAAACGACGCCGTTAGCTTTAGGTGTACTTTTGGTACCGGTGACGTTTTAGAAAATATCATTATTACATTTGGCGTACTAGAGTGAGGACTGTAGTAGGGTGTGCCGTTTGTGTTTGGGTCTTGAGTCCAACCCATTGATCTGATTTCGCGTTCGATTATAGGGCGGTTTATACACGGCAAGTCGGGGAGCGTCTGGAATGTCTTCAATTGATTATAGTTTAGAGAGAAGGTGAAAGCGCTCGACAAAGTGCCTGTACTTGTATAAAGCATCGCGCCGAAATATGTATCAAATGTCTTGGTGTAAATATGTTCAAGCACCATCTCTCCGCGGGCGTTTCTGGAGACGTTATTCCGATGATCGAAGGCGGTACGGAATGCGCCCTCAACAATCTCCCGAGTTATATTGCCGTCGGACGTCGCGACGATCCTTGATAAGATCCTCAACAACTCCTCAGCGTCATATTGGGGCTCCGGTATCTTGGTTTTGGCTCCATATCCACTTGGGGGCGATAAAAGCGCGGAGGCCTCCGCGTTCGCTCGCACGTTTGCTGGGGAAAGAGCCAGTGTGAGCGCGCTACATACGACGAGGAAGTAATGGTCGGTGCATGGGCCGACCGGTCGGCGGGTGATGTATTTTGCGAAGGAAAGGGGCGGACGCAGAAGGGGTCGAATGGCGCCTCGACAACGACCATCAGCGCCACACCTCAGATCACCGGGAATGAGATCGTCTCATCGTTGCACACCCTCGCGGGCCCCGCGTTATGAAAGCATAGCCAATATCAGCTTTCCACCGAGGCTGTGTAGAAACATAATCGCGCCTTATTTGGGCGCAAGATTCTACCCCTAACAGCGGATCATCATTCAAGGCATTCTGCGCTCAACCGAAATCACGAAGCCGTTTGCAATAATATTCCACGGTCACTGCGAAAAGCCGAGTTTTTACACGGCCTCCACCCAAAGCGGATATTAGCTCGTGGCCGTCGGCGGCTTCTTAGTCCGGAGTACGGAGACAGGAGCCCCTATCACTTTTTGCACCGCGCCCAGCCCGCGAAGCTCTCTTACAGCCTCGCCACCAACGCATGCGCGCAGGCCGCATCGAGCGGGCAGTGCTCGCGCAAGACCAGATACGCGGTAACGAGCCAGGCGCGGTCAGGTTCGCCGCGGCGGACCAGGGCGTCGATGGCGGCGCGGTAGGAGGCGGCGTAGTCGCGCCCTTCGGCGAAAAAGCCCAGGTGAGCGAGGGCGCGCACGCCATTTGAGTCGAGGCTGGGCCTGGCCGCAATATCGGCGAAGAGGAGGATCTTGTCCGCGCCCGGATCCCCGATCACCGGGAAGGCCTTCAGGAGGGCGCGGGCCTTATCGAGCGGCAGGGATCTCAAGGCGCCGGCGAGGTCTCCGCCGGCCCGGTCGGCCGCGATCTTGGCGATATTGCGCCAGCGCTGGACGCGCGTCTCCGGGCGCATGCCGCCTCGCCGGGCGATGTCGAGCAGGATTGCGCCGTCGGCGGCCTCGATCTGCTGGGGCGTGGCCGACCCTGGTTGCGAGTTCTTCGAACAGAACGGCGCGGCGGGCATCGTCGATGAGATAGCCGATGTTCTCCCACAGGATCAGGTGGAGGGGATTGGTGAGACCCTCCGCGGGCGGATAGCGGAGAGTCAGTTCGGCGATGACGCCGTGCAGGTCCGGGTGGGCGTTCGGCACGGCCAGGTTCTCGCCCGTTGCGCCTCAACGGTCTAGGGGTGGGCGGCTCTGACCCGCGGGCGCGCCAGCCAATAGAAAGCGACCGCATGTGTGACCATCAGCAACGGCACGTAGAGCATCACGATTCCGTAGGCGGCCCCTAGCTGGCCCGCCAGCGCCGGCAGCCCCGTCTCTACGCCGTGATAGTAGTCGACGAGGATGTCGGCCGCGCCGACCAGGTTGAAGGCGACGACGAACAGCCAGAACAGTGGACGCAGCCTGAAGGTGAACAGCGCCAGCATGGCGAGCACGCCGGTCGCGAAGTCGCCATAGGCGGCGAACATGGCGAAACCGGCGGGAAGCCCGCGGCCGACCACGCCGGGCAGGATGAAGACCAGTCCGAAGAAACGGAAGCTGTGCAGCGCGGCGATCGCGCGTTGGACCTGCACGCTGTCTATCGCCCGCAGTCTCGGCAGGCCATAGGCGCCGAGGACGAGAAGCCACGGCGCGTAGCCGAGCACGAGCTGCAGCAGGAAGATGACGGCGGGGGACATTTTGCGGCTTTCTGACGTGGTGACGAGGCCACGCGGCTATCTGGGATTGTTGTCATCGTTCGCCTATTGGCGATAACCTTCACAGGTTGTGAAGCAGAACTACACAGTCCGACAAGGAGCGCTGGAGGGTGTCGAGGTCTTCCTCGCCGTCGCGCGACGCCAGAGCTTCCGCCGCGCGGCGGCGGATCTCGGCGTGACCCCGTCGGCGGTAAGCCAGTCCGTGCGAGCTCTGGAGGCGCGTCTCGGCGCGGCGCTGTTCGCCCGCACCACGCGAAGTGTCGGTCTGACGCAAGCCGGTGAGCGGTTTCTCAGCCGGGCCCGGCCTGCCTTCGAGGAATTGGTCGCCGCCGGCGAGGCGGCGCGCGAACTGGGCCAGCGGCCGACCGGACTGCTGCGCCTGTCCGTTCCCAGGGCGGTGGTGCCGTTGATCCTGGAACCGATCATCGCTTCGTTCTGCGAGGCGTGGCCCGAGATCGAACTGGAGATCGCCGCGAGCGATGAGATGGTCGATCTGGCGAAGGGCGGCTTCGACGCCGGCATTCGTCTGGGCCAGTTTCTTGCGCCCGACATGGTCGCCGTCAGGCTTACGCCGGCCTTTCCAATGGTGGTGGTCGGCAGCCCAGACTATCTCGCGCGCCAAGGCCGCCCGCTGCGGATCGAAGACCTGCGCCGTCACAGCTGCCTGCGCCTTCGGCGCTCGAACGGAGCCATCGCGCCCTGGATATTCGCGGACGGAAACGCCACCGTCGAGGTCATCGTCGCCGGCCCGCTGATCGCGCACGATTATCCGACCCTGCTCGGCGCCGCGATCAGGGGGGTGGGACTGGCGCAAGCGCCGGCGCCACTCGCCCGCGCTCCGACAGGCGAAGGAAGGCTGGCGCCGGTCCTCGCCGAGGTCGCCGCCGAAACGCCCGGGGTCTTCCTCTATCACTCCGGCAGGCGGCAGGTGCTTCCCAAGCTGAGGGTGTTCATCGACCACGTCAGGGCGGCGGCCTCACGTCAGGCCAGTGTCGTGTAAGCGCAGGCTTCAGCCGCGGCCGATGAACGGCATCTTCGTCGCCATGACGGTGATGAACTGGACGTTGGCCGAAAGCGGCAGGGCGGCCATCATCAGCACCGCGTCGGCCACGGCCTTCACGTCCATCACCGGTTCGGCAACCATCCGTCCGTCCGCCTGGGGCACGCCCTTGGCCATCCGCTCGGTCATCGGCGTCGCGGCATTGCCGATGTCGATCTGGCCGCAGGCGATGTCCCAGTCGCGGCCGTCGAGGGAAATCGAGCGCGTGAGGCCCGTCACGGCGTGCTTGGTGGCGGTGTAGGCCGCCGAGCGGGGCCTGGGCGCATGAGCCGAGATCGAGCCGTTGTTGATGATCCGCCCGCCGCGCGGCTCCTGCGCCTTCATCAGGCGGAAGGCGTGCTGGGCGCAAAGGAAAACGCCGGTGAGGTTGGTGTTGACTGCGGCCTCCCAGGCGGCGAGCGGCAGATCCTCGAAGGGAACGGGCGGAGCGCCGACGCCGGCGTTGTTGAAGAGGACGTCCAACCGCCCGGGCGCGCCGGCCGTCGCCTCGAACAGGGCTGCAATCTCATCCGGCTTGGTGACATCGGTTGGAACAACGAGGCTTTCCCCGGCGGCCGCGAGGGCCGCGGTCTCCTCCAGGGTCTCGCGGCGGCGGCCGGCCAGGACGACCGTGTCGCCGGCGGCGAGGAAGGCCAGGGCCACGGCCCGGCCGATGCCGCTGCCCGCGCCGGTCACCAATACGACCCTGCTCATGCTTGTCCCTCCTGGCTTCGCCGCATCGCCTTTGGGCTCATGCCCGTCCAGCGCTTGAAGGCGCGGGAGAAGGCGGCCGGATCGGAGAAGCCGACCAGATAGGCGACTTCGTCGATCGACGCCTTGCCGCCCTCGAGGTAGCCCAGCGCCATCCGCTTGCGAAGCTGGTCCAGGATCTTTTCGACGGTGGTTCCTTCGGCCTTCAGTCTCCGGAGCAGAGTCTGCCGGCTCATTCCGAGCCCGTCGGCGATCCTGTCCATGCCGGTTTCGCCGGTGTGCAGGATCGCGCAGCCGTCGCCGCCGCGGTGATGGCTTTCTTCATCTATGAGGCCGCCACCAATCCGGCCAGCCAGCCGACGAATGCGCCGCCGCTGATCGCCTACGACATCGTCACCGCCGTCGCCGCGCTGATTGCCGCCGCTCCTGATCATGCTCTTCTGGCTGGGCTACGTCGTCTTCACCCGGCGCTTCCGGGAGCCCGACGCTCTCCGAGCCTGACTTGAACTCGGCGGCCGCCTTCCGCTTAGTGCGGCAAGCGTGGCCGACTCATTCGACATCGTCATCATCGGCGCCGGCGCCGCGGGGCTCGCCGCCGCCCAGCGCCTGGCGTCCGAACCGCTCGCCGTGGCGTTGCTGGAGGCGCGAGACCGGGTCGGCGGACGGGCCCACACCATTGAAGCTGGAGGGCTTCCCCTCGACGCCGGCTGCGAATGGCTGCACTCGGCCGACCGCAATCCGCTGGTTCCTTTGATCGAGGCGCACGGCTTCGCCGTGGAACGTTCGACCGCCCACTGGCAGCGGCGCACGGACCGCCTCGGCATCAGCCCCGCCGACGCCGAGGCCTTTGGCCAGGCCTGGTCGGACCTGGACGCGCGTCTGGAGGCGGCCGCCGCCACCGGCGTCGACGCCCCGGCCGCGGATTTCCTCGAGCCCGGCGGACGCTGGAACGGCCTGCTGAACGCCGGCAGCGGCTATTACAACGGGGCCGCCTGGGACGAGGTCTCTGTCCTCGACTACGCCGCCTACCAGGACAGCGGCCGCAACTGGCGGGTGCGCGAAGGCTACGGCGCGGCCATCGCCGCGCTTGGCGGCCCGGTGGCGGCGAGGCTTGGCTGCGCGGTCGCGGAAATCGACCATTCCGGCGGGGCGATCCGTATCGTCACCGCCAAAGGGACCCTCACGGCCCGGGCGGTCATCGTCACCGCGCCCTCCAACGTCCTGGCGAGCGAGGCCATCCGCTTCAGCCCCAGCCTGCCCGACAAGGTCGCGGCCGCCGCCGGCCTGCCGCTCGGCGACGCCAACAAGGCTTGGCTGGCGGTCTCCGAGCCGCAGCGCCTGCCGGCCGAGGGTCACTGCTTCGGCCGCACCGACACGGCGGCCACCGCCGGCTATTTCCTGCGCCCCTTCGGGCGTCCCTGTGTCGAGGCCTATTTCGGCGGGGCCTTGGCCAGGGACCTGGAAGGCGAGGGGCCCGGCGCGCTTACCGCCTTCGCCATCGACGAGCTGGCCGGCGTGCTGGGATCGGACATGCGCCGGCTCCTCTCGCCGCTCATCGAGACGACCTGGTCTGGCGATCCCTTTTCCCTGGGGGCCTACTCCCACGCCCTGCCGGGCCATGCGGGCGATCGGGCCGTCCTGGCCGCCCCGGTCGATGGGCGGATCTTCTTCGCCGGCGAGGCGACGCACCCATCCTACTTCTCCACCGCCCACGGCGCCTGGGAAAGCGGCGGCCGCGCCGCTGGAGAGGCGATTGCAGCGCTTAAAGGCCGGGCATAGAGCGGCCGGTGAGACGTCGGCACTCGCCCGACCTCCATCGTGCGAGCCGCCTGAAACGCTCAACCCGCCTTTTTGGCGAGCATCCAGCCGGCGTCGCGGGTCACCTCGAGGACGCCGCCGCCGGCCGCGAAGGCCGCTTCGACGGCGCCGTCCAGCCGCGCCAGCTGGTCAGAGCCGAGGCTGTCGCCCGGCGGATAGGAAGTCAGGGCGGCGACGACGTCCGCCGGGTCAGTGATCCGCAGGACATCCCGGGTGCGGTGGGTCTCGACTTTGGCGAAGTATTTGCCAAGAAGCGGCTCACCGTGCTCCAGGCTGAAGGCCGCCGCGCCCGTACTGTGGTCTGGGCCGCCGAACCCCGCCGCGGCGAGCGCATGCAGCTCGATCATGTTGCCAAGCCCATTGGTGGTGACGACCGCCAGGCCGCCGGGGCGAAGGACGCGGGCGATCTCGGCGATCCCGGCCTCCGGGTCGGCGGCGTGATAGAGCATGTGCATCGCCAGGACCGCGTCGAACGCCGCATCGTCAAAGGGCAGATCGCACACGTCGGCGACCTTGCCTTCGATCTTTGGCCAACGGCCGAGCGCCCGCACCCGCTCGAGGGCCTCGGCGACCATGCCCGGCGAGAGATCGGTCAGGGTGAGATCGAGGTCGGCCGGCAAAGCCTGCGCCGACCGGCTCCAGAACCAGCCCGGCCCGCAGCCGACGTCGAGGACGCGGGCGCCCGGCTGGAGGTTGATGGCGTCGGCGAGATCGTGAACCCCGCCGCGGGCGCCATACTTGACGTGCAGCAGGGCCCGCGCCGCCAGCTTGCGGCTGTCGCGGTACTGGTCGTCGAGCTTTTCCGTCATCGACATCCGGCTAGCCTGCGTTCCTGAGGCCCGCGGCGACCCCGTTGATCGTCAGGTGGATGCCCTCGCGCACCTCCGGGCTGTCATCGCCGGAGCGGCGCCGACGAATGAGTTCGATCTGCAGGTGGTTGAGCGGATCGATGTAGGGCAGGCGCGAGCGGATCACGGCGGCGAGCGTGGGGTTGTGTTCCAGGAGCCGGCTCTGGCAGGTGATGGCGAGCAGCGCGCCCACCGTGCGCTCCCACTCGGCGCGGATCTCGCCATGGATGCGCTTGGCCAGCACCCCGTCCTCGAGGAGCCCTGCGTAGCGTCGCGCGATGGCCAGGTCTCCCTTGGCCAGCACCATTTCCATATTGGCCAGGATCGAGGCGAAGAACGGCCACGCGGCGTGAAACTCCCGCAGCGTCTCGAGGCTGGCGCCGGAGCGCTCGACCGCGGCGCCGAAGCCGTACCAGCCTGGCAGCATGGCCCGCGACTGCGACCAGGAGAACACCCAGGGGATGGCGCGCAGGCCCTCGATCGTACGGCTGGCGAGGCGGGAGGTCGGCCGGCTGCCGATGTTGAGATCGGCGATCTCGCTGATCGGCGTGGCGGCGAAGAAATAGTCGGCGAAGCCCGGCGTGCCGTAGACCAGGGTGCGGTAGGCGGCCATGGCCTCGCGCGCCAGGCCGTCCATCACCGCCCCGCGCGCCTCGTCGGCGTCGCTTGAGCCCGCGCGCCTCAGGGACGCCAGGATGGTCCCCGCAGCCAGGGTCTCCAGGCTCTGGGCGGCGAGCTCGGGGTCGGCGTATTTGTTGGCCACCACCTCGCCCTGCTCGGTGACCCGGATGCGGCCGGCCACCGTGCCGGGCGGCTGCGACAGCAGGGCTTCGAAGCTGGAGCCGCCGCCGCGTCCCACCGCCCCGCCGCGGCCGTGGAAGAGCTGCAGCCTGAGACCCGCATTCCGGGTGGTCGTCGCCAGAGCCTTCGAGGTCTGATGCAACTCCCAGGTTGAGGTCAGGTAGCTGCCATCCTTGTTGGAATCCGAATAGCCGATCATCACCTCCTGCAGCCCGCCTTCAACGAGCAGGCCTCTGATCAGCGGCAGGGCGAAGTAGCGGGCCAGGGTCGCGGGCGCGGCGCGCAGGTCGGCGATGGTCTCGAAAAGCGGCTCGGCGAGGATCCGCGCCCTGGCCGGAGCCGCCGGGGCGGCCGGGGTGAACAGCCCCACTTCCTTCAGCAGGATATGGACCTCGAGCAGATCGGAGACCGAGGTGGTGTTGGAGACGATGTAGGCGCGGATCGCGTCCTCGCCATAGAGGTCCCTGATCTGCGCCGCCTCGACGAGGATGGCGTGCTCGCCGCGCGTCTCATCGCTGTAGTCGGCGAACGGCGACCACAGCAGGCGGCCGTGGCCAAGCTCGCGCAGCAGCAGGGCGCAGCGATCCTCCTCGTCCAGCGACTGATAATCGCCGCAGACCCCTGCCGCTTTCATGAGTTCGCCGACGACCCGGGCATGCACCGCCGAGTTCTGGCGCATGTCGAGGCTCGCCAGGTGGAAGCCGAAGGCCTCGAGCGACATGATGAGGTCGGGCAGGGGGCCGCGGCTGAAGGCCGGCCCGTGGTGGGTGAGCAGTGAGTCGAGGATCGTCTTCAGGTCGGCGATCAGGGCCGCCGGCCGATCGTAGGCGGGCGCGGCGTGGGCCGAGGGCCTGGGCGGCGCTTCGCCGGTGAGGGCCTGGTAGGTCGCCGCAAGCCGCGCGTAGATCCCGGTGATGGCCTGGCGATAGGGCTCGTCGGCGCGGTGCGGCGAGGGATCGTCCGCCGCCTGCGCCAGGGCCATCAGAGCCGGACTGACCTCGGCCAGGCTCGAAGAGATGGAAAAGTCCGCGCCCAGCCGGTGGACGGCCTCGAGGTAGAATCGCAGCACCGCCCGCGCCTGATGCGCCAGCGCCTGGGCCATCACTTCCGCGGTGACGTTGGGATTGCCGTCGCGATCGCCGCCGACCCAGCTGCCGACCGTCAGGAACGTCGGCGGCGCTTCCCCCAGCACGTCGCGCCAGCGGGCATAGAGCGCCGGCAGGGCGGCCAGGAAGCTGCGTTCGAAATAGAAGATGGCGTTCTCGATCTCGTCGGAGACGGCGATCCGCACCCCGCGCAGCAGGCGCGTGCGCCAAAACAGCGACACCTCGCGCGCCAGGGTCTCCTCGGCGAGGCCCCGGGCGGCCGGGTCGGGCGCCGCATTAAGGGTGGCCAGGGCGTCGGCGATGGCCGCCTGGCGGTCGAGCACGCTCTTGCGCCGAACCTCGCTCGGATGGGCGGTGATCACCGGCGCGACGAAGCCGCCCTTCAGCAGCGCCAGGATCTCATCCCGCCCGACGCCCTCGGCCGCCAGCGCCGCCACCGCGCCGGCCAGGCTGTCCGGCCGGGGTTCGCGGCCGCGGCGCCTCTGGGCGGCGTCCTCGGCGATGTTGGTGATCTGCAGGAAGCAGGCGAAGGAATGGGCGAAGCGGACGGTGTCGGCGAGGCTGAGACCCCCCAGCCGCTCGGCCAGGCGCCGGCCGGCCTCGGCCGAGCCCTCGCGATGGAAGGCCACGGATGCGCGGCGGATCTCCTCGATCTGGTCGAAGACCTTCGGCCCGTCCTCGGCGCGGATGACATCGCCCAGCACCCGGCCCAGGAGGCGGATGTCGGCCTGCAGCTCATTGCGGGCGTCGGGGTCGGCCGAGGTCGACGGTGCGGAAGACATCGGCCGCGGCCCTAGCATGAAGGTGAAAGGAGCGCTGGCGTTTCGTGGAAATCCCGGAGCGCCGAAGGGCAGGCGAGCTGGGCCCGTGAAACAGCCGGCGAGACTCCGGCGCTACGAATGTCTCAGGGCACGCCGGCGCTCCGAATGTCTCAGGGCACGCCTCCGCTATGAGGCGATGGGGACTTCGAGGCCTATTTCGCGCCGTAGACCAGCGCCACCTTGGTGAAGCCCGGCTCGCTCGAATCTATGTTCACATAGAGGTTCCGGTTGGTCCCGGCCTGGGCGTAGATCAGCACGCGCGCCGGCGCCGGGCCTTGGCCGGCGCTGGGCAGCTGCAGCTT
Source organism: Caulobacteraceae bacterium (assembly GCA_036491275.1). Lineage (GTDB taxonomy): Bacteria > Pseudomonadota > Alphaproteobacteria > Caulobacterales > Caulobacteraceae > Acaudatibacter. The sequence goes on from DASXCH010000158.1 coordinate 11,769, forward strand.
CCAGGCATTGGTGTCGAAGGTCCGCGACAGAGCGCCGGACGAGGCGGCGCCGTCATAGAACCTCGCGACGTCGTCCGGCTTGGCCGGAACGGTATAGGTGATGACCCCGCCATTGGCGAAGGACGACGTCGAATCGATCCAGCCGCCGCCGTAGATCGGGGCGTAGGTTGGCGTATTCGCCGGCAGGAAATGCTTCATGGTGGCGACGCAGTCGGGGCCGCAGATGGCGGCTGGCGCCGCAGCCCTGCTGCAGGCGCCGAGCGCCAGGACGATACTGAGCGGAACGATCGCCTTTTTCATGGAGGGCCCTCCCCAGGGGCAAGAACTGCCGACTTTCATACACGATGGCTTGACCGAGCGCACGATCTTCGACTGCGAGAAACCGTCGCACCATCAGCATAAAGCCTTTGTCTTTCGAGCCAATCTGACGACCGGGCGCCACACAGTCCTTTGAAATTCCTCACCTCCCCAAGAAGTGTCTATGCAAGCGGGGCCGATCGTGATCGGTAAATCGCGGGCGGCGCGAGACCGCCCAGGCCGGATACGGGAGGGGAGACCATGCTTCGCACGCGCCTCGTATCGACGGCCGCCCTGAATCTCGCCCTGAATCTCGCCCTGAGTTTCGCCGCTTCGGCATGGCTTGCCGGTCCCGCGCAAGCCCAGACGACGCCTATCCAGACGACGCCTATCCAGACGACGCCTATCCAGACGACGCCCACCCAGGCCGCGGCCGGCGATTCGCTGACCGTGTCCGAGGTCATCGTCACCGCCCAGCGGCGCGAGGAAAACCTGCAGAAGGTGCCGGTTTCGGTCAGCGTCCTCAGCGGCCAGGATCTGACGAATCTCCAGGTCAATTCCGCCTTCGACCTGCAGTTCTTCGTGCCCAACCTCGTCGTCGGCACGACCCAGACCGGCGGCGCCCTCGCCCAGACCTACGAGCTTCGCGGCCAGAGCCAAGCGGCCGATTTCGCCCCCTCCGGGGTCGTCGTCTACCTCGACGACGTGCCCGTGCAGACCCAGGAGGTGTCCCTCTCCAACTACGATATGAGTTCGGTGCAGGTCCTGGAGGGGCCGCAGGGCACCTTGTTCGGGCGCAACACCAACGGCGGGGCGGTCCTCTTCACCCCTAACCGGCCGACTTCGACCTTCGGCGGCTACGTCACCGGCCGCTACGGCGCCTACAACGACGGCTACGGCGAGCTGATGCTCAATCTGCCGGTGAGCGACATTCTCGCCATCCGCGTCGCCGGCAACCTCGAGCACCGCGACGGCTACACCCGGAACATTGCCGGTCCGGCAGAGGACAACCTCAGCTACGGAACCTGGCGAGTCGGCGTCGACTTCAAGCCGTCGAGCAGGTTCGACTCATATACCCTCGTCAACGGCGAGAGCGCCGCTGACCGCGCGCCAGGCTGGGTCCTCAGCCAAGTCAGCCCATGCCTCGGCCCGAGCCAGAACGCCTCCTGCTTCTTCAACAAGAACACCCTTCTCAACCCCTTCGCCTTCTTCCCCGAGCCGAACCCCTATCTGGCCCTGGGCCTCGTCGATATCGAGGACGCCTTCGCCGAACAGCAGGCCCTGGGGAACCGCGCGGTGGACAATCCCATGCCTTCGACCGAGCGCGAGAACGGCGTGGGCGTGGCCAACACCTCGACCCTCGACTTGGGCCAGGTCTTCGGCGCCGGCGACATCACGCTCAAGAACATCATTGGCTACCACGCGCTGAACACCCGCAACTTCAACAACTTCACCGGGACGATCGATCAGGCGCTGTCGGTCGGCTCGGCGACCCACTCCCGCACCTTCACAGAGGAGTTCCAGGTGCTGGGCCACACCAGCAACGACCTCTTCCGCTGGATCGTCGGCGTCTTCTATTCGCACCAGACCCTGGCGCCCTACAGCGACACCGACCCGTCGCTGGCGTCCAACACCGGCTATGTGGTCTCGCCGTTCCTGTTCGACGAGACCGAGTTCTTCCACCAGACGCTGAACAGCTTCGCCGTCTACGACCAGGGCACGATCGATCTGTCCCGCTTCGTCCATGGCCTAAGCTTCACCGACGGCGTTCGCTACACCTGGGATACGCCGAGCCTCACCGAGCAGATCTTCCAGATCTATTCGCCCCTCAATGTGCTGGGCGCGCCGCCCGGCCAGTACTGCGCCCTTGCCCCGAGCGCCAATCCGAACGTCAAGGTCGATCTGGCCAACTGCGTGCTCGCCGCCCGCGCCCGCTTCAACGCCCCCAACTGGACCATCTCGCTCAACGAGCAGGTGAACGACCATCTGATGGTCTATCTGGCCAGCCGCCACGGCTACAAATCCGGCGGCTTCAACACCGAGACCACCGATCCGGATTTCTTCACCTTCGGCTCGGAAAAGCTCACCGACATCGAGCCGGGCGTGAAATCGCAGTTCAACATCGGCTCCATGGCCGTGCGTCTCAACGCCGACGTCTTCTACGACTGGTACAAGAACCTCCAGCTCAGCAACACGGTGTTCTTCAACGGCCAGCCGGCCGCGATCATCGAGAACACCGGACCCGACGGCCTGCCCTCAAAGGCGCACATCTGGGGCGGCGAACTCAATCTCGTCGTGCTGCCGGTGCGGAGCATGACCATCGCCTTCAACTACGGCTACACCAAGGGCGTTTACGACCATTTTCTGGAGCTCACCGCCACGGGCATGATCCAGGACTTGTCGGGCACCTCCTTCACCGGCATTCCGCAGAACACCCTGAGCCTCACCGACACCTGGCGGCTGCCGATCAACCCGCAATGGGGCGATCTGACCCTCACCGGCGCCTGGTCGTACCGCAGCGGCTACAACCTCAGCCTCGATGGCCTGGCGGCCTCGCAGGTCGCCGCCTATTCGCTGTTCGACGCCCGCCTCGACTGGCGGCGGATCGCCGGCAAGCCGATCGACGCCGCCTTCTACATCAAGAACATCGGCAACTACGCCTATCCGCTCGGATTCGTGAACGGCGACGCCTTCGGCTTCAACGCGCGCTTCTTCGGCGAACCGCGCACCTATGGCGTCGAGCTGACCTACCGTTTCGGGGGGTAGGGCAGGGGCGCTCGACATGTCGGTCGGCGTCCAGCGCGTCCGCTGCTGGGACCTGATGGTCGGGCAACATTCGACCGCAAGGCGTTCAATTGTCTCGAGTGACATCCCTTGGCCTGGTAATCCTTGTCCCGACGTTCGCTTCTCTTTGAAAGATATGCGGGCGCGAAGAGACTATTGATCTGACGGCTCGCAGTAGGGCTTGGAGTGGCGCCTGTGGTGACCGGGCAAGACTTCGATCGGATCGTGCACGACCATCACGCCATGATAAATCGTATCGCCGCCAGCTATGAGACCAACGCGCATATTGCCGAGGAGCTGGTCCAGGAAATCCATTTTGCGTTGTGGCGCGCCTTGCCGAGCTTTCGCGGCGATTCGTCCTTGCGAACTTTCGTCGCGCGGATCGCTACCAATCGCGCCGTCACCCATGTCGCGCATGCGTTGAAATCGCCGCCATCCCTCGAACTCAACGAGAATATTGCTGCGCCTGACAACAATCCCGAGAGTCAGGCCATGGCTGTCAGCAACCAGATCCGGCTGATGGCGGCGGTGCGGAGCCTGCCCTTGGTCCACCGGCAGGCCGTGACCTTGGCGCTGGAAGGGCTGACCCCAAGGGAGATCGCGGAATACCTGGGCGTCACCTCGAATGCGGTCTCCATCCGCCTGTCGCGAGCCAAGAACCTTCTCCGCAGCCTTATTGGAGACACGCCATGACAAAAGACGCTTACTGGGACGAACTGGGGATCGCATGGTGCGCGATCCGCCCCGAGACCGATACCGTCATGCCGCGTCTCAAGTCGCGTTTGCGGCGTCAGTCCTTCCTGATTACCGCTGGTCTCGTTACCGGGCTGCTGCTTGCCATTGCCAGCGCTTTTTTGGGGGCGTTTACGCTGTTGAACGGCTGGACCGGCGGGACGTGGAATTTTGTCACCCGTGGTGGCGCCCTGCTGGCGTTATCGGCCTTTCTGTTGGTCGCAGCCTTTGGGCTGCTTCCCGTTCTGGCAGGTGATCAAGCCAGGGCGTTGCCGGACATGATCGATTTGACCATCGCCCGGGCGGAAAGATTGCAAGTGGCAATCCGACTTGGAGTCTATGCCTGCGCCGTCGTCGCGGTGCTGGGGCTAGCAGGCACGGCGATACGAACCTACTCTGGCCGGCCGCCGGCGATGTCGCCCGTCTGGGACCTCACGGTGCTAGCGGCCTTGGCGCTAGGACTCTTTCTCTATGGCCGCCACGTCACCATCACGCTGGTGAAATTCCGATACTTGAAGCGCGTTCTCTCGGGGGAAGGCGCATAGCCCCACGCCGTGGCAAGTGAAACGTCCGCTAAGGGCGCCCGCGTCACCTCATGTCCGCTGTCCACCCCCTCTCAAAACCAGTAGTCGGCGACGCGCTTGCCGTCGCGCGGCAGGTCCTCGAACGCGCCCAGGCCGTCAAAATGATCGATCGGGATCGCCGCCACGGCCTCGGGTTCGGCAAGCCGGAGGTTGACCGCGATCCGCCGACGCCCGTCCTCGCGCGGCTGGAGCCCGCGCCAATAGGCGAGGTTTCCGCACGCCCCGCAGAAATTGAAGCTGATCGACCCGCCGTTCTTGTCGTCGCGCACATAGGCCGTGACCGGGCCCGAGACGTGGATGCCCTCGTCCTCGAAGTCGTAGGCCCATAGCACGCCATAACGCCGGCAGATGGTGCAGTTGCACGCCGTCGCCCCGTCCGGCTCGCCGGCGAAGGTCCAGGTGACGGCGCCGCAGTGGCAGGATCCCTCGATCATCACGTCGATTCCTTCAGCATCGATTCAAGCGCCGAGGACACGCCTTCGGCGAGCAGCAGGTCACGGGCGCTTGTCTTATCGCCCGGCGTTGGCGGCATCGTGGCCGCCAGCCGCGCCCTGGCGCGCAACTCCGGATTGACCGACTGGCGCACGGTCTGGGCGACTTCGGTCTCGTACATCCGGTCGGCGACGCTGCCTGGCGGCCCAAAGCCCAGCAGCAGGCGCCACAGAGCGAAGGACACTTCGTCGCGCGACATCGGCTGGGCGCTCACGGCCCTGGCGATCGCCCGCGCCGAAAGCTCGCCGTCCAGCAGGCGAGGGACGTTCAGCAAGCCCCAGCCGAGTTCGGCCTTATCGCCGGCGCTTCCATCGGCCGAGGCGAACAGGGCTAGGCGGCAGGCTTCGACGCGCCGCCAGGGCTCGGCCGGCAGGTCCGCTCCGTAGAGCTCCAGCCACAGGGCGCAGGCGGCGGCGATCTGCGGCGTCGAGGCCGAGGTGCCCTTGCCGCGCATGGAAAAGCCGTCCGGCGGCTGGCGAAAATCCATCCAGGCGATGTTGGGCGTGTAGGCCGCCAAGGCCTTGTCCATGACCTCGTCCGGGCCCCAGCAGCCCTGCACCTCGCCCAGCACGTCCGTCTTGTACGGGCCCTTGGCGTAGGTGGCGCCGAGCGCCGTGATCACCCGGTCGAAGGCGCTGGGATAGACCGTGAAGCGCGTGGCGATATCGACGAGGTCGAGGAAGATGCTGTCGCCGGCGGCGGCCACGACCACCACCCCGGCGTCATAGAGGGCGTTGACCGCGTCGGCCCAAAGCTGGGTCGGCAGGCCGCCGTGGCTGAGGCTCACCACGTCACAGCGCCTGGTCGCATCGCCCGCCGGCGCCAGCGCCCAATAGAGGCCCTGGGCCAAGGTGCTGGTCCAGACGTGGATCACGGATTCGCCGATCCTCACCGGCGCAATGGCCGCGTCCGGCGCCCCGCCGAAGAGGCCGCTGAAGCCCTGGCCCTGGACATCGAGGTCCATCTCGCCGCCGGCCAGCAGCGCCAGGGTCGCCGTGCCGTGGCCCGGGTCGATGAGGATGCCGGAGCCGCCCGGATCCACGGCGCCGGGTCGGCCCAGCACGAAGTCATAGGCGAGGGTCGGGTCGAGGTTCTTCGGCGTCGAGGCGTGGGCGGGCGTGTAGCCGGTGTCCAAATGGGCGATCCGCACGCCCGCGCCCGTCGCCTTGGCGCGCGCCTCTACAAAGCCGGTGAAGCCGCTCTCCAGGTGCCAGCCGGGCGAGACGGGATGAGGGGGCGGCCAGTTCGGGTCCTGGCCTCCTTCGGATTCCGTCGGCGCCGCCGCGAGCGTCCCCCTTTCGTGCAGGATGTCGGGCTCGACATAGTGGGCGTAGCCAAAGGCGGCGGCGGCGCGGTGCGCCTCGTCCCAGGGCGTGGCGCCGGAAGGGCCGGCTTTCGGCCGGGCGAACATCCACCGCTTGCCAGGTGTCTGAATTGGGCGCGTCTGCGTCAGGAACTTGGGCGGCGCGAAGGGCATGAGCGGCTGGAGTTCGTAGCCGCTCAACACGGCGGAGAAGCGGGTGGCGAGCATGCGCGGGGCCGAGGAATCGGCCATCCTCACCAGCAGCTGCTCGCCGCCCTTCAGGGCCATCACGGGCCTCCCGGTTCAGTCGTCCGCCGGATATTCGCCGAGCCAGCGGGCGCCGCGATAGGATTCGGCCACCACCCAGGCGCAGGCCGCGAGCGTCCAGGAGACCAGGGCCTCGCTCCACACCCCCGGGTCCTTCGAGCCGGCGTAGAGCTGCGGCGCCCAGACCAGCAGGGTGAAGCCGAAGATCTGCCAGGCCGCCAGGGTCGCGGCCAGCCGCGCGGCGACGCTGGTCAGCACCCCGACGCCGGCCAGGATGTAGGCCCAGCCGGTGAAGGTCGCGACGCCCTCGTGGCCCTTCAGCCACGTCGGGACCAGGGAGGCGGTCTGCTCGAGATAGACGAGGTGCGCGAAGCCGAAGGCGATCATGGCCACGCCGAAGAGGGCGCGGGCGATGCGCAGGCCGTCTTCGCCGACCGCAAAGCCCATGCGCCGGTCCCAGTCGTCGCCGAAGCAGGCGTAGAGCACCCAGGCGGCGGCGACGTAGACCGTCGTCTCGCCGGCGCTCTCCCACGCCACCGCCGAGGTCGGGTCCAGGACCGCGACCCGCAGCCGGAACGCCAGCCACCAGACCAGCAGCAGGGCCAGCAGCAGGCGCGAGGCCAGGGCGGCGGTGGGCCGCCACAGCACGCCCGCGCCGCACACCAGGGTGACCGCGGCGCAGAGGTAAGGCAGCTTGTCGTGCTGCGGCGCCCAGGCCGGGATCGGCTGCCAGATCGGCGTGAAGCCATGCCGTGTGAAGCCGACGATCCCCAGGCCGATCAGGGTCAGCGCGAAGACCAGCTGGCCAGGGCCGGTCAGCCGCCTTTGCCTCGCCTCAGTGGCCATGGAAGCGCTCCTCTGGATCTAGGGGACCAGACAGCGCCGAAAGTGGGTGACCGCGGCGGCGGCTTCTGCAAAGATTTCGTTCTCGGCGCCATTGATTTCGCGCTGGGCCGCGAAGCGGGCGGGCGAGCGCGAGGGCCCCTCGAAAAAGATGACCCACACCTCGCACTGGGCCTCAATGCTGCCGACGGCCGACTTGAAGGGGACCTTCAGATTGCGGACTTCCCACGCCTGGTTGTTCAGGCAGGCGCTGACCTCCGCCCGGGGTTGGCCCGGCTGCGGATAGATATCGCGCCAGGATCTTGGCTGCGCGCACCCGCCGCCTTGGGCGGCCGCAGACCCGAACGGGAGCAGCCATAACGCAAGCCAGGCGATCCGCCACGCGCGAAGCCTGTAACGCTGTCCGATCCGCATCATCGCCTCTCTTGCCCCGTCCACCCTAATCCAGAGCCGGACCCGATCACACGGAACTCGTCGAATCGGGCTCTATGTCTTTGAATCAAGAGCACGATTGAGCGTTCGGATCGTCCCTTCCGGTCTTTCGCGGGTCCTGGCGGCGCCAACGGCGGGAACGAAACGACAGATTCCATCCGCTAGCGGCCGAGACAGCGCCGATAATGCGTGACCTTGGCGGTGGCGTCCGCCTCGATGTCACGGTCGACGGACTCCAGCGCTCGCTGAACGGCGAAGCGGGCGTCCGACCCCTGCGGGCCGGCGAAGAAGATCACATCCACCTCGCACTGGGCGACGATGCCGCCGGCCGCGGAACTCATTGGGATCTTCAGGTGGCGCACGTCCCAGGCGTGGTCCTTCAGACAGGCGGCGACCTCGGCGCGGGGCTCGCCCGGATGGAGAAAGATCTCGCGCCAGGGTCTGGGCTGGGCGCAGCCTCCGAAGTCCTGGGCCGGCGCCGCCTGGGCGCCGAGGGCCAGGACCAGGGCCCATCCGGCGCTTGCCCTGAGGTGTTCCCCAACCCGCATCGTCAAATCTCCCTGCCCACCGCCAGACTGAACCACTCGCGCCAACGCGTCGCGGCCTGTCAGCCCGATTGCGCCGGATGAGTCTTGTGGCCGCGAGGCGGGTGCGCCAGGCAGCGGGCATGGCCTGGACGTGGATGCACACTCGCGCAGGCGGGCTCGTGTTTCGCCAGGGTCATGGGCTGGTGGCCCGCGCCACAGGCGGCGACGCCGCCGGGCGATGAAGCGAAGGCCAGGGCGACCAGCGCCATGGCTGGCCCCGCCACGCGAGCGCGGCGGGATCTGCGCCCCAGGCCCCGATCTCCAACCGAATGAAAATTCGACATCTCAACCCTCCCTGGCTCTTGCCGCCCAGCAACCTCGGAGGCCCTTCCGGCGTTGTCAATCTAACGCCGCCGTGAGGCGGTTTCGTCGGGGGCGCGCGATCGCCGCCCAGCGCAGTCACGGAGCGAGTCATGGACACCAACGAAACACCTGCATCGCCGGCTTCGGATCGGCGGCTCGTGCTCATCGGCCTCACCGCGGCAGCGGCCCTCGCCAGCCTCGCCGGCGGCGCCGATGCGGCCAGCCGCGGCGAGATCAACGCCAACGCCGACGCGGCGATGTCGCATCTCTTCGAATTCAGCCCCAGAGCGCGGGATCTCGCCGATCATGCCCGCGGCGTCCTCATCTTTCCGCACATCGTCAAGGCCGGTTTCATCTTCGGCGGGGCCGGCGGCGAGGGCGTGCTGCGCATCGGCGGCCGGTCGGTCGCCTACTTCAGCCTGGGCGCCGCCTCGTTCGGCTTCCAGGCCGGGGTCAAGGAATACAGCCTGGCCATGTTCTTCATGACCCGCTCGGCGCTCGATTTCCTGCGCAACTCCCAGGGCTGGGCCCTCGGCGGCGGGCCGGAGATCGTGGTCATCGACCAGGGCATGGCGGCGGGGCTGAACACCACCTCGCTCAGCCAGCCGGTCTACGCCATGGTCTTCCACCAGAGAGGCCTGGAGGGCGGGATCAGCCTGTCGGGCTCGAAGATCACCCATATCCACCCGGATTGAGACGCTCGTCGAGAGGCGGCCGGAAGCACCCGGAGCGCCGGCGTCTCGCGGGCAACCGGCGCTCCGGGACTACGCCCGATCGCACTGCGCCCTGAGGGGATCTCCATCGGCGGAACATCGGTTCTGACCTTCGCCCTGTGAGGTATAAGCTTCGCCAACTTGAAGGTCCGGCGGGGGCGCCATGGCGAAAGTCCAGCAAGACAGCGCAGCCGCCGCGCCGGCCCGGTCGCCCGCCAGATCGCTGCGGATCCCCATCACCAATGTGTGGGACGGCAGCGCCTGGTCGGCAAAGCTCCGGGTCGGCGCCGGCGGCGCCGTGGCCAACGTCATGCTCGACACCGGCAGCAGCACCCTGGCGATGGAATCCTCCGTGTACGATGGAACCGACGATGCCGCCCTGATGGTCACCAGCCTGGCTCAGCTGATCACCTACGGCGGGGGCGGATTTGCCGGGCCGGTCGTCACCACCGACGTCAGTTTCGGCGAGGGCCCAAAATCCAGCCCTGGCGCGCTCGTGCTAAAGGATACGTCGATCGCCATCGCCGTGGTCCAGCAGGGGAGTCTCGGCGGCGTCAACGGCGTCATGGGCCTCGCCTACGGCGGAGAAAACCCGGCCTGGGACCTTGCCTCATACCTCTCCAGCAAAGGCCTGCCCATGGCGACCTTCCCCTGGCCGTTCGGGGTGGGCGATTGGAATGGGTTCCTCGGCGAGTTCCAGGCGATCGTTCAGCCGCTGCAGCCGCAAGCCGTGTCGCCGTGTCTCGACGAGCTCGTCGCCAGAGGCCTCGTCGCCGACCGGTTCGCCTTCTATGCCTTGAGATCGACCGTCAGCACACGGATGGGAGGCGATCCGGCCTCCCAGGCCAGGGACCCGCTCAACAACGGCGTCTTCGTTCTGGGCGGCGGCGAGGAAGAGGACGACCTCTATGAAGGAGACTTCGTCTCCGTCGCTGTGGTCCACGACGTCTTCTACAACGTGAGCCTGAGCTCGGTCCGTGTCGGCGGCGGCGCCCCGGTCAAGGCGGCGCCCCTGCAACCGGCGTATGAAGCTTCGCTCGTCTCCAACGCGCTGATCGACAGCGGCAGCGACCACCTGAGGCTCGCGGCCGACGTCTACCAGGCGGTGCTGGCGGGCCTGAGCGCGGCGAACCCGGCCTTCGGCCAGATCGTCCAGAAGGCCCTGAGCGGCCAGCCCGTCGCCCTGGCCGCGCTCGATCTGGCGGCCTGGCCGGACATCGTCTTCACGCTCTCGGACCTAACCGGCGAGGATGTGGCGCTCACCGTCGCGCCCACCACCTATTGGCAATCGGATTCGCCCGCCCCCGGCCAGGCCTCTTTCCGGATCACGGGGCCGCTTTCCGAGGTGAACCAGTCGAACCTCGGCCTTCCTCTGCTCAACAACTACTACACCGTCTTCGATCGCGGGGCGGGCGCCCAGGGCGTCATCCGCTTTGCCCCGATCAAGCCGTCGGTCCCCGGTTCCTGAAGGCTCATGGGCCGCCAGCCGGAGTTATTACGCCGATCTGCTCGCTGCTGGCGTGAGGATCCACGAGTACGGCGCCGGGCTGCTCCACTCCAAGTCGATGACCGTCGACGGCGAGGTCACCCTGATCGGCTCGGCGAACATGGATCGCCGAAGTTTCAATCTGAACTACGAGAACAACATCCTGCTCCGCGATGAAGCCATGACCGCCCTGATGCGCGAGCGGCAGCAGCAATACATCGCCGCCTGTCGGCCGATCACCACCGGGGAAGTGGCCGCCTGGAGCCTGCCTCAGCGGTTGTGGAACAACGCGGTCGTCATTCTCGGACCGGTTCTCTGACAGCCGGCTTCGGCTGAGACGGCTGGACCCAACCGGGCGCGTCTTGTCGTGGCCCCGATTGGCGCCTCCAACGGGCCGCAGAACGGCAGGCTGGGGGATCTCCTGGCCAACGTCATCCTGCTTGACCGGATTAGGGCCGCAGGGGCCAGACGCGAAGATTTCGCGGCACGGGATTTGATGTCCGATTTTCGAACCGTAGTCGGCGCTGAACAATGCCAATTCTAAGCTATCTAAGGGGGCGCGCGGACGCCGCCAGGCGGCAGGTGATACATTTCCTCAAGCTGCAATCGAACTCCCGCAAGCTGCATATCAATCCGCTTAAGGAGCGACCATAGAAAAAACCGTATTAGAAGGCATCCGCCTGCGAACCCGGCAGGAAATCCGAGACCAACGCCCCATATATTGGGGTGCCAAAAGAAGTAAATCTGCGCAGAAACAAGCGACACCCAAGTAGATCGGGATATTCGTAATACGGCTTTGCTGCTTGTGAGGCATGCTCTCGCAATACTCCTTCCAAGCGCTCTGCCTTGCCGAATCCAATTCAAACCGGGGCGATGTCGTCCGGAGCCAACTGAGGATGTCGGCCGGGTTAGCGGCGAAATATTCCGTCCCTCCGCCTCCGGCATACTTGGTCGCGGCAAAGTGCTGATGCGCCCAGCGCTCCAGGGCACGCGGATCGCGACTGGTGACAAAGCCCTCGAGTGTCATTCCGGCAGCGCCGCCGCGCGATAGCTCTACAACACGCTCGTTTGGCGTCCGCCTGGTCATACCTATTTTCACAATGGGTAGTCCTGACTCAGCGCGGTAGGCTGTAGCGAGTACATATACATATCCAGCGGCGTCAGATTGCCTGGTGGTAACGACTGCTAACGGCTCGTTCGCCTTGAATTGACTTCGTTGCATTCTCCGGGACCACCTAAAAACTGCGTCATTTGCGGTCGCGCCCGCCCAGTCCAATCACTGCAAAGCTACGGCAAATTACTGCCAGATCGGAGATGTCCGCAATCCACACGCGTCGCGGACCTTGCGTTGCGGGTCCGCGAAGCTGGATTAGCGCAGATTGTCAGGCTTGGAGGGCGGCCCCAGTTCGGCCAGGGCCGCGGCGCCGGTGGCGGTGATGTTCCAGCCTTCGCGATTGCGTTCGGCCAGCCCCAGGTCGACCAGGGAACGGGCGTCGGCGATATTGATCCAGTCGACCTCCTCGCCGGCCTTCTTGCGACTGAGGTTCTTGAGGGCCGCCAGAAGGCCCGGCGTCAGTGACATGCGAACTCTCGCCCATCCGGATCGACGGTGGCTGGCGTGATAGCACGCCCCCGAGTCGATCTTCCCGACTTTCGCCATCCCGCGGATCGGCCGGCCGATCTGCGCCGTCTTTCACGGCCTGGCTTGTGGGGCTAAGGATTCCTGACGGTGGGGAAGACTCTTCCGCTTTTCGCCGATCCGATGCCCAGGCGATACTTATGAGGCTCAGGGAGGCGCTCATGGCGAGCTTTAACCTCGGCGCGGTCCGGATCGTCACCCACAAGATCGCCGGCCTCCTCTTCAGCAACGGCTGGCTATGGCGACGCATCCAGCGCCTCCCCGGCCTGCGCGACTGGATCAACGGCGCCTACATTTCCGCCGTGGTCAATTCCACGCCGCCCAGGCCCTATCCCCTGTCCCTGTGGTCGCCCGGCGCGGTCGGCGCCGACTATCATCCGCCTCCGGACTATCGCCCGCCGGCCCAGGTGACCGACTACGTCTCCTGGACCGGCCTCGTCGATCGCAGCTACACCGGCCGCCATCTGCCGCCCGTCGAGCCCTCGCCGGACCTGCCGCCGGTCGAGTCGCTGAAGGAGCTTTTCGCCCGCGACAAGGACGCCGCCGGCCGTGAGATCATGATCGCATCGAACACCTCGGCGCTCTTCTGCTTCTTCGCCCAGTGGTTCACCGACAGTTTCCTGCGCACCAACGCCATCGACGCCCGGCGCAACACCTCCAACCATGAGATCGACCTCTGCCAGATCTATGGGCTGGACGCGGGTGAGGCCGGCATCCTGCGCAGCGGCCAGGGCGGCGCGCTCTCCATGCGCGCCACCGATCGCGGCGAGCTGCTGCCCTTCCTCTACCAGCAGGGCGTGACGTCAGGCCCTGCGCTGCTCAAGCCGCGCTACGAGGGCCTGTTCTACGCGCCTTTGCTGGACGAACTGCTGGCCGCGACCGCGCCGCCGTTCGCGCTCGATCCGGCTCGCCGCAATCTCAGCTACGCCACCGGCCTCGAGCGCGGCAATTCCACGGTCTTCTACAATGCGATCAGCACGATCTTCGCGCGCGAGCACAACCGGCTGGCGCGGCTACTGGCCAAGGCCCATCCCGATTGGGACGACGACCGGCTGTTCGCGCTGGCGCGCAACACCAACATCGTCATGTTGCTGCGCATCATCATCGAGGAATACATCAACCATCTATCGGGCGCGAAGTTCAAGGTCTTCGTCGAACACCATTATGCCGAGCGCCAGCGCTGGTACCGCACCAATCGCATCTGCCTCGAGTTCGACCTGCTCTATCGCTGGCATTCCCTGCCGCCGGACGTCGTGACCCTGGCGGGCCAGCCGCTCGACCAGGCCGCCTTCCGCTACAACAACGCCCTGATCGAGGCGGTCGGCCCCGAAATCCTCATCGACGCCGCCTCGCACACCACCGCCGGCCGCATCGGTCTCTTCAACACGCCCTGGTTCCTGCTGCAGGCCGATCTCAACGCCGTCCGCTTCGGCCGCATGTTCAAGCTGGCGCCCTTCAACGCCTACCGCGCCCACTTCGGCATGGCGCCCTACAAGTCCATCGCCGAGCTCGCCGGCGATCCGCGCACCACGGCCGTGCTGGAAAAGCTCTACAGGAGCGTGGACGACATCGACCTGGGGGTCGGTCTGCTGGCGGAGGACCGCTACGCCGGCGCGCCGCTCGGCGATGTCATGCGCACCATGGTCGGTGTCGACGCCTTCTCCCAGGCCCTGACCAACCCGCTGCTCTCCGACAACATCTTCGGCGAGGCCGCGTTCGCCGAGGTCGGCCTCGCCGCCATCGACGGGACCGGCCGTTTCCAGGACATCCTCGCCCGCAACGCCGCGCCCGGGACGCGGCACGACGCCAGGTTCGCCATAGACACCTAGGGCCCGCGAGCGGCCGAAGGGCGCAGCGAGCTGGGCCCGTGGAACTTGCCGCAAGCGCCTGGTTTGATCCACGCCCACGCGCCCTTGGCCGGATGCCGCGGGCGCGAGCGGGCTATTTGACTCTCCTCGCCGCGAGCGGCTCGTCGAGGCCCACCTCTCCCTGAGGGAGAGGTCGAAACGGGCTCGCGAGAGCCCGTCCGGGTGAGGGTTTACGGTGCCCGTGCTTTCATTTCTTCTTGCTGGGCGGAGCCAGGAACTCCTTGCTCGCCGCGCCGCTCTTGTCCTTCTTCGCCGCCGTCTTCGGCTTGCGGATTTCCT
>DASXCH010000159.1:0-1891 GCA_036491275.1 Caulobacteraceae bacterium
GCTGACGGCCCGCTCGCGCTGGTTGGCGGTGGGACTTGCTTCGCCGACTTGCCGCCGAGGGCGTGAGGCGGTTCATTCTGCGGCCGCGGGTATTCCCCTCCCCGTTCTTCACGCTACAGTATGCACATGTCTCTGAACTGCCAACCGCTGGCGAAGACGCGGAAGAATTCCCAGCCGTTGCGCATGGTTATCGGTCCGGGCGGCCGCGAGGAGGGGTAACCGTTCCAGCCGCCCAGGCGGGCAATGATCCAACTCGCCCAGGTCAGGCTGTGGCGGGCGTGCGGGTTGTTCTGGAGCTTGGTCTTACCCTCGTATTTCTTGTTCAACTGGTCGAGAACCGTGATCTCGGTCTGCGAGAAGACGTTGGCGGCCGGCTCCGCGCCGCGGTCGCGCGCCTGCACCAGTTGCAGGATGACGCAGGCCGCTTTGGCGGCGACCGCGGTCAGTTTCATCAGCGCCTCGGCGGTTTCGAGTTGACTGTCCTCGAGCTTCAACCCGTCCGACTTCATCAGGCGGAACAATTGTTCGATGATCCAGCGCAGCCGATACCAGTCGACGATCTGCCAGGCCATCGCCACGTCGTCCACCGCGTGCGTCGTCAACAACCGCCAATGGACCGGCTCGACGCCGGCCGGGGGATCGGATTCGACGACCTCGACCAGCCGCAATTTCACCGTCTTGGGCAGGCGCCGCGTGTCCTTGCCTTTGGGTCGGATGATCTCGACCTCGCCGAAGCGCAGGCCCAGCGTGGCCGTGCGCGCCGCGCGGCCGGGCGTCGCGGACAGTTTCACCCGGCGCGCCGCCACGAAGAGCCAATGAGCCGTGGTGTTCCATACCGTGCCGCCGCCCGCCACGCCGCGATCGCGCATCATGCGCGCCAGGAGGTGGAAGTTCGGCTCCGGCGGCATCGCCCAATAGGCGAAGATGTCGTTCTCCCGGTCACCGAGCACGGTGACCATATCGGCGGCGGCGAGCACCGACTTGGACGCCTGTGGGGTCTCCAGCCAGCGCTTGGATTCCTTGTCCTCGAGCGCCCGTTTGGCGTGCGACACCCGGACGAGGTTCTTGCGGTTGTAGATGCTGCCCGCCGCCAGGCCGAGGCAAGCGCCGTTGTCGGCGTCGACTGCGACCATGACGTGGGCCAAAATTCCGCGCGCGTTGCCCTTGCCGACCACGCCCAGGCCACGCCGATGTTTGGGTCGGGTGGAAAAATGGATCTCGCTGGTATCCTGGATCGCCAGCACGTGACGACCGGCGACGGCCGTTCGGGTCTGGTCGCTCCAGCCCTCGATAAGCCGCTCGAGCGTCACCTTCGGGTTGGCGAGGAAGTGGCCGTAGGCGACCTCGGCGGCGCGATCGCCGGCGGCCAGCTTTCGCAAACACAAGCATTGGCTCGCGAGGACCGCATCGAGAAACTCAGCCCCCTTTTATCGAGGCGAAGATCGCGAAAACGGCCCAACGACGATGCGGCTTGGAGGGTAGTGCGCGGTGACGGCGTGGTTTCGTGCGGTATCTCGTTCAACATGGCGGCGCCCCATCCGATTCGGAAGCGCTCGATAGAGAATCACACGAAACCGGGGTCGGGCCAGAAGAAAATGCGCGTCAAGAGCCGATTTCTGACAATTACGCCCGGACGGCTAGAAGTCCGGGCAAGAAAATGGTCCTATCGCTCACGAATAGATTCTCATGGTTGCTGCGCGGTCAGGAGAGACTCGCATAGCGAGTATTCAAGAGTTCGCGCGCCACCATCGCAGCCCAGACCGGAACGGCGCCACGCTGTCCTTCCACCCGGATCGGAGATATATGCATACTGTAGCGCAAGAACGGGGGAAGGTGGCCCGAAGGGCCGGATGAGGACCTCCTAGCGGTTGTCAAGAGTCATGAGCGGGTC
>DASXCH010000160.1:0-25376 GCA_036491275.1 Caulobacteraceae bacterium
CCGCTTCCCAGGCGGCGCGCCATTTCGGCTCGACTTCTTTGGGATCGTAACGGGGCATGAGCGGCGAGGCTCAGCCCTTCAGGTTTGAGAGCCGAAGCTGCCGTGCGCGAGTAAGGATGGCGTTTTCGATGTCGATCGAGGTCTGGGCGTTGGTCGGCGCGTCAACCCAGCCTCCGGCGCCATTGGACATCTGGCGAAAGATGGTGACGTTGAGGCCATCGGCCCTAAGCCGCGTGTCCAGGATATAGACCGTGGCCTTGAAGCGCTCGTCAGGCTTTTCGGGATTGATGTACCAGTCGGTGATCACCACCCCGCCGTAGGGATCGGCTGAAGCCAGAGGCATGAAAGCCAGGGTGTCGAGCGTCGCCCGCCACAGATAAGAGTTGACCCCGATGGCTTCCGGAGGCGCACCATGTCCTCTGCCGGGAGTGTCATGGTTGTGAGCGCAGGCGGACAGGGTCAGTGCGCCCGCGCCGAGGAGGACGGCGATGCCCAGCCGTCCCATACGTCCACGTCCGATGTCGCCGCGCGGCGCCGGCTTGCTCATGGATGTCGCTTTCCTGTTCCCTTCGCGCCAATTTGGCATGTGTTTCGCCCGCCCGGCAGGCCTGCGTCTATCCCATTCGCGGCGGCGCGCCAAATCCGAATCGAGCCGCGCCGGCAAGCATTCGCGTGACTCCAGCGCAACAGAACGGCGCGAACGGGCGTCGCTGTCCTAAAATCGTTACCCAAACAGTTGACTGTCGGCCCCTGCGGCATTTTATCCCCAAGTGGATAAGCCGCCACATGTGTGCGCGGATGGGTCCGGCAGGGGGTGCAACGAATAGTCGTCATGAAGTCGCGTAGTCTCGTCATTGCCGCCGCCGCGACGCTTGCGCTTGCCGCAGGCGCTTTCGCTGCGCATGCCGAGGACGGACAGCCGACCTTGGTGGCGATGACGACCGACTCCGATTTCGCCTCGGCGAGCGCCGGCGGCTCGCCGACCACGCCCCGGCGCACGCTGGAGTGGAATTCGGCCAAGGGCCGCTGGGGCCTCAGCCTCGGCGTCGAACAGCACGACGTCGGCCGCGACACTGAGCTCAAGGACGTTTCGCCTGGCGTCTATTACCGCCTGAGCAAGCGGCTGCACATTGGCGGCGCCGTGAACCTGGCTCCCGACCAGCCCGAGACTCTCCGGCTCGGCCAGCCCCAGTTCCCCGCGCCGCGGGTGAAGCTGGAGACGGTCTTCAAGTTCTAGGCCAGAGCCTCGATGGCGGCCAAACCCGCCACTCCCGCCAATTTCAGCCTTCTCGCGGAGCGCGTGTTGACGCCGCCCAGCGCATAAACCGGCACGCCCGCCCTTCGCACGATTCGCGCCAGAGCGAAGACGCCCAAGGGCCTGCCCGCTGACGGGCTGCGACTGGGGAACACCGGCGAAACGACGATGGCTTGCGCGCCCGCCTTCGACGCCCGCCGCGCGGCGGTGAGGCTATGGGCGGCGGCGGTGACCCTGAACCGGCGTTGCAGCGCTCGGATCCGGCCGGCCCGGAATGCCATGCGCTCGGGCAGGTGCAGCCCGTCGGCGCCGAGCCGCATGGCCAATCCCGGATCGGCGCCGACCAGGAGGATGAGGCCCCGCCGGCGGCAGACCATGGCCAGAGCTCGGCCCTTTTCGACAGCGTCGGCGGCGCCGAAGGCCCGGTAGACGACGCCCGCGCCCCGTGGCAGCCGTCGGGCGATCGCCGCGGGATCGGCTGTACGGACCGGATCGGTGAAAAGCAGCATCGGCGGCAGGCCCTTTCGCGGGCGCGGCTGACGCCCTAGCCTCCGCGCCGTCCGCCAGAGTCCCGACATGTCGTTCCCCGAAATGGCCTTCAATGTCTGATCCCGCGTTCGACCCCGCAGAGGCCTGGCGGTCGGTGACCTTGGCCATCGAAACGGCGGCGCGCGAGGCGGGCCGCGACCCGAACGACGTCGCCCTGACGGCGGTCTGCAAGCAGCAGCCCTGGGCGCGTGTCGCCCCGGTCCTGGCCGCCGGTCAGCGGGTCTTTGGCGAGAACCGCGTGCAAGAGGCCGCCGAGCGCTGGCGTGACCGGCCGGGCGGCATCGAGTTGAGGCTCATCGGTCCCCTGCAGACCAACAAGGTGCGCGAGGCGGTGCGGCTCTTCGACGTCATAGAGACCCTCGATCGCCCTCGCTTGGCGCGCGCGTTGGCCGAGGAGGTCGCCGCCGCCGGCGCTTCGCCGAGGCTGCTCGTCCAGGTCAACACCGGCGAGGAGCCCCAGAAATCGGGCGTGATCCCGGCCGAGGCGGACGCCTTCATCGCCGCCTGCCGCCTTGAGTTTGGCCTGCCGGTCGAGGGTCTGATGTGCATCCCGCCGCTGGATGAGCCGGCCGGCCCGCACTTCGCCCTGCTGCGCAAGATCGCTGAGCGGAACGGCCTTCGTGAGCTGTCGATGGGGATGAGCGCCGATTTCGCCCTGGCCATCCGCTTCGGGGCGACGCGGGTGCGCATCGGCGAGGCGGTCTTCGGTCCCAGGCCGCAGCGCCATCCTTAGGCCTTCCGCGCCTCTGGGCGTACGCGCAACGCGTCGCCGGGCCGGGAGAGGCTCAAGAGGTGCAGCAGGTCGCCGGCGGCCAGAGCGACGCAGCCTTGCGTCGACTCATAATCCGCCCGCGCCAGATGCAGGAAGATAGCCGATCCTGCGCCCGGGACCACGGGGTCGTCATTGTAGCCGAGCACAACGATGAGGTCGTAGACGCGGTCGTCCCGCCACAGATGCTCGGCGCTGGCCGGATAGGGCAGGCGCACCGGCTGGTTGTAAGCCGGATCCTTCGGCGCATCGCACCAGCCGTCGTCGGCCTCAAGCGGTGCGTGGGGTAGCCGGGTGGCGGGCGCCGGGCCGCGGTCCGGCCGCCACAGGACCCGGCGCAGGGACCACAGCCCGGCCGGCGTCGCCCCGTCGCCTTCACGCTTGGCCCCGGCGGGGATCACACCGGCCGGC
Source organism: Caulobacteraceae bacterium (assembly GCA_036491275.1). Classification (GTDB taxonomy): domain Bacteria; phylum Pseudomonadota; class Alphaproteobacteria; order Caulobacterales; family Caulobacteraceae; genus Acaudatibacter. The sequence continues at coordinate 2,985 of DASXCH010000160.1, forward strand.
CCCAAGGCGCAGCGGGTGAGGCGGCCGGGCAGCTCCATCCATCCGTCGGCGTAGGCTGTGAAGATCATGAGACCGCGTGATACGCTTGGCGGAGAGGCGGGAAACGGTGCATGGTCCCCTCCATGGCGCGACGCAAGACGATCCTGATCATCGACGATGATTCCGAGCTCCGCGAGGCCCTCTCAGAACAGCTTGAGCTCCACCAGGAATTCACCCCCACGGTCGCCGCCACCGCCGCCGAGGGAATCGACGAAGCCAAATCGGGCCGCCCGGACCTGATCCTCCTGGACGTCGATCTGCCTGACATGAATGGGCGCGAGGCGATGCGCCTGATGCGGGAGTCCGGCGTGCATGCGCCGGTGATCATGCTCACCGCCGCCGCCGGCGAGGCCGACACCATTCTGGGCCTGGATTCCGGGGCCGGCGACTATGTGACCAAGCCGTTCAAATTCAACGTCCTCCTGGCGAGGATGCGGGCCCAGCTGCGCAACCACGAGGCCTCGGAGGACGCGGTCTTCCGCATCGGCCCTTACGAATTCCAGCCGGCCGCCAAGCTGCTCGTGGACGACAAGGGGCAAAAGCTCCGGCTTACCGAAAAGGAAGCCAACATCCTCAAATATCTCTACCGCGCCGGGCCCAAGGCGGTCTCGCGCGAGGAGCTGCTGGCCGAGGTGTGGGGCTACAACGCCGCCGTCACCACCCACACGCTGGAAACCCACATCTATCGCCTGCGCCAGAAGATCGAGCCGGAGCCGGCCTCGGCCCTTCTGCTCATCACCGAGGCGGGCGGCTATCGGCTGGCGCCCTGAGGCGAAGGCTCGCCTATCCTCAGGATCGGGGTCCGGTCCGGCCCGCACGTGGCGGGGAGACCCAGCGTCCGCCACCGCGTGAGGCCAAGGTCCTGTTGCTTGCCGGGCAGGACGCGCACGCCGAACCGCGCCGCGCCGGCCGCGTCCAGGACCGAGATCGGGTAGCGCTGGCACAGGGTTCCAAGCTGATCTGGGCGAAGGCCCTCGGCGTGCAGGATCAGCGGCCGATTGGTGAGGTAAGGATCGTTGCGGACGAGGTCGTCCAGATACCAGGCGCCGGTGGGATCGACGACCACCAGCGGGGTAGGCGCAGCCTCCACGGCCCGCCAGGCCGCCATGTAGGGCTGGACGAGATTATGCGCCTGGACGAGGCGGATCGGTATGAGGACCAGGGCGGAGATCGCCGCCGCAAGCGCGAAGACGCGATTGGCCGCGGCCCTGTCGTCTCGCGTCATGAATTCCGTCAGGCGCCGCCAGCCGGAGGCGGCCAGGAGGGCGATCGGCCCGATCAGTCCGTGCCAGTAGCGATAGCCCCAGCCATAGCCCTGATAGGGCATCAGGACGAAGAGCGCCGCCGTGGTCAGGGCCAGGCCCGCGACCATGCTGCGCAGCGGCCCGGGCGTGCGGACCGCGAAGTAGGCGCCGATCGCCGCCAGGGGCGCGGCGAGGAGCCCCTGCCAGGAGACGAAACGAAGGAGGTTCTCGGCCATGCTGCGCAAGATAGGCGGATGTCGGGCCCCGATCAGGGCCGAGACCTGGAGTCCAAGACCCCCGACCCCGGTGGCCGCGTGGCCCACCGAGCCGCCTTGCCAGGCGAGCGCGAGTGGTGAGAGCTCCAGCCAGAAGAGACAGATTGCGGCGTAGGCCAGGGTGTAGACGGCGGCCACGCGCCAGCGGCGATCGAGCCAAAGCTGGGCGACGAAGGGCGCGGCGAACATCGGGTGGAAGACAAGCTGGTGCAGGCCTGCGGCGAGGAATCCGACGACCAGAGCGCCGGCGTGGCCGGCCTTGCCGCCGCGCAGGTGCAGCCACAGCCAGGCGAGGTTGAACGCCATGTGCGCGGTCATGGCGTAGGGCGTCATGGCAGCGGCCAGGACCTGGCTGGAGATCGCGACGAACAGGGCTGCGATCACGGCCAGGTCTTGCTGCTCCGGCCACAGGCGCCGGCCTACGGCGTAGGTGGCGAGCACCGAACCCGCCGCCAGCGCGGGATTGACCAGCGCCGCCGCCGGTCCGGCCAGGGCCCGCAGGGCCGCGTTCACCGGCAGATAGGCCGGCTGCCAGAACTCGCTCCCGGAGGAGAACCGGACGAATTCCGGCTCGAGGCCGGCGGTGAAGTCCCGCCAGCCGGGCGGGACAGTCGCCCACAGCTGGCCGTGGCTGAGGATCTGGGCCCCGAAGTTGGCCATGTCTTCGTCTCGCGAGAGCGCGAAGCCGCCGAACACGAGCCTGACGCCCGCGGCCGAGATCGCAAGGGCGATGACGGCCAAGGCCCAGATCGAAGCCCGCGGCGACAGCTTCCATGGACGCTTCAGGCGGCCGGCGACGGGGACGACGAGGAGAAGCGCGGTCATCGCCCCCACGACCCAGGCGTCCTCTTTGACGAACAGGAGGTCGGCCTCTTCCCGCACAGCGACCCAGCCGACGAGGGTCGGGGCGGCCAGCAGGAACGGGACAAGGACGAGAATCAGCCAAGCGTAGACGAGGGGCGCAAAGAGCGCCCGGCCCGGCAGGGTCATTTGGCGGCCGTGAACAGGACCGCGCGCCGGACCACGAAATTGAACACGAAGCTGATGCCGGCGGCGCCGACCTTGCCGATCACGATGGGCAGGCGGGCCATGCCGATGAGGATCGCCACCCCGGCCTCGTTCACCGCCAGGCCCAGAACGCCGATGACCACGAAGCCAGCGAACTCGGCCCAGCGGCTTTTCAGGCGCCGCTCCTTGAACACGAGGGCAACGCTGAGGGCGTAGTTGACGATGAGTCCGGCCGAAACGCTGGCGACGTTGGCCGAGAGGTAGAAGACGTGCGCCTTCTTCACCAGGACCCAGAACAGGGCGAGATCGACCGCCAGGGAAAGGGCGCTCACCAGGAAATACTTCCAGCTCTCGTGGAAGAGGACGGTCAGCTTTGGGCGAAGAAGCTCCAGTCGCATCGCCAGAGGGGTCTCTTCCATGGTCATCCGCCGCGCGTCAGGCCGCCCGCTGCGGCACGAGCCGCCCGCTGGCCAGGGCCTCCTTGGCGCCGGAGACGCCGCCCTCGTGGTACTCGGCGTCCTCGTTGACGTCCCAGGTATCGTAGAGCGTCTCGCCGGCCAGGATGTTGAGCGCGGTAAGCATGCCGGTCATCATCGCGTGGTCCTGGTTGTTGTACTTGTGCATGCCGTTGCGGCCCACCAGGTGCAGCCCGGGATAGTTGGCCGCGAGGTCCTCGCGCACAGCCTCGACGTTCTCGCGATAGCCGGCGTCATAGACCGGATAGGCCTTGGGCTGGCGCACCACGCAGCCATCGACCACGTCCTCGGCTTTCATCAGCCCGATCGAGGTGATCTCGCGCTTGGCGAGCGCGATGAGGTCCTCGTCCGACGAGGTCCAAAGGCCGTCGCCCTCGAAGCAGAAGTACTCCAGGCCCAGGCATGTGGAGTCCGGATCGGGGATCAGCTCCGGCGACCAGGAGCGGAAGTTCTGCACCCGCCCGACCTTCACGGCCGGGTCATGGATGTAGACCCAGTTATCCGGCAGCTGCCTGGCCGAATGGCCGATCAGCACCACGGTCAGGAAGTCGCGATAGTTCAGCTGCGCCGCCCGGTTGTGGCAGGCCGGTGCCGGCGTGATCGCGCTGATCAGCTCGCGGATCGGCGCCGACGAGATGACATTGCGGGCCGAGAAGCTCAGGGCCTCGCCATCGGCGCGGCGGGCGGTGACGGTCCAGGCGCCGTCTTCGAAATGAAGGCCCGTGACGCGCGCGCCCATGATCACGCGGCCGCCCAGCTTCTCGATCTTGGCCGCGCAGGCCTCCCACATCATACCGGGCCCGCGCCGGGGATAGCGGAAGGATTCGATCAAGGTCTTGGGGCCGCCGCCGGCGGCGCGCGAGACGCCGAGCGAGCGCTTCACGCCGTCCAGCACGGCCGCCAGCAGATCCAAGCCCTTGATGCGCTGCGCAGCCCAGTCGGCGCTGATCTCATCGCACGACATGCCCCACACCTTCTCGGTGTAGGTCTTGAAGAAGATGCCGAACAGGCGCTCGCCGAACTGGTTGCGCACCCATTGATGGAAGGTCTCCGGATCCCTGATCGGCTGCAGCTTGGCCCAGCCGAACGAGGCCATGCACAAAGCGCTCTCGATGGGGCCGAGGTTCGCGAACGCCTCGAAGGCGCGCAGCGGATAGGCGTAGAACTTGCGATTGTAATAGATGCGCGAGAGGCGCGGCCGCTCGATGAAATCGTCCGGCAGGATCTCGTTCCACAGGTCGACCACCTCCTTCGACTTCGAGAAGAAACGGTGGCCGCCGATGTCGAAGAGGAAGCCGTTATAGTGGGCGGTGCGGCTGATCCCGCCGACATAGGTCGGGTCCTGTTCCAGCACGACCACCTCGGCGCCGGCCTTCGCGAGGCTGTAGGCGGTCGTCAGGCCGGCAGGGCCCGCGCCAATAATCAGGTTCGGTACTAACTCCGACATGGGGGAAGCGGTTTTCCTCGCCGTTGAGACCTGCGGGCTTACTCCCGCCCGAACCATCCCAAGCGCGCGCCGGCGCTCCCATAAAGCAATCGGGCCACGAGGTTAAGAACCCGTGGGCGCGGCGATTCGCCCTAGCAAGTCGCCGACGGCGCGGGCCGAGAAACAGAGGGCGACGGCCAGGATCGGCGCGATGATCAGGCCCCAGTAATAGTTGTCGGGCCGGCCAATGAAGAAGAATCCGGCTGCGTAGCCGGTGAGAAGCGCCAGAAGCCTCAGGCCCAGGCCATTCTTCAATCCCGCCGCGCCCAGCAGGGCGAGGGGCAGGAGGATCGCCGCAACCCACGGCCCGGCCCTAAGCGCGATGAAGTTCCAGCGGGCCGTGGCCACCACGAACGGCCAGCCGCTCACCGCCAGCCATCCCGGCGAGCGCGGATCGGTGGCGGTGAGAAGGGGGGTCGCGGCCAGCCCGTGCCAGACGAGGGCGGCGATGGCGACCGCCAGGGCCGCTGCGAAGGCGAGGGCCTCGCCGCGCCGCTTCTCGACCAGGGCCGCGAACGCCATCACCAGCAGGTAGGGCATGGCCAGTTCGCGGATCAGGGCCGCCGGCAGACCAAGCAGGACCGCGAGGGCGAAGCGGCGATCGGTCCGCACGGCCAGGGAGAGGGCGATCAGCAGGCCGGCCCAGGTCTCGTGCAACCGGCTCATGCCCTGAAGGGTCATGGAGGCTTCGACGCCGGTGAAGATCAGCAGCGGGACGCCGGCCAGCCAGACGGGGCTCGGCAGCACGTCCTTGAGTCGGAACGCCCAGGCGCCGACGACCACGGCGGCCAGGACGGCCAGCAGGATGTCGGCGAACTTCTCGCTGGGAAGCGCCGCCAGGATATAGGCCAGCAGAGGCGGGCGAATGGCGATGAATGGCCTCACCGGATAGCCGCTGGCGCGCTGCTCGACGGTGGCCGCCTGCTCATAGGGCTGGCCGTGATGCATCCGGTCGATCACCCGGTTGTAGAAACCGACGTCGGTGTTGGCCATCGCCCGATGGGTCGGCGCGGGGGCATAGGGGTGGCCGAAGCCTAGAACCGCCAGCGCGAGCGCGGCGATGAGGACTGCTCCGGCCGCCCATCTGGGCCATTCGGCGAACCGCCGGTCCGAACCGTCCGGCTGGGCGCTCACGCGGCAACCCTCCTGGCCAGGTCGCAAAGGGCCGTTGGCGCCAGGCAGAGGCCGACGGCGGTCAGCGGCGCGGTGACCAGCCCCCAATAGGCGTTCTCCGGCCGGCCGATGACCATGAAGCCGATCGTATAGCCGAACAGGAGCGCGGCGAGCCGAAGGCCGAGTCCGTCGCCCCGCGCGGCTGCGCCCAGGCTCGCCGGACCCCAGCCCAGGCCGCGCAGCCTCGCCACCCAGGTGGCGATCACGGCCAAGGACATGGCCTCGAGAATCCAGTCGCCCCAGCGCGGGCTCGGCAAGGCGGCCAGAATCCAGGCCAGCGCCGGCGGCCGGACCGCCAGGAACGGCCGCAGCGGCCCGTGCACGACGCGAAGCTGGGCGACCGCCGCGGCTTCGTAGGGCTGGCCGGCGTGAACGCGGGCCACGACAGCCTGGTAGAAGGCGAGATCGTCGCCGCCCTGGACATGCTTCATGTGGGTCGGCGCCGGCGGCGAGAGGAAGCCGGCCGCGATCGCCAAGGCCAGAAGAACCAGCAGGGCTATGGCGCCTGAGCGCGGTAGACGGGCAAACCGGCTCGAGGGAATGCTGGCGGCGGCCGCAGTCATCGCCTCACTGCCTTGGCGAGGTCCGCGAGCGCGGCAGGGGCCATGGCGAGGCCGACGCTGAGAAGGGGCGCGGTCACCAGACCCCAGTAGTAATTCGACGGCCTCCCGATCGCCATGAACCCAAGGCTATAGCCGATCAGGAGGACGGCGAGGCGAAGGCCAAGCCCGTCGCGCCGCCCGGCCGCGCCGACGAGCGCCAGGGGAACGACGAGCGCCGCCGTCCAGAGGCCCGCGGCGAGGACGATCAGGTTCCAGCGAGCGGCCAGAAGCACGAAGCCCCAGCCGGCCCATTCAATCCAGCCGGGCGACGAAAGGTCACCGGGCCTCGTCAGGGCCATCACCTGGTGGGCGTGCCAGGCAAACGCCGCCAGGGCGAGGGCCAAGGCGGCCCCGAAGGCGATGGTTTCGTCCCGCCGCCGTTCGGACGCGGCCAGCAGCGCCATCACCGCCAGGTAGGGCAGGGCCAGCTCGCGGACGAGGGCCGCGATGAGCCCGATCGCGGCCGCGGCCCAGAAGCGCTTGCTGGTGCGCAGCGCCAGGGAGAGAGCGATCAGGAGGCCCGCCCAGGCCTCGTGGAAGAGGCTCATCGATCCGGCGCCGACCATGCAGGCGCCGGCGCCGGTGAAGACGGCGAGGGCGGTGAAGCCCATCCAGGCCGGGCTCGCGGCGGTGGTCCGAAGGCGGATCACCCAGGCGACGATCACGATGAGCGCCAGGAGTTCCAGCGCGCGATCCCGGGTGTGCGGGTCCGGGAGGAGTGAAAGGGCTTCGGCAAGCAGCGGCGGGCGGACGGTGACGAAGGGCTTGAGCGGGCCGCCCTCGGCCCGAAGCTCGCTCACCGCCGCCGGCTCGTAGGCCTCGCCCGCGCGCATGTGCTCGATGATCCGGCCATAGAGGATGAAGCCGTTCACCGAGTGCGCCGGCGCCGTCACCGGGGCGGGATGGAGGGCCAATGGAAGACCGGCGACGATCAGGATCGCCAGGGCCGCCAGGACGGCGAAGGCCAGCGGCCGGGGGAGGCTGGCGAACCGCCCCCTGCGGTCAGGCGAGCGCACGCCGCGCGGCTCTTGTTCCGCCCTCATCCCACCCATGCGCCCAGGTTCGCGTTTTCCGCCCGGCCGTGCGAGAGCTTGGCGCATGATTCGAGGCTCACGTCATTGGGCGGATGACTGATCCCGCGCCTAAGGCCGCATCGCCGCGCGGTCGCCTGGCGGCGATCGCCCAGGACCTGTCCCCGATCCCGGACTGGAGTTCGACGAGGGCGCTGATCTTCGTCGCGGTGGTGGTGTGGCTGATCGTCAGCGCGGTGATGATTTTCACCAACAACGCCCTTCCCGGCTTCCGCGACACCGACGACGCGACCCGCCTCATCATGGTTCGCCAGCTCCTGGCCGGCCAGGGCTGGTACGACCAGGTCATCCATCGCATCGACCCGCCGCACGGCCTCTTGATGCACTGGTCGCGCCTGCTCGACGCGGGCCTGGCGGCCATGGTCGCGGGCCTGCGCCTGGTCATGTCCCAGGGCCAGGCCGAGTACTGGACCCGGTTCGCCTGGCCGCTGATGTGGATCCTGCCGGGGGTGGTCGCCGGCCTGGTCCTGGCGCGCAACCTCGGCGGCCGCGCTGCGGTGCCGACCGCCGCTCTGCTGATGGTCATCGACATGGCCCTGTACCGGCAGTTCTATCCCGGCCGGATCGACCACCATGACGTGCAGATCGTCATGGCCGCGATCGCGGCGGCCTGCGCCACGGCCCGTCGGGACCGGATTCGCTGGGCCTTCGTAGGCGGCGCCGCGACCGCCTTCGGCCTGGCTGTCGGCCTGGAAGCCCTGCCGCTGCAGGCAGTGATCGGGGCGAGCTACGGCCTCGCCCTGATGCGGAATCGCGACGAGGCCGGCCCAGCCGGCGCCTATGGCGCGACGCTTGCCATTGGCGCGGCTGCCCTCTTCCTCATCCAGACGCCGCCGCCCCGCTGGTCGCTGCCGGTCTGCGATGTCATGGGCGCCAATCTGGCGGTCGGTCTGGCCGTGGCCGGCCTCGGGCTCGCGGTGTCGGCCTGGATCGCCAGGACATCGCCCTGGTGGGTCAGATGCCTGGCGGTGGCCATCAGCGGTGCCGCGGCTCTGGCGGCTTTCGTTGCCGCCGACCCGGCCTGCCTGCACGGGCCGTTCGTCGGCATGGACCCCTACGTCAAATGGTTCTGGCTCGACCGGATCCAGGAGATCCAGCCGCTGCCGGTGATGATCAAGATGAGCCAGGCGGCGGCCATCGCCGCCCTGGCCATTGGCGTCCTGGCGGCGGCGGCGGCGGTCTACCTCGTCGCCCGGCAGCGGCGGCGGCCGGCGACCTCCGCCCTCCTCGCCCTTGCCGGCGTCCTTCTCTCGGGCCTCGTCGCCTGGTTCGCCTGGCGCATGCAGGACTACGTCTACTGGCTGGGCGTGCCGGTTCTGGCCGCCGCCTACAGCTTTCTCGCCCGCCGCTACCTGGCCGAGCTGATGCTGCCGACGGTGTTGGCGGCGCTGGCCATCTCGCCGGTGGCCATCGGCATGGCCGCCGACGCCGCCACCAACATCTGGTACGCCGCCAGCCTCAAGCTCGCCGCCCATCCCCACTTTCGCACCCACTACACCAACGCCGGACCACGCTGCTTCGCCGCCGGCGCCTACAAGCCGCTGGCCGCCCTGCCGCCCGGCGAGGTCATTGCACCGCAGGACCTTGGCCCCTTCATCCTCGTCTACACGCACGACACGGCGCTGGCCGCGCCCTACCATCGCGTCTGGCCGGCGATCCTGGAGGCGCACGAGACATTCGCCTTGCCGCAGGCACAGGCGGAAAAGCTCGCCCGCGGCTTCCACGCGGCCTACATCGTCGACTGCCCGCCCTATCCGCTGGGCGCCCCCAAGGGCAGCCTCGGCGACGATCTGCGGCATGACAAGGTCCCGACCTGGCTGAGGCAGGTCTCGGCCCCCACGGGCGCGCTCAAGATCTACCGGGTAGAGTCCTCGGCCGGGGCGAAATGACGCAGGGCTGAGACGGCAACCCATTCCTAAATGAGGGATTGACGGGCGGGGTTCGTCGCCGGTGGTGGCGGCCAGTCGAGCCAGGATATGGATCCAGTCATTCGGCCGTGGGCGCGCGCCCTGGCCGCCTATCTGATCAACGAAGACGCAGCTTCCGCCGCCGAATACGCCCTCACCCTGGCGGTGCTCGGCGGTTGCACGCTCATCATCCTGCATGTCCTGGGCGGCAGGATGGGTACGACCATCAGCAGAGTGGCGAGTTTCCTGGGCTCCTGAGAGCCGCGGGACGATCAGGCGGCCCGCGTCAGCCTGAGGAACTCCTGACGCGTCCGGGCGTCGTCGCGGATAGCCCCGGTCAGGTGGCTGGTGATCATATGAGAGCCGGTCGTGTTGACCCCGCGCAGCGACATGCAGCTGTGTTCGGCCTCGATCACCACGCCGACGCCCTTGGGCTCGAGGATCTCGTCGATGGCGTGGGCGATCTCGGCGGTCAGTTTCTCCTGAATCTGCAGCCGGCGGGCGAAGCCATGGACGACGCGGGCCAGCTTGGAGATGCCGACGACTCGATTGGTCGGCAGGTAGCCGACATGGGCGTGGCCGAGGATCGGCAGCATGTGGTGCTCGCAGAAGCTCACCACCGGGATGTCGCGCAGCACCACCAGCTCGTCGTAGCCGCCGACCTCCTCGAAGGTGCGCTCGAGATAGTCGCGCGGATTGCTCTCGTAGCCCGCGAAGAGTTCGGCATAGGACTTGGCCACGCGAGATGGCGTTTCCTGCAGGCCCTCGCGGTCGGGATCGTCGCCGGCCCAGCGGATCAGGGTGCGGATTGCTTCCTCGGCTTCGGTCTGGGTGACCGCCTTGGGCGCCATGTCCATGCCCGCTCTCCTTCAACCCCCGTTGCAAGTCCTTGTGGACAAGGCCCCGCACGCCATGACTTCCACGCCCACAGACTCTAGGGTCGCACCTTGGCCCTTTCAATGTGAGCGACCTTGACAATGCCCGACGACGCCTCCGGTTTCGAGACGATGAGCGCCACGGCGCAGGGCAAGCTGAAGAGCCTGATCGAGCGCATCGAGCGGCTGGAGGAGGACCGCAAGGCGGTCGGCGCGGACCTGAGAGAGGTCTATGCCGAGGCCAAGGGCGAGGGCTTCGACACCAAGATCCTGCGCAAGGTGGTTCGCCTCCGCGGCCAGGACAGCGCCAAGCGCCAGGAAGAGGCGGCGCTCGTCGACCTCTACATCGCGGCCATCGGAGGCCTGTGAAGCGAACGCCGACCGATCCAAGAGCGCAGGCCAAGCGGTCCGCGCTCAACGCCCTTCGCCGGGCGCGGCGGGCGGCGGTTCGAAGTGGCGTCGACCTTACGGACTGGGAAGGCGAGTTCCTGGGCTCTGTCGAGCAGAGGGTGGAGACCTTCGGCCGGGCCTTCGCCGACCCCGAAAAGGGTGAGCCCGGCCACGCCCTTTCCGGCCGCCAGGGCGTCAAGCTCAAGGAAATCGCCGCCAAGGCCCAGGGCAAGCCCCCCAGGGCGCTCCAGAGAATGCCCCCAAGAAAGCCATTCGGGCGTAAGCCCAAACCGGACAACCGATGAGCGGGGCGGGGGGAACGCCCGGGGCCGGCCGGATCGGCGAGCTTCCCTGGGGCGGCGCCTGCGCGGCGTTCGGCGGGCTCTATGCCTGGGCGCTTTACGCCCTCAACCACCGGGCCTTCTTCAACGACGACAGCCAGGAAGCCTTCGCACCGATCTTCATGGCCATCGGCCGCGCTCTGGGCCATGGCCACTGGCCGGCCCTGACCCTGCAGATACTGAACGGCGGGGCCCTGGCCAACGAATACCAGTACGCCCTCTACAACCCCTTCTCCCTCTTCGCCTGCTGGACCGCTTCGCAGTTCGCCGATCAGGCGAGCGCGGAGGCCATGGTCGCCAGCCTGCATTACGCCGTGCTGGGCGCGGGCGCCTACGCCTTCGCAAGAGCCTGCGGCGCCAGGCGGCCGTTCGCCGCGCTCGCGGGCGTCGCCTTCGTCGCCAACAACTTCCTCTATTACTGGCTGGCGGAGAGCTGGATCACGGGCCTGGTTTCCATCGCCTGGATGACCTGGGCGCTCGCCGGGATCATCAGGGCGCACGAGAGCCGCTGGGCCTGGGTCGGCGGCGCCCTGGCGACCGCCCTGACGGTCACCTCCGGCTGCTACCACACGGTGGTGATGCTCGGCATGGCGACGGCGGTGATCGCCCTCGTCCGCTGGCGGATGGAGGGCGTCCGGCAAGCCATCGCGCCGCTGGTCTCGGCGGCTTTGGGCGTGTTGCTGGCCCTGGCCGCGGTGCTGCCGGTGCTGGCCATGGGCGCCGTCGCCATCCGCAACGGCGGCCTCAACAACGCCGGCCAGCTCGCCGTCGACCTCTATGGCGTCCTGGCGCCCTCGAGCCCCTTCCACACCGGCCATATCGTCGGCTTCGACGGGCCGGCGAAGCTTTCCGCGCCGATCTATTTCGCCGGCTGGTTCCTGCTTCCGCTGCTGCCCCTGATCGACTGGAAGAAGCTCGGGCGGCCATCGCCGACCCTCATCGCCCTCATCGCCATGGCCGCGGTGTTCGCCATCGCCACCCAGGGTCCGGAGCAGATCTTCTCGATCCGCTACCCGATCTGGAATCTGGCGCCGCTGCACCTGGCGCTGCTGGCCGCCTTCGCTCTCGTCGCCTCCAAGGCCGGCTTCGCCGCCATGAGCCGGCCACGGATCTGGGGCGTCGTCGGCATCGCCTACTTCGGCTGGCTGGCCTCGCTGCAGGTCCAGCCGGAGATGCGCCTGGCCGCCTTTGCCGCGGCGCTGGCCATCTGCGCCCTGGCGATAATCGGCGGGATGCTGCATCGCCGCTGGAGCCATGGCTACGCCGCCGTCGGGATCGCCGGCGTCGTGCTCTTCGCCGCCGCCACGCACCTGGCGATCCGAACCAACCACAACCAGCTCGACCGGCGCCCGCCGACCGCGGCGAGCGCCATCTCGGACCTGACGGCCATTCCGACCTCCGCCAGCGTGTTCCTGGGAGACATCGACGAGGCGAAGATCTGGCAGGCGCCGGAGATCGAGACCTCGGCCATGGCCCTGGCCCACGGCGGCGCCAATCCGTTCGGCTATTCGCCGGTCGGTCACCAGGCCTTCTCCAGGCTCTTCTGGCTGCAGCTCTGGGGAACGCCGCTCAGCGAAGGCGACGGCCACCTGTTCGCGCCGTCGGGCTATGGCCAGACGACCTGGGCTGACCTGCTCCGCGTCGACCGGGTGGTGATCCCGCGCATCGGCGACCGGCCGGCGCGCATCGCTGCCCAGGCCGGACCGGGCTGGCGCGTGGCGACTGAGCGGCCCTACACCCTCACCCTCCAGCGGACCGGGCCGGCGGCGCGCGGGCCGGGTTCGATCGCCTGGGCCAGTCCGGGCCTCATTGTCGGGTCCAACGGTCCCGGGGCTGCGGAGTCCGAGACCCTGAAGGTCACCGCCCGCGCCGGCCACGGCGATCGCCTAGTCTTCGACCGGCTGGCCGTCCCCGGCTACAGCCTCGCCTTCAACGGCAAGCCGCTGCGGCTCAACCTCACCGCCACGCCGCTGATGACCGTCGCCCTGCCGGACGGCCCGGATCTCGGCGATCTCACCATCCGCTACGCCCCGCCGGGCTTGGGCCTCGGCCTCGCGGCCGCCCTCCTGGCCCTGGCGGCGCTGGCGGTCGGCTGGGCCCGCTGGCCGACCCTGTTCGGCCGATCCGCCAAGCCGGCGTGAATTCAGGCGGTGCGGCGGGGCCGCAAAGCCCCTAAATCGGAAGCCATGGACGCCGTCATCGATCGCCAAGAGACTCCGCCGCGCTGGCGCCTGGACGATCTCTATGCCGGTCGCAACGATCCCAGGATCGAAGCCGACCTCGCCGCCGCAGCGGCGTTGGCCGACGAGCTTGCCGGCCTGGAAGGCGCCTTCACCGCTGCTCGCGGCGAGCCGGCGAAACTCGGCGCCCTCATCGACCGCGGGATTGGCCTCTATGAGCGGGGCGTCGACAAGGCCTGGGGCGTCGCCGCCTTCGCCTCGCTCGCAGCCTCCACCGACCACGAGGACCCGGCCTGGGCCAGGTTCGAGGCCGACGTCCGTTCCCGCCTCTCGGCCAACGACGCCATGACCCTGTTCTTCTCCCTCGAGCTCAACCAGCTCGAAGACGGCGAGATCGCCGCCGCCCTCGCCGCCCATCCGGGCGCCGCGCGCTGGGCCCCGTGGCTTCGCCGTGTGCGCCTGTCGCGCCCGCATGAGCTGACGCCCGACCTCGAGCGCATGGTCGTCGATCGCGCGCCCTCGGTGGCCAATTGGACGCGCCTGTGCGACGACATCCTGGGCCGGCTCGTCGCCCGGGTCGGCCGCGAGCGCCTGACGCTCGCCGAGGCGCTCAACCGCTTCAGCGACCCCTCGGCCGCCCGCCGCAAGGCGGCAGCCCAGGGCCTGGGCCAGGCCCTGGCCGAGCGCGAGGAGACCCTGGCCCTCATCTACAACACTCTCGCCGCCGAGAAGCAGGTCGAGGACCGCTGGCGGCGGTTCGCCGATCCCGCCGCGCCCCGGCACCTGGCCAACGAGGTCCCCGCCGAGGCCGTCGCAGCCCTGGAGGCCGCGGTGGTCGCGTCTTACGAAAGGCTGAGCTGGCGCTACTACCGCCTCAAGGCCAAGGCCATGGGCCGGCGAACGCTCAACTACTGGGATCGCAGCGCCCCGCTCACCGAAGCGCCGCCGCGAACCTATTGCTGGAGCGAGGCCAAAGCCCGCGCGCTGGAGGCGTTCGGCGGCCTCTCGCCGGCCTTCGCGGGCGCCGCCGAGCGCTTCCTGGCCGCCCCATGGACCGACGCCGAGCCGCGCACGGGCAAGCAGTCCGGCGCCTATTCGCACCCGGTGACCGCCGATCGTCACCCCTACGTCTTCCTCAACTACATGGGCGAGCGCGGCGATGTCCTGACCCTGGCCCACGAGCTGGGCCACGCCGTCCATCAGACCCTGGCCGCGCCCAACGGCACCCTGCTGGCCGACACGCCCCTGACGCTGGCCGAGACCGCCTCGATCTTCGGCGAAGGCCTGGTCTTCGAGCGGCTGCTTGCCGAGGCCACCGGCGCGGAGCGGCGCGACCTGCTGGCCGGCCGCATCGAGGACGCCCTCAATTCGGTGGTTCGCCAGATCGCCTTCCACCGTTTCGAGACCCGCTTCCATGCGCAGCGGCGGGCCGGCGAGGTCTCGCCCGAGACGATCGGCGCGATCTGGCTGGAGGTGATGGGCGAGAGCCTCGGCCCTGCGGTGCGGCTCAATGCCGGCTACCAGCACTATTGGGCCTACGTCAGCCACTTCGTGCACACGCCCTTCTACGTCTACGCCTACGCCTTCGGGAACCTGCTGGTCGAAGCCCTGATGGCGGCCAGGGCCGCCGACCCGGCCGGCTTCGCGCCAAGGTACGAACAGCTCCTGGCGGCCGGCGGCACGCGCACCTGCGTCGAGGCCCTGGCGCCCTTCGGTCTCGATCCGCGCGAGCGGACCTTCTGGGACGCCGGCTGCGATCGCCTGGCGCGCCTGGTCGATGAATTCGAGGCCCTGGTTTGAGCCCGCGCGATCCGGAGCGGAACCGGCTCTCGGGCCGGGTGTCCCGTCTCGCCAGGGTCGGCGCGGGGCTTTCCGGCGCGGCCGCCAGCTTCGGAGCCACCGCCCTGCTGGCGCCCGGTGACGCCGACGCCCGCAACGCCCGGGCGCTCAAGGAGGCCCTCGGCCATCTGAAGGGCCCGCTGATGAAGGTGGCGCAGATGTTTGCCACCGTGCCGGACCTGCTGCCGGCGGAGTTCGCCAGTGAACTCGCCGAGCTGCAGCAGAACGCCCCGCCGATGGGGGCCTCGTTCGTGCGCCGGCGGATGGCCGCCGAACTCGGCCCCGACTGGCGCGCCCGCTTCGCCGACTTTGACCTCACCCCGGCCGCCGCCGCATCCCTCGGCCAGGTTCACCGCGCCACGGCGCATGACGGCCGTCTGCTGGCGGTCAAGCTGCAGTATCCGGAGATGCAGAGCGCCATCGAGAGCGACCTGGCGCAGCTGCGCGTGCTGATGGGTCTCGCCCGGCGGATGAACGCCGCATTGGACACCAGCCAGGTGGTGGTGGAGATCGGCGAGCGCCTGCGCGAGGAGCTGGATTACGACCACGAGGCGCGGGCCATGCGGCTCTACCACGCCTTCTTTGCCGAGCGTGACGAAATCGCCGTGCCGGCGCCGGACGCCGAGCTTTCGACCGGCCGCCTGCTGACCATGGACTGGCTGGCCGGGGAGCACCTCATGTCGTTCAAGGACACGTCTCTGGAGGTGAGGAACCGCGTCGCCCGCCTGCTCTTCGAAGCCTGGTGGACGCCGCTCACCCACGTCGGCGTGATCCACGGCGATCCGCACCTGGGCAACTACAGCTTCACCGAGGGCGCCGGGCGGCTGAACCTCCTGGACTTCGGCTGCATCCGAGTCTTTCCGCCGAGCTTCGTCGGCGGCGTCGCGCACCTCTTCCGCGCCCTGGTGACGGGCGACCGCGAGGCCGAAGCCGAGGCTTATCGCGCCTGGGGCTTCAAGGACCTCACCAGCGACCTCATGGACGTGCTCGGCATCTGGGCGCGCTTCATCTTCGCCCCGCTGCTGGACGATCGGGTGCGTAGCGTCGCCGACGGCGTCAGCCCGGGCGCCTACGGCCGGCGCGAGGCTTTCCAGGTCAAGAAGGCCCTGGACGAGAAGGGGCCGGTGACCATCCCGCGCGAATTCGTGTTCATGGACCGGGCGGCGATCGGCCTCGGCGCCGCCTTCCTGCACCTGGGCGCCGAGCTCAACTGGCGTCGGCTGTTCGAGGCCTCGCTGGAGGGCTTCTCCGAAGAAGGCCTCGCCGCACGCCAGGCCGAGGCTTTGGCGGCGGCGGGGCTGGCGGAAGCCTGACACACCGCAAATACGGTCGCGGAGACCGTATTCGACCGTAATTACGGTCGCTCCCGGCTGTACGGATACTGATCCAGGATGAGCTCGAGCCAGTCGAGCGCCTCCTTAGGGTCCTTCTCGCCCTGAAGGACGCGCGCGGCCTCGCGGCAAGCCTGGGCGGACTCTTCGTGCGTCCAGCCGCTGAAGGATCGCCTGTCGGGCGACAACATGTCCGGCTCCGGCTCCATCGGGATGATCCGCGAAAGCATGCGGAAGTACTCCAGCGGGAACTGGTCGCGCAGGCGCTTCAGGAACTCGTGCCGATTGGCCTCGAAGTCATTGAGGAACAATCCCATTGCAGCCCGCGACGAGAGGCTCGTTGCGCCTTTCGGCTTGCCGCGATTGCCCGGCCCGAACTGGCCGTTGGGTTGGCGGCCGGTCTCTGATTGCGCTTCATCGATGTCGGTCATGATCTTTCTCCAAAGTGAAGAGAACAAAATAAGAACATTTCGAGAGCAAGTCAATTGCACTTTGCGGGGGCCAATGGCTTTCAGCAGGGGCGCGACCTGGGTGTCCCGATATGCCGAGCGGCTTTGAGCGACGGCCCAGCGATCACCGGCCAGCATTCCGGCGCGTTCGTGATGCTGACGGCGTGCCGCATCCACCGCCGCCGCCATGGCGAGATCGTTCAAGCCAACGCCGAACGTCGCGCCGATCCGGCCTGACTGAACGCCGCGCTGAACGCCTAGTCCTCGCGGATCACGGCCTCGATATTATTGCCGTCCGGATCGAGGACGAAGGCGGCATAGTAGCCGGGCGCATAGCCGGTTCTGAGGCCCGGCGCGCCGTTGTCCGTCCCACCCGCCGCGATCGCCGCCGCATGAAACGCCTCGACCTGCGCCCGGCTCGTCGCCCGAAAGGCTGTGTGCTGCTTTACGCCGTGCGGGTGGAAGGCATCGATCCAGAACATCGGATAGTCGATCCCCAAGGCCACCCCGCCGAGATCGCCGCTCGCGTCGTCAGTGCGTTTGAAATCGCGGGTGATGCGCATGACCAGGCCGACGCCCAATGGCGCCAACGCGGCCTCATAAAACCTCGCAGACTTGTGGATGTCAGACACGCCGATGCCGGTGTGGTCGATGAGCCAGTTGCGGGCGCCCGGCATCAGAAGCTCCGTTGCGACCGACGATTATAGGCCGCGGCGCAACCTTGTCGCCAGGGGCGCTACGCGCTCATACGGGCTCGGGAACCGCCGCGCCGAAACGTCCGTGGCTATAGTCGAAGTAGGCCTCGCGGATCTCGGCCTCGCTGTTCATGACGAACGGCCCGCGGCCGACGATCGGCTCGTCGATCGGCTCGCCCGTGAGCACGAGAAGGCGCGCCTCGCCCTCGGAACTGAGCACGAGACCCGAGCCATCGCGACTCATCATCGCCGCTTCGCCGACGCCGAGGCTGCGGCCGTCGAGAGACACGGTTCCGGACAGGACCACCAGGATGGTGGTGTGGCCGTCCGGCGCCGGCAGCTCGGTCGGGGCGATGCCGGTAAGCGTCACGTCCCAGACATTGATGGGCGTGAAGGTCTTCGCCGGGCCCTTGCAGCCGGCGAAGTCGCCGGCGATCACCCGGACGCGGCGGGCGGCCGTCTCGACGCTCGGGATGTCGGCGGCCGTGATGGCCTGGTAGGCGGGCGGCGCCATCTTGTTCTTGGCGGGCAAATTGACCCACAGCTGAGCCATCTGCAGGGCGCCGCCGGTGCGGGTGAAGGCCTCGGAATGGAACTCCTGGTGCACGATTCCGGCGCCGGCGGTCATCCACTGCACGTCGCCCCGGCCGATCACGCCGCCCTGGCCGGTGGAATCGCGGTGCGCGATCTCACCGTCGTAGACGAGAGTGACGGTCTCGAAGCCGCGGTGCGGGTGGGGCCCCACGCCGCGCGGATGCTGGGCCGGCTCGAAGTTGTGGGGACGGGCGTAGTCCAGCAGCAGGAACGGACTGAGCGCCGCGCCCAGGTTTTCATAGAAGAACAGGGTCCGCACGGGCAGGCCATCGCCTACCCAGTGGTCGCCAAGAGGGGGCAGGATCTCGACGAGGGATTTCACACGAGTCTCCTTGGTTATGCGCGGAGAACCCGCGGCTTACCGCCGCTAGATAGGGGGTCGGGCAGCGCGGCATTAGTCACCCCTCGTCAACTCAGCGTTGCGGAGACGGAACGACGGATGGCCCGCTGCCTAAACTATAATTCATCATCAGCTACCTTGCGTCGCACGGTACCTAGTTATAGACAGGTCCGCGAAGGAGACGCCGGTGGTCGAAGCCGTCCAGGTTCAGCTGAAGAAGGGGGTGTTGGAGCTCTGTGTGCTCGCGCTCCTCTCCCGGGGCGACGCCTACGGCTATGAGATCGCCAGCCGTCTGGCCAAGGGGATCGGCATGGGGGAAGGCACCATCTATCCGCTGATGCGGCGCATGCAGGCCGACGGCCTGGTGGAGACCTATCTGGTCGAAAGCCCGTCCGGCCCGTCCCGCAAATATTATCGGCTGACGCCGTCCGGCGCGGCCAGCTTCGCGGCCCAGAAGACCGAATGGTCGCAGTTCTCGGCGGCCGTGAACGAGATCCTTGGAGGCGCGTCGTGACCCGTCTGCAGTTCATGAATCGCCTGCGCAATGGCCTCATCGGCCTGCCGCAAAAGACCATCGACGAGATCGCCGCCGACTACGACGGCCATTTCAACGAAGGCATCGCCGCCGGCCGCAGCGAGATCGAGGTGGCCGACGCCCTCGGCGATCCCGAGCGTCACGCCCGCGAAATCCGCGCCGAGGCCGGCCTCAAGCGCTGGGAGACCGAGCGCAACGCCTCGGCCGCCGCCGGCGCCATCTTCGCCGTGCTGGGCTTGGGCGCTCTGGACCTGATCTTCCTGCTGCCGATCCTGATGGCGATCGTCGGCACGCTGTTCGCCTTCTATTGCGTGGCCATCGCCCTGTTCGGCGTCGGCGCCTTCGTCATGGTGGCGGGCCCGTTCTGGGTGTTCGGCGCGCCGATCGCCGCCCTGATCCTCACCGGTCTTGGACTGATGGCCGCGGGCGTCTTCACCGGGGCGGCCACGACGCTGGTCACCATCGCCTTCATCAACGTCATGGTTTGGTACGGGCGCCTGCACATGCGCCTGCTGAAGCCGGCCCTCGAGCCGCAAGGGGCAATCTGATGATCCGTACGCTTTTCGTGCTGGCCGGGGTCGGGCTGGTGGTCGCGGTGATCTGCTTCGTCGCCGCCTTCGCCATCGTCGGCGGGCCGTTCTACATCGACGACGACGGCCGCTTCCACCGCGAGGCGTGGAGCGACGTGAGCGTCGAGCGCCATGCGCCCAGGCCGATCCAGGCGCAGATCAGCTAGGGCGTCGCGCCGGCCAGGACGGTTGCCGGCGGGACGCCGGCGCTCCGAGCATTTCCCCGTCCGACCACCAAAGCCCCGCCGCGGCCTAGGGGATTGCCAAAATTCAAACGCTTGTTCATCAACGTATCAGACCTGAGTGCTGGAGGCGTGGATGGCTGACGATCGGACTGCGGACGCCCTCTTGCGCGCCGACGAGGACCAGCCGGTCCGCCTGGCGCCGGACATGCCGCCGGAGATCGCCTCGCCTCTGGCCCCGTTCAAGGGCGCCCAGCCGCCGGCGCCCGGCTGGTTCGACGACGCCCTGGCCGACGAGCCCGAGCGCTCCTCGATCCTGGTCAAGGGCGCCCATATCGAGCTTCTGGTCTGGGGCAAGATCGGCGCTCCCGGCCTGATCTTCATCCATGGCAACAGCGCCCACGCCGACTGGTGGAGCTTCATCGCCCCGTTCTTCGCCGAAACCCATCGCGTCGCGGCCCTGTCGCTCTCAGGCATGGGGGCGTCGGACTGGCGCGAGGCCTACAGCTTCGAGACCTACGCCGACGAGATCCACGAGGCGGCGAAGGCGGCCGGGCTCTATGAGGCGCCGGTGAAGCCGATCTACGTCGGGCACAGCTTCGGCGGCGGCCAGGCGCTTTATTCGGCCGGGCAGTATCCGGAGCGGATGAGCGCCTGCATCCTGGTCGACACCGGCTTTGGCGGGCCGCCGACGCCGGAGGAATTCGAGCGCATGCGGGCCGAGGCCGTCGCTCGGGGCGAAGATCCCGGCCCCTGGCATCGGCTGTCCCAGCGCACCGGCCGCAACCGCGTCTATCCCAACCTCGAAGCTGCGCTGGCCCGCTTCCGCTTCATGCCGCCGCAGGTTCCGGGCAACCTCTTCATCGCCGACTTCATCGCCCGCCATTCGCTCAAGACCGTCGGATTGCCGGAGGGCGGTGAGGGCTGGACGTGGCGGTTCGACCCCGGCCTGTGGGCCAAGCTCGACCGCCGCGGCATGGCCGAAACCAATGCCGAGGGGGTGGTCACGCCCCTGGTCCACATCGTCGGCGACAACTCGGAGATCATCCGCCGCCATTCGATGACCGAGGAATCGCGCCGGCGCATTCCGGCCAATGTGCCGGAAATCGTCATTCCCGACAGCGCGCATCACATCATGGTCGACCAGCCCCTGGCGCTGGTGGCCTCGCTGCGGACACTTCTCGCGGCCTGGGCGCCGAAGTAGCGCCCTCCTGGGTTAGCTGCTTCGCGCCTCTGCTTCGCAGTCGCCGCCTCCCTAGGTCGTATTTGTTGGGTCCCAGATTGCCGTGCCAAGCCACCACATCCAGCGGCGACCAGGGCAGGGTGGTCTCCCAAAGCCCGCCCTGGAACTTCTGAACCAGCTGGTTTGGCTGCTCGACTTCCTCGGACGCGGCGACGGGGCTGAGGAAGTTCGCGCTGACTGGCTAGGCCGTTGGAACCGATAGGCCTCAACTCCGGCAGGCGGAACGGCGCGCCATAGTTCTCGCAGACATAGCCGCGGGCCTGGCCGTCCGGCAGATCGACGGCGAACCGCACGCCGCGCGGCACGACGGCGATCTCGCCGGGGCCAACGAGCAGCACCTCTAGCTCGGTGCGAAGACGCAGGGCTCCGTCCTGGGGGACGATCAGCAACTCGCCGTCGGCATCGAAGAACATCGCCGACGCGCCGGCATGCACTCTGTTGCACCTGGGTCCCGGCTACGGAAACGGGGTCGCGAAGCTACACAACGCGCGGAGGGCCTTCACGCCGATTATCAATGTGATTGGCGATGGTGGAGGCTCGGAAAGCTGTGGTGCTCATCGGCGGTCAAGCCAGCTGCGTGCAGGATGGCGCTTGGTCGAGACGCGGCCGTGCCGATAGGTCAGGGGCAGGGACGAGCGAAGTTCATGCGGGTGCCGGCGGCGGCTGGCAGTCGGCCAATTGACAACCGCCGGTGCCTGGTCTCTTCTGACGGGTGCTGGTCCGCACCCGTCAGGGGGAGGGGGGAACATGCATGCCTCCAAAGCGTCAACTGCTCGAAGCGGGATTTTCCTCGCAATAGCCGCCGCCGTTCTCACAATCGGTGAGCCCGCAGGAGCGCAAACGCCTGCGGACACGACCATCACGCAGAGTGGAACCTCGACCGCAACGGACGACGGTCAGGGCAACTATCCGCCCGTGCATGTCAAGTTCTCACAGGAGCTCGGCGGGGTGCCGAATGTCTCGGCCACCTACGGCGTCGCAGCCCACTACGGCGGCAAATTTCACACACATCAGGTCTCTCTGGGTGCGACGAACGTCACACGGACAGGCTTTGACTGGCAGCTTCCGCAGTCTGGCAATCGATCTGGAACGCATCTCACTTCGAACCTGAAGTGGACCGCGACGGGCGCGGCGCTCCAAACCGGGACAGTGATTCCAAACTACATGGTCCTGACCGTAATATACGCCCCACCGGGAACAGGCGGCGGCCACAGCACGAGTTCGGTTACCTACCTATCGGGCAGCACCGCCGGGACACTGACTTCGTCGAGCGAATCGTTCAAGTCGGGGGTGTCCGTTTCGATTGAGGCCTCAGGCGGGATACTCGGCAACGGCGGCGGTGCCGGGGTCTCCTGGGACAGCTCCGTAGACACGACCGACGGCCAGTCCCTCGAGATCAAGAAGTCGACCACCACCACCCTGAGTCAGACCGGCCCGGCTGCGGACGGAATAAATCATGACGAAGACGAGATCTATCTTTTACTAAAGCCTACAATCAGCATGGCTCTGTCGACGTCAGTTGCCGAGT
>DASXCH010000161.1:0-55872 GCA_036491275.1 Caulobacteraceae bacterium
CGACGGCATGGTCGCCCTGGGTGTGCCGGCCGCGAGCATGGATGTCAGCTGGGTCGGCAAGACCGATCTCGCGGTGGCCACGCCGGATGGGACCAAGGAGCCCCTGAACCGCCGCTCGACGATCCATATCGTTTTCTGATCATCGCACCGGGTAAACTATCAACGCGGGCCGGACCTCGTCCGGCCCGCGTTTCTTTTTCGGCGCCATCGATTTGCGCGAATGACGGAAACCGAGGAAGGTTCTAGACGATCAGGGTTCGCGGGGCGTCGCGCCCGCCAGTTGGAGACCAAGACGCGCATGTCGCAACAATCGGGTTCGCCTGCTCAGCCCGGCGGCGTGCCTCCACCCGGCAAGGTGGCCGTTCCGGTGCCAAAAGCCCTGGAGGCGGCCGGAAAGCTCTACACGGCCGGACGTCTGGACCAGGCGGAAACAGTGTGCCGCCAGATCCTCGACAGCCGGCCCAACAACCCCGACGCCCACAATCTGCTGGGCGTGGTGCTCAACGCCCGCGGCGAGGCCAAGGACGGCGTCGCCGCCATCAAGCGGGCGATTAAGCTCAGCCCGAACGAGGCCCGGTATTTCGCCAACCTCGGTGAAATCGAGCGTCAGCGCGAAAAGCTGGCCGAGGCCAGGGTGGCGCTCGAGACGGCGATCCGGCTCAACCCCAACTCCGCCCAGGCCTACAGCAATCTCGGCATCGTCCACTTCGATGAAAAAGAGTTCGATAAGGCCGCCGAAAAATACGAAAAGGCCCTCGCGCTGCAGCCGAATTTTCCCGAGGCGCACAACAATCTCGGCAACGCCTATCGCGCCCTCGATCGGCCGAAGGAGGCGATCGCCTGTTACCAGAGAGCCGTCACCCAGCGCGGGGCCTATCCGGAAGCCTACAACAACATGGCCACGGCCCTACGCGACGCGGAGGACTATGACTCGGCCGAGCATGCCTATCGAAAAGCGATCTCACTCAAGCCGAACTACATCGAGGCCCATAACAACCTCTCGATCCTGCTGCTCTACCGCGACCGCACCGACGAAGCGCTGCGGGTGCTGGCCGACGCGCTGAAGATCGACGAGAAAAACGTCGCCACCCTGCTCAATGTCGCCAAGGTGCAGATGAAGCGCGGCGCTCATGACGTTGCCGGACAGGCGACGCGGGTGGCGATCGAGATCGATCCGGGCAATGCCGAAAGTCACTACGTACTCGGACAAGTCCATCACGAGCTGGATCGTCACCAAGACGCTTTGGACTGCATCGACAAGGCGATCGAACTATCATCGGAGATCGCCGAGTATCACAGCTTTCGCGGCGTGCTGCTCAAGTCGATGGGCCGTCTGGACGAGGCCCGCGTCGCAATCCGCAAGTCCCTTGAAATCAATCCTGAATTCTATCCCGCCTATTCGAACCTGAATGACCTGGAGACGTTCGAGGCCGACCATGACCTGGTCGCCAAGATGCAGGAGCTTCTGACGAAGGCCGATGATCCGCAGGCTGAACGATATATTCCGCTCTATTTCACTCTGGCCAAGGCCCAGGAGGATGCCGCCGACTTTCCCGAGGCACTCCGCTCCTATCAGACCGGCGCCAGGCTGCGCCGCGCCCAGCTGAAATACGACGAAGCGGACACGGCGAACTTCTTCGAGCTGATCAAGGCGGCGTTTTCCACCGAGGTGTTCGCCAACCGACCGTGGGGCGGCCATCCGTCCAAGACGCCGGTGTTCATAGTCGGCATGCCCAGGTCAGGCAGCACCCTGGTCGAACAGATCCTTTCCAGCCATCCGCAGGCCTTCGGCGCCGGAGAGGTGAAGATCCTCAATCGCGTGCTTGGCGTGCTGCGAGACCGCCTGCCGTCAATCCCGAAGTATCCGGGCATGGTCGCCGCCCTTGAGCCCGCGCATTGGGTGGAAATCACCAATGGCTACCTTGCCGAACTCAAAAGAGACGCCGGCGACGCCGACCGCATCACCGACAAGCTGTTGACCAACTTCTTCTTCGTCGGCCTGATCCAGCTGATGTTTCCCAACGCCAGGATCATCCACACCCGGCGAAATCCCATCGACAGCTGCCTTTCGACCTACACCAAGCTGTTCAAGGACGACATGCCGCACAGCTACGACTTTGGCGAGCTGGGCCGTTACTACCTCATGTACGAAGACCTTATGAAGCACTGGGAACGGGTGCTTCCACCCGGCGTGATGATGAACGTCGACTATGAGTCGGTCATCGATGACCTGGAAGGGTCTGCGCGAGGCCTGGTGGATCACGTGGGACTCGCGTGGGATGAGACCTGCCTCGAGTTCCATAAGTCCACGCGGGCGGTGAAGACGGCCAGCGTCGTCCAGGTTCGCCGACCCGTCTACAGGACCTCCGTCGAACGATGGCGGCGATACGGCGATGGCCTCAGTCCCCTGCTCGCTGCCCTGAACTATCCGCGACCTGCCTAGGCCTCCTCGAAGCCGCGCATCTCGGCCCACGCCTCGAACGCATCGCGGCGGGTGCGCCAGCCGTTGATGGGCGCGGTCTCATCGCGCCAGCCCATGGCCATCCCGGAAAACAGCATGTGGTCGTCGGCGAGCCCGAGGAATTTCGTCACCGTTTTCGGATAGCGGGCCCAGAACTCCTGGGCGCAGGTGTCGAGGCCGCGCTCGACCGCCAGCAGCATGACCGTCTGCATGTACATGCCGACGTCCGACCACTGCGGCGGCCCCAGGTTGCGGTCGAGGAAGAAGAAGAGGCCGACGGGCGCGCCGAAGAAGTCGAGGTTGCGAGCAAGTTGGCGCAGCCTTCCAGGCCGGTCCTCGCGCGGGATGCCAATGGAGGCGTAGAGGTCCTCTCCGCACTGGAACCTGCGCGTGCGGAACGGCTCCCAGAGGTTTGCCGGATAGACGTCGTATTCCGGTTCTTCCATCGATGTGGCGGCGACGAGAGCCTTCAGTTCCGCCAAGGGCTGGCCGGCGAGCGCATAGACTCGCCAGGGCTGGAGGTTCCCGCCCGAAGGGGCGCCGTGAGCCAGATCGAGGATCTCCCGCACCGCCGCGCCGGAAGGCGTCTCAGGACGGAACGCCCGCACCGACATCCGCCGTTTCGCCGCTTCGCTCACGTTCATGCTGATCGCTTCCCTTTCGCTTGACGAGGCCGGCCTCGCCATCAACCCTTTGCCGCAGGATTCAGGTGGGGACGATGGCCAGACCGGAGCGACCGCGCAAGCGAGTCAAATCAAAGCGCCGACCGCCGGGCGGCTCGGTCGGAGGATTCCTGCGGGGCCTCTTCCTGGCGGCAGTTCTGATCGCGCTCGCCCTTCCGATCGTGTGGGTCCTGGCCTACCGCTACATCCCGCCGCCGATCACCGTTCTGATGATCGAGCGGGCCTTGCAGGGCCATGGCATCGACCACCGCTGGCGGCCGATCTCGAAGATCTCGCCCGACGTCGTTCGCGCCGCTATCGCCTCGGAGGACGCCCGTTTCTGCAGCCACAATGGCTTCGACCTGCAGGCTATCGACAAGGCCCTCGCTCACGATGAGCGTCATCGCGGCCGACTGCGCGGCGGCTCGACCATCTCACAGCAGACGGCCAAGAACGTCTTCCTGTGGCCCGAGCGTTCGTGGGTGCGCAAAGGCGTCGAGGCCTGGTTCACTGTCCTCATCGAACAGTTTTGGGGCAAGCGGCGGATCATGGAGGTCTATCTCAACACCGTGGAGATGGGGCCTGGCGTCTATGGCGTGGAAGCCGCCTCGCGGCGCTACTTCCATACGGATGCAGCCGACCTGACCCCGGCCGAGGCCGCCCGGCTCGTTGCTGTCCTTCCCGACCCGCTCAAGTGGAGCGCCAAGGCGCCCGGCTCCTTTGTGCGCAAGAGGACCGGCCGCATCGACGCCCCTGCCAATGTGGTCGATGGCCGTGGCCTCGCCGACTGCGTTCTCCGCTAGGCCAGGCGGATCTGGCGCAGCCTCTGCTTCAGGAAGTCGCCGGCGGTGATGGGCTCGGGATATCGGTCAGGCCGATCCACGCCCACGCACTCGGGCAAAGTCTGAATCAGGAAATCTGATCTGAAATGGAGGAAGAACGGCATCGAATAGCGCGCCACGCCGCGTCGCGCGGGCGTCGGATTGACCACCTTGTGGGTCGTGGATGGCAGCACATCGTTGGTCAGCCTCGCCAGCATATCGCCGATGTTGACCACCACCGCGCCGGGCGGCGGATTGACCGGCAGCCAGGATCCGTCGCGATTCAACAGCTCGAGTCCGGCTTCCTCGGCCCCGAGCAGCAGGGTGATGGCGTTGATGTCCTCGTGCGGACCGGCGCGCACGGCCGGCCCAGTGAAGTCAGACGCCGGATAGTGCAGCAGGCGCAACACGCTATCGCCGCCCCGAACCGAGTCCTCGAGAAACCCGGGCTCAAGGTCGAGAAAGACGCCGATGGCGACCAGGATCTCGCCGCCCAGGGCTTCGAAGGCTTCATAGAGGGCGACGGCGTCGCCTCGAAACGCCGGAACCTCGGCCGGCCAAAGATTGTCGAGCAGCGGCCCGCGCCGCCCAGCCGTCTCGCGGCCGACATGCCAAAACTCCTTGAGATCCGGATGGGCCGCGTCCTTGGCGGTCTCGACCGCAAACGGTGTATAGCCGCGCTGGCCGGCGCCGCCCGGGACCCGGTAGCTCGCCTTGGTCGCCTCGGGCAGGACGAAGAACGTCTTGGTGTCGCGGAGCATCTCGGCCGACAGGTCCTCGCCGATCCCGTGGTCCGCCACCACCGCGAAGCCGTGGCGCTCAAAGCTGGTCCCAAGCGCCGTGGCGAAGGCGGCCGGATCGGCCGCGTTCAGGCGGAAAGAGACCGGCGCGATCGAGGTTTGTGATTGAGTGACGGACATCCGACGGCCGGCTGAAACTGTCCTGGAGTTCATCCATGCGTCGCGGTTGAAATCAATCCGCGAGACGGCCTATGGCTTGGCCGCCGCTGCAACACCGGATCGGAGCCTGCCATGGTGAACAAGGTCTGCGATGACGCCGAAAGCGCGCTTGCCGGAATCCTGTTCGACGGCATGACCATCATGTCTGGTGGCTTTGGCCTCTGCGGCATCCCGGAAAACCTGATCGCCGCCATCCGCGGCGCGGGCGTCAAGAACCTCAGCGTGATTTCCAATAACTGCGGCGTCGACGGCTTCGGCCTCGGAATCCTCCTGGAGGGCGGCCAGATCCGCAAGATGACCAGCTCGTACGTCGGTGAGAACAAGCTGTTCGCTGAGCTCTATCTGGCCGGAGAGCTGGAGTTGGAATTCAATCCCCAGGGCACGCTCGCCGAACGCATCCGCGCCGGTGGCGCCGGCATCCCGGCCTTCTTCACCAAGGCAGGCGTCGGCACGCCGGTGGCCGAGGGCAAGGAGGTGCGCGTCTTTGACGGCGAGACCTATCTGATGGAGCGCGGCCTTACCGCCGACCTCGCCATCGTCAAGGCGTGGAAGGGCGATCGCGAGGGCAATCTCGTCTATCGGAAGACGGCGCGGAACTTCAATCCGATGATGGCCACAGCCGGCAAGGTCACCGTGGCCGAGGTCGAGCAACTGGTGGCGCCCGGCGAGCTCGACAAGGACGAGATCCATACCCCCGGCATCTTCGTCGACCGGATCTTCCAGGGGGCGCACTTCGAAAAGCGGATCGAGCAGATGACGACCCGCCAGAGACCGACCATGAGGGAGACCGTCTGACATGGCCTGGACGCGCGATCAGATGGCCGCCCGCGCCGCACGGGAATTGCAGGATGGATTCTATGTCAATCTCGGCATCGGCATCCCGACCCTGGTGGCCAACCATATTCCGCAGGGCGTGTCGGTCACCCTGCAGAGCGAGAACGGCATGCTCGGCATGGGACCGTTCCCATTTGAAGGCGAGGCGGATGCCGACCTCATCAACGCCGGCAAACAGACGATCACAGAGCTGCCGACCTCGTCCTATTTCTCCAGCGCCGACAGCTTCGGCATGATCCGCGGCGGACACATCGCCCTTTCCATCCTGGGCGCCATGCAGGTCTCCCGCGAGGGCGACCTCGCCAACTGGATGGTCCCCGGCAAGATGGTCAAGGGCATGGGCGGGGCCATGGACCTTGTCGCCGGGGTGCGCCGCGTGGTGGTGGTCATGGACCATGTGGAAAAATCCGGCGCGCCCAAGCTGCTTACCCGCTGCACCTTGCCGCTCACCGGAACCAAGGTGGTCGACCTGCTGGTCACCGATCTTGGCGTGTTCGAGATCGACCGCCGCCATGGCGGTGTGAAACTCATCGAGCTGGCCTCGGACGTCACTATCGAGGAGGTCAAGGCCAGGACCGAAGCAGCGTTCGAGGTCGCCCTCTGAACCCGTTCGGGTCCGGCCCGGTTCCGGCCGAATGGTCCCCGCATAGGGCGATGTGGGTCGGTTTCCCGAGCCACGCGGAGCTTTGGGAGGAGGACCTCGCGCCGGCGCAAGAAGAGGCGGCGGCATTCGTCCGGGGATTGGCTGGCCCTGGCGGCGAAAGCGTCAAGCTGATGGTCCGTGGCCAGGCGGCCAAGGCGGAGGCGGCGTCGCGGCTGGAGGGCGTCGCCGGCGTTGATATCATCGAGGCTGAGTTCGGCGATGTCTGGCTTCGCGACACCGGACCGATCTTCACCGGGCCTGGCGAGGCGACGGCCTTCGCGTTCAACGGCTGGGGCGGCAAATATGTCCTGCCGGGCGATGAGGCCGTCGCCGACACGATCGGCCGCGGCGGCTGGCTCAAACGCTTTTCCTTCGTGCTCGAGGGCGGCGCGCTCGATCACGACGGCGAAGGGACGGTCCTCACCACCCGCCAGTGCCTGCTCAACCCCAACCGCAACCTCGGCTGGCGACAGGAGGATGCGGAGGAGGCTCTGGGCGAGGCCCTGGGCGTGCGCAAGGTGCTGTGGCTGGACCAGGGCCTGATGAACGACCATACCGATGGCCATGTCGACAACCTGGCGCGCTTCGTCGCTCCCGGCGTCGTCGCCTGTCCGCTGAGCCTGGGTGAGGACGATCCGAATGCCGCAGTCTACGACGCAGCCGCTAGAGCCCTATCGACGATGACCGATGCCGCCGGGCGACGGATCGAGGTGGCGCGCATTCCCTCACCGGGGCGGATCATGAGTCGTGAGCACCGCGTCGAGCCGGCTTCGCACATGAATTTTGTCATCGCCAACCAGGCGGTGATCACGCCGATCTACGACCTCCGGGCCGGCGCCTGGGCGACGCAAGCGCTGGAGGCCCAGTTTCCCGGCCGCCTCATCCTTGCCCTGAATTCCCGCGCCCTCCTCACCGGCGGCGGTTCGTTCCACTGCATCACCCAGCAGGAACCGGCGTGATGGCTCGCGAACTGACGATCGCCGTCATTCAGGCTGCGTTCTGTGAAGACCTCGAAGCCAATCTGGCGACGGTCGAGCGCCTGGCGCGCGAAGCGGCCGGGCAGGGCGCGCAGGTGATCCTGCCGCCAGAGCTGTTCCAGGGTCCCTATTTTTGCGTCCGCCAGGAGGAGCGCTGGTTCGCCGCCGCCCACCCCTGGCGCGAGCACCCGTGCGTGACGCGTTTGGCTCCGCTCGCCGCCGAACTCGGCGTGGTGCTGCCGATCTCGATCTTCGAGCGCGAAGGGCCGCACTATTTCAACAGCTTGGCGATGGCCGACGCCGACGGGAGCCTGATGGGCGTCTATCGCAAGAGCCATATCCCGGACGGACCTGGATATCAGGAAAAGTACTATTTCCGGCCTGGCGATACCGGCTTCCGGGTCTGGCCGACACGCTTTGGGCGGCTCGGCGTCGGCATCTGCTGGGACCAGTGGTATCCTGAGGCCGCAAGGTCCATGGCGCTCGCCGGCGCCGAGGCGCTGCTCTATCCCACCGCCATCGGCAGCGAGCCGCATGATCCCAGCCTCGATACGGCCCTGCCGTGGCGGCGGGCAATGCAGGGGCATGCCGTCGCCAATGTCATCCCCGTGGTCGGCGCCAACCGAACCGGCTTCGAGCCATGGCCGGGCTATCCGGGGGGCGGACAGCGCTTCTATGGCTCCAGCTTCGCCTGCGATCATCGCGGGGATCTGATCGCCGACCTTTCCCCCGATGAGGAAGGGGTCGGCCTGGCGACCTTCGACCTCGATTTCCTCGACACCCATCGCGCCGCTTGGGGCTTCTTCCGCGACCGCCGGCCTGACCTCTACGGCGCCCTGACGGCGCATCGGCCGGAATGATCGAGACTGAGCGCCTGATCCTCCACCGCTGGCGCGCAACGGACCTCGAGCCTTACGCGGCGATGATGGCCGATCCTCAGGTCACCGACTGGCTAGGCGGCGGGCAGACTCGGCCGCAGGCCGAAGCGATGATCGGCCAGCTTGACGTCGAATTTGATCGACGTGGGTACGGCATCCTGGTTTTCGAACGGAAGGCCGATGGGGCGTTCCTCGGCTCTGGCGGACTGTGGAGCGTGGGCGAGGAGATACCGTTCGCGCCCGCTGTGGAAATCGGCTGGCGCCTCGCGCGCAACGCCTGGGGTCAAGGTTACGCCACTGAAGCGGCCACAGCCCTTCTCGAAGACGGCTTTGGTCGTGTCGGACTGCCAGAAATTGTCGCCTTCACCGCCCAAATCAATCGCCGGTCACGGTTGGTGATGGAGCGTCTTGGAATGAGCCGCGATCCGACACGAGACTTCGAACATCCGCGGCTGCCAGAGGGTCACCCGCTGCGGTCGCACGTGGTCTACGTGGCGAAATCACCTCAACCCGCATCGGACTTAAGGCCGTGAGGCTCGCGCTCTTCTCTCACCCCTTCTCGTCATACAGCCAGAAGGTGCTGATCGCGCTCTACGAGAACGAAACGTCGTTCGAATACAGGATGCTCGATCCTGATCACCCGGAAAACGGGGCCGAACTTGCCAGGCTGTGGCCGCCGGCGAAATTCCCGTTGCTCCTCGATGATGGCCGACCGGTCATGGAATCGAGTGCGATCATCGAATACCTGCAGCTCAACCATCCCGGCCCCGTCCGCCTCATTCCAGACGACCCGGCGACCGCGCTCGAGGTGCGGCTGCTCGACCGGGTCTTCGACAATCACGTCATGACCCCAGTGCAACGGATCGTTGGAGACTTTCTGCGACCGGCGGACCGCCGCGATCCGGTCGGGGTCGAGGAGAACAAGGCTGCGCTGGACAGGTCCTATGGCTGGCTGGACCAGCACATGGCCGGGCGCGAATGGGCTGCGGGCGACTTTTCGCTCGCCGACTGTGCGGCGGCGCCCTCGCTCTTCTATGCAGACTGGGTCAATCCGAATGACGGGCGTTTCCCCGCGCTGGCGGCCTACCGGGTTCGCCTCATGGCAAGGCGGTCCTTCGCCCGAGCCGTCGACGAGGCGCGGCCCTATCGATCCTTTTTTCCGCCAGGCGCCCCCGATCGCGACTAGAGTCTCCGCCTGAGCCGCCGGGACGATGTCATTACACTCCCACCGCTCCGCCGTGTGGGGCTGAGCGGCCGCCGACCCAGAGCCGGTCTACAACTGCATCCTTTACCATACTTCGAGCGTTTCTGGAGCAATCGAGGGAGCGTTTGGGAGACTTGAACGCCATGAAGCTCCAACATGTTCTCATTGCCTGCGCTGGCGCGGCGCTGGTGGCAGGATGCGAAGATTACTACGGTCCAGGTTACTACGGGCCCGATTACTACAGTTCCGGTTACTACGGTCCGGAGTATGCGCCTGACTATGGTTATGACGCCGACTATTATGGACCGGCTGCCGACCTGGGATTCGACGCCTATTACGACGGCTATTATGGCCCTCTATACGACGGATACTGGAGGACCGGCGCTTTTTACTATCGGAACTCGCCCAATAGCGGTTTCCGCCGAGGGGATACGGCCCACTTCCGCTCGTCACCCGCACCCGGGTTCAACCACGTCCACGGCATGACCCGCGCCGCCCCACGCGCGCGCGCGCCTGGGTGAACTAAAACCTTACTCTACGGGAGAGGGTCCGCCTCTCTACCGGAGAGGGTCCGCCTCAGTCCCGCCGTGACGACGGCGAGGGCGCGGATGACGGCGCCGTCCGGCGGTCCGGGCGGGACCAGCCAGCTGCCGCCAACACAGAGCACCGACGGAAGGGCCAGCCACTCGGACGCCGTTTCCCGGGTGATCCCACCGGTGGGACAGAAACGGGCTTGGCCGAACGGCGCCGATAGCGCCGCCAGGGCTTTGCGGCCGCCGGCTGCCTCGGCCGGAAAAAACTTGAAGTGAGTCAGGCCGAGATCGAGGCCGCGCATGATGTCACCGGCGCTGGAGATGCCCGGCAGGAAGGGGACGCCGGCATCGATCGCGGCGCGCGCCAGCGAGTCCGTGAGGCCCGGACTGACGACGAACTTGGCCCCGGCCCCGAGGCTCGCCGCGAGATCGACCGGGTTCAGAACCGTGCCGGCGCCGACCACGGCGCCTTCGACCTTGGCCATTTCGGCCATGGCTTCGAGAGCGGCCGGCGTGCGCAACGTCACTTCGAGAGCCCTGAGACCGCCGGCGACAAGCGCCTCAGCAATCGGCCGCGCGTGAGCAGCGTCCGCGATGGTCAGCACCGGGATCACCGGCGCGAGATGCATGACGGCTTCCGGGCTGACCATGGTCAAAGTCCGGCCGCGTTGAGCAGAGCCGAGGCGCCGTGCTCAGCGCTGTCGGCGCCCTCGCGCATCAGGGCGAACAGCTCGCGTCCGAAGCCGGGACCGGACGCGGGCGCCGCTGCGGGCGCGCGCGCCGACCACTCGGCGGCGTCAACCAAGGCGGACAGTTCGCCGCGATGGGCGCACAGCCGCACGACGTCGCCATCGCGAAGGCGCGCGATCGGTCCGCAGTCCACCGCCTCGGGTGTGAGGTGGATGGCCGCCGGGACCTTTCCCGAGGCGCCCGACATCCGCCCGTCCGTGATCAGCAGAACGGCGTGGCCGCGGTCCTGCAGCACGCCCAAGGTGGGGGTCAGCTTGTGGAGTTCTGGCATGCCGTTGGCGCGGGGGCCCTGGAAACGGACGACGACGGCGACGTCGCGGTCCAGTTCGCCGGCCTTGAAGGCCGCGACCACCGCGTCCTGGTCGGAGAAGACCTGCGCCGGCGCTTCCAGCGTCCACCGGCTGTCGTCAACGGCGCTGGTCTTGAAGATCGCCCGCCCGAGGTTGCCGCTTACCAATCTCATTCCGCCTTCCGGCCGGAAGGGATTGGCGACTGGGCGAAGGATCTCCTGATCGGCCGAGGCGGCCGACGGGTCATTCCAAACCAGGATTTCGCCCTCCAAGCTCGGCCGCCTCGCGAAATCCGCCAGAGAGTTGGCGCCGGCCGTCAAGGCATCGGCATGCAGCAGGCCGGCCTCCAGCAGGGTGGCGACAGTGAAGCCGGTGCCCCCCGCGGCCTCGAAGGCGTTCACGTCGCCGGCCCCGTTGGGATAGACCCGCGCGATCAGCGGCGCGACGGCCGAGAGGGCGTCGAGGTCCTGCCAGTCGATGACGATACCGGCCGCGCGGGCGATGGCGGGCAGGTGGATGGCGTGGTTGGTCGAGCCGCCGGTGGCCAGGAGCGCCACGGCCGCGTTGACGATCGCCTTTTCGTCCACCACCCGCCCGATCGGACGATAGTCATTTCCGCTCCAGCCGATCTCGGCCACGCGATGAACGGCGGCGCGCGTGAGGGCCTGGCGAAGTTTGGTCCCCGGATTGACGAAGGCCGCGCCGGGAACGTGCAGTCCCATCGCCTCCATCATTACCTGGTTGGAGTTGGCCGTGCCGTAGAAAGTGCAGGTGCCGGCGCCGTGGTACGCGGCCGCCTCGGCCTCGAGCAGCTCCTCGCGGCTCGCCTTACCCTCGGCGAAAAGCTGACGGATGCGCTGCTTCTCCCGGTTGGCGATGCCCGATGGCATCGGTCCAGCCGGCGCCAGCAGCATCGGCAGATGACCGAAGCGCAGGGCGCCGATCAGAAGTCCGGGCACGATCTTGTCGCAAACGCCCAGCAGCAGCGCGCCTTCGAACATGGCGTGGGTCAAGGCCACCGCTGTGGCCATCGCGATGGCGTCGCGGCTGAACAGCGACAGTTCCATGCCCGCCTGGCCCTGGGTGACGCCGTCGCACATGGCCGGCACGCCGCCGGCCACCTGGGCGGTCGCCCCGACCTCGCGGGCGTAGAGCTTGATCTGCTCGGGATAGCGTCCGTACGGCTGGTGTGCCGAGAGCATGTCGTTGAAGGCGGTGACAATGCCGAGATTGGTCGCCCGGCCGGCGCGGATCGCCGCCTTGTCCTCGCCGGAAGCGGCGAAGGCATGGGCGAGGTTGCTGCACGACAGCATCGGTCGGTCGCCGCCCCGCGCCCGCTCAGCCTCGATGAAGGCGAGATAGGCGCTGCGGGTCTTGGCCGAGCGCGCGGCGATTCGCGCCGTCACCTTCGCGATCTCGGGATGGAGTGCGGTCATCTCTCGTCGGGCATCATGCGGATCGCCGGCCATAGACCGCAGGGACCTGACGGGCAATGGCGTAGCCGTCCGCCGATCCTATTCCCGCTTCAGCAGCTTCTCGCTCAGCGTCGTGCCCCACCACGAGGCCCTGAAGTCCGCCTTGAGCGCCACCGGGTTATATGCCGGGCTTTCCACCCACTCTACGAACGTCAGCCCTTTCGGCTCGCCCTCCATCAGGTAGCGCTCGAAGATGTAGTCCAGCACGCCGGTGAGGCCGGCCTTGACGTGCAGATAGCGCGGCGAAAGCTGCTCGATGGCCTGGCGGATCGGCTGGCCCTCGCGGAAGTGCTTGTAGAACACGGCCATGATCCCAGCCCGGTCGGCCCCGGACTTGCAGTGCATCAGGGCCGGATATTGCAGGCTGTCGAATAGATCCCGCGCGCCCAGCACCTTCTCCTTCGTCGGCACGTCGCGCGAGGCGATGACGAAGTCCACCAGTTCCAGGCCCAGCCGCCGACAGGCGTCCACCTCCATGGCCCGGAAGCTGGTTTCGAAGCCGCCGCGCAGGTTGATGACGGTCCTCACCCCGCGCTCAGCCCAGGCCTTGAGCTGGAAAGGCCACGGCTGGTTGGTGCGCACCAGCTCGTCGCTGATCCAATGGGCGTTGGAGAAGGCCAGGCGCAGATAGGCGTGATCGTTCCACAGGTGGTCCGCGGTCGTACGCCAGCGGCCGCCGGTGGTCGTGAGATCGAACTTCGACAAGATCGGTCTTCTAGTCGTGACGCTTGAAGAAGGCGTCGGCGGCGGCGCGGGATGCGTCCTTGCGGGCGATCTGGGCGCGGGCGCGCTCGATTTCGGCGGCCAGAATCTCGATCCGCTCGGTCAGTTCTTCGGCGCCCCAAAGCTCGAGGTCCTCGGCGGTGAGTTCCTTCAGCGCCGCGCCGCGCTGGCGACGGACTTCAGCCGGCTCGTCGGACATTTGCGGGACTCCTTTGCCAATCCCATGGCGAAAGCGCTATCTGAGGCGACATGCGCGACCGCGCAAGTTTGGGGGAGCTGTATGTCGTCAGCGCCGATGATGACCGCGATCACGGTGGCCAATGGCGCCGGGCCGCCCGAGGCCCTGCATACCGTTTCCATACCGCGGCCGTCGCCACGCAACCGCCAGATTCTAATCCGGGTCCATGCCGCCGGCGTGAATCGGCCGGATCTCATTCAGCGCCTGGGCTTCTATCCGCCGCCGCCCGGGGCGCCTTCGACGTTAGGCCTCGAGGTGGCCGGCGAGGTGGTCCACGCGGCCGGTCGCTGGAAAGGTGGCGAAAAGGTCTGCGCCCTGCTGCCCGGCGGCGGATACGCCCAGTTCGCCGCCTGCGACGCCCGACATGCCCTGCCGGTGCCGAGCGGCATGGATTACACCCAGGCCGCCAGCCTGCCGGAGACGGTGTTCACCGTCTGGGCCAACCTCTTTGAATCGGGCGGCCTGAAGAAAAACGAGACGGCTCTGATCCACGGGGCCAATTCCGGGATCGGCGTCACCGCCATCCAGATGGCCAAGGCGGCCGGAGCGCGGGTCATCGCCACCGCCCGCGGCGAGGAGAAGGCCCGCAAGGCCCTCGAACTCGGCGCTGACTTTGCCGTTGATGCAGATTCGACGGATTTCGTCGCCGCGGTCAAGGATGTCGGCGGCGTCGATGTCATCCTCGACATGGTCGGGGGCGCCTACTTCGCCAAGAATCTCGAGTGCCTGCACAACAACGGCAGGTTGGTCTACATCGCCGCCCAGGCCGGAAACCTCGTCGAGCTGCCAATCCAGAAGATGATGCAGAAGCGGCTGACCATCAGCGGCTCGACGCTTCGACCCCGCACCGTGGACGAGAAGGCGCGCCTTGCCCACGAGATCGAGCGCGTGGTCTGGCCCTGGATCGAGAAGGGCCTGGTGAAGCCGGTGGTCGACCGGGTCTTTCCTCTGGCCGAAGCGGCGGGCGCCCATACGTTTCTCGAGGAACAGCCACATCAGGGCAAGGTGGTCCTGGAAGTCCTGTAGGGTCGCCCGGACCCACGATCACGGGATTTCGCGCCCGCGAAGCAGAATGCTCTTGCATGTGCGAACGAACGCAGGCTTTTGGCCGGCGGGCCACGCCCTCCCAACGGGGCGCTGCCCATCTGCAAGGATGGGAGACATCGCTATGACGACCCTCTCCAAGCCGGCCATGCGGCCGGCGCGACCGAACTTCTCTTCCGGCCCCTGCGCCAAGCGCCCAGGCTGGAGCCCCGAGAACCTCTCCTCAGCAATCCTTGGTCGCTCGCACCGCTCGAGCCCGGGCAAGGCGCGCCTGAAACTGGTCATCGACCAGATCCGCGAGGTGCTGCAGGTTCCCGCCAACTACCTGATCGGCATCACGCCAGGCTCTGACACCGGCGCGGTGGAGGCGGCGATGTGGTCGCTGCTCGGCCCCCGGAAGGTGCAGGTCCTGGCCTTCGAGTCGTTCGGCAAGGACTGGGTGACCGACGTCGTCAAACAGCTGAAACTCGACGCGGAGGTGCTGGACGCGCCCTACGGCGCCCTGCCGGACCTTTCCAGGGTCAGCGGCGAGGCGGACTTCGTCTTTACCTGGAACGGAACGACCTCCGGCGTGCGGGTTCCGAACGGCGATTTCATCGCCAAGGATCGCGCAGGCCTGACCATCTGCGACGCCACCAGCGCATGCTTCGCCCAGTCGCTGGCCTGGACCAAGCTCGATGCGACCACCTTCTCCTGGCAGAAGGCGCTGGGCGGAGAGGCGGCGCACGGGGTGCTGATCCTCTCGCCCCGAGCCGTAGCGCGGCTGGAGAGCCACACGCCGGCGTGGCCCGTGCCCAAGCTCTTCCGCCTCACCAAGGCGGGCAAACTCAACGCCGAGATCTTCGAGGGCGCGACCATCAACACCCCCTCCATGCTGTGCGTTGAGGACTTTCTCGACGCCCTCCGCTGGGCTTCCCAGATCGGCGGCCTTGCCGAGCTGCAAGCGCGGGCGAACGGCAACCTCAAAACCATCGAGGACTGGGTCGCCAAGACGGCCTGGGTCGATTTTCTGGCCGAGGACCCGGCTTGCCGCTCCAATACCTCGGTATGCCTGAAGGTAGTCGATCCGACAGTGACCGGACTTTCGGCT
Organism: Caulobacteraceae bacterium; assembly: GCA_036491275.1. Taxonomy (GTDB): domain Bacteria; phylum Pseudomonadota; class Alphaproteobacteria; order Caulobacterales; family Caulobacteraceae; genus Acaudatibacter. Next base: position 15,583 of record DASXCH010000161.1, read on the forward strand.
GACGGCCAGGCGGCCTTCGCCAAGCGCGTCGCCCAGATGCTCGAAAAGGAGGGCGTCGCCTTCGACATCGGCGGCTATCGCGATGCTCCACCGGGCCTTCGCATCTGGTGCGGCGCGACCGTGGACCAGGAGGACCTCGGGGCCCTCACGCCCTGGCTCGACTGGGCATTCGCCGAGACCGCCGCCGAGCTGCTGCCGGCCTGATCGCCGCGCTCGTCGCCGTTGCGACCGCACTCAAACCCATTCGAAGGAACACTCATGTCCCCCCGCGTCCTCATTTCCGATTCCCTCTCTCCGGCCGCTGTCGAGATTTTCCGTCAGCGCGGCGTCGACGCCGACGTGAAGACGGGACTTTCCAAGGAAGACCTCATCGCCGTCATCGGCGATTACGACGGCCTCGCCATCCGCTCGGCGACCAAGGTGACCAAGGATGTTGTCGCCGCCGCCAAGCGACTCAAAGTGATCGGCCGGGCCGGGATCGGCGTCGACAATGTCGATATCCCCGCCGCCACCGCCGCCGGCATGGTGGTGATGAACACGCCGTTCGGCAATTCGATCACCACCGCCGAGCACGCCATCGCCATGATGTTTGCGCTCGCCAGGCAGCTCCCCGCGGCCGACATCTCCACCCAGGCCGGCCGCTGGGAGAAGAACCGGTTCATGGGCGTCGAACTCTATGCCAAGACCCTGGGCCTCATCGGCGCCGGCAACATCGGCTCGATCGTCGCCGATCGGACCAATGGCCTGAAGATGAAAGTCGTCGCCTATGATCCCTATCTCTCGCCCGAACGGGCGGTGGAGATCGGGGTCGAGAAGGTCGAACTGCCGGACCTTCTGGCCCGTGCCGACATCATCAGCCTGCACACGCCGCTCACCGACAAGACCCGAAACATCCTCTCGGCCGAGGCCCTGGCGGCGACCAGGAAGGGGGTCCTGATCGTCAACTGCGCCCGCGGCGGCCTCGTCGACGAGGTCGCCCTGCGCAAGGGATTGGACGAGGGCCACATCGGCGGCGCCGCATTTGACGTCTTCGTCGAGGAGCCGGCCACGGCCAATGTCCTCTTCGGCGCGCCAGGCTTCGTCGCCACACCGCACCTCGGAGCCTCGACCAGCGAGGCGCAGGAGAATGTCGCCCTGCAGGTCGCCGAACAGATGAGCGACTTCCTGCTGACCGGGGCGGTCAGCAACGCTCTCAACAGTCCGTCGGTGACCGCCGACGAGGCGCCCAAGCTCAAGCCCTATATCGCCTTGGCCGAACGCCTTGGAGCCTTCGCCGGCCAGATGGTGGACGTCGGTCTCAAGGGTGTCGACGTGGCTTTCGAGGGCGAGGTGGCCGGCCTCAACGTCAAGCCGCTCACCGCGGCCGCCTTGGCGGGGGTCCTTCGGCCGATGCTCGCTGAGATCAACATGGTCTCGGCCCCAGCCGTGGCCCGCGAACGCGGCGTCACCGTCTCGGAATCACGTCAGGACCACTCGCCGATCTACGAGAACCTGATGCGGATCACGGTCCAGACCGAGATGGGCCGGCGGGCCTTCGCCGGTACGGTCGTCGCCGGCGCGCCGAGGATCGTCGAGGTCAAGGGCATGGATCTGGAAAGCGCCTTCGCCCCGGCCATGCTCTATGTGAACAACCTCGACAGGCCCGGCTTCATCGGCGCTCTGGGCGCCCTGCTTGGCGAGGCGGGGGTCAACATCGCCACCTTCAACCTCGGCCGGGTGGCGGCGGGCGACGACGCCATCGCGCTCGTCGGCGTCGACCAGGCGCCCGATGACGTCCTGATCAGGCGGATCCGCGCCCTGCCGCACGTCAAGGAGGCGCGGTCGCTGAGATTCTGAAGCGTCTCAGCCGTCGTAGAAAAACATCGGATGCAGGCCGATCAGGCGTCGTTCCCGCTCGGTCTCGGCCCGGGCCGCCGCCTCGGCAGAAGCGTGGCTCACCTCATCGGTGGGATAGATGCGCTGGGCGAGGTCGCGCCGGCCGTAGTGGCACTGCAGGAAAAAGCGGCCGTGCTCGGGCAGGGCGGGCGTGCCGCGGTGCCAGATGTCGGAGACGAAGGCGATGGCGTCGCCGGCCTTGGCCGGCAGGCTCACCGCGCCCCGGCCGTGCCAGGTCAGCTCCATGCCCTGCTCATCCGCATTTCGCGGCGGCAGGCGGCCTGACCGGTGGGAACCTGGAATGACGGCAGTGGGGCCGGCTTCGGAGGGGCAGTCGATCAGGAACAGGTGAACGCCCACGGCGAAGACCGGGTAGGGAATCTCGTCCGGCCACGCGACGCCCTCGGGCCTCGGCACGTGGGGGCCGGCGTCGATGTGCCAGCGCCCGCCCTGGTGGCCGGCGGGGTTGCGCCAGGCGGTGTTGGCGATGATGTGGCAGTCCTCGCCGAGCAGGGGCTCGAGGACATCGAGGATGGCGCGATTGGCCACCGCATTCTGGGCGAGCGGCGAGCGATTGAACATGGCGTAGCGCCACTCACCGCGCTCGTCCCGCTCCCGATCGGGCGGCGAAGTGTCGTAGATGGCGGCGATTTCCTCGCGCAGCGCGGTGACATCGGCCGGGTCGAGAACGTCGGGGATATGGACGTAGCCGTCGCGTTCGAGATGGGCGGCTGCCTCCGGCGCCGGCTCGCGGCGGAGGACGAGGTTTCCATATCGGCGTGATATCATGGGGCCGAGTATGGAGCTTCAGCCGCCCCGATCAAGCGCGCGTCTCCATTCACCAGGCGTCGACGAACCGGCGCGGCGGCGCGTGGCGCGGCTTGCAGGCCTTGAGACCGTCGAGGATCCAGCGGCGGGTGTCGGCGGGGTCGATCACCGCGTCGATCTCCAGACTGGCGGCGACATTGATCGCCTTGCCCCGATTGTAGAGGGCGCCGAGGAGCTTATCGAACAAGGCTTGGCGGGCGGAAGGATCGGTCTCTGCCTCCAATTCGCGGCGATAGCCGAGGCGGACTGAACCCTCGAGGCCCATGCCGCCGAACTCGCCGGTCGGCCAGGCGGCGCAGAAGGTTGGGGCCAGGGTCGAGCCGCCGGCCATGGCTTGGCCGCCGAGGCCATAGGCCTTGCGCAGCACCACGGCGAACATCGGCGTACCCAGCCGTGCGGCGTTGATGAAAAGGCGCGAAGTCTTGCGCACGGCCGCCTGGGCTTCGCTGTCGGGTCCGACCATGAAGCCCGGGGTGTCGATCAGGGAGACGACTGGCAGGTCGAAGGCGTCGGCCAGCTGGAAGAGCCGCGAACCTTTGTCGGCGCCCTCGCAGTCCACCGCCCCGCCTAGGTGCGTGGGATCATTGGCGATGACCGCCACCGGCCGGCCCTCCAGGCGGGAGAAGCCTGTGATGATCCCGCGGGCGAAGTTGGGGCGCAACTCGAGGAACGAGGCCTCGTCGAAGAGAGTCGCGATGACGGTCCTGACGTCATAGACGCGAAGCCGGTTCTCCGGCACAGCGCGGCGCAGGCGGCGCTGGTCGGCCGCATTCCAGTCCTTCACCGGCCCCTGGAAAAAGCTGAGCGCCTGCTTGGCGATGCGGGTCGCATCGGCCTCGTCCTCGGCCAGCACGTCGACGACGCCGTTGGCGGTCTGCACGTCCATCGGACCGATCTGCTCGGGCGCATAGACGCCCAGGCCGCCGCCCTCGATCATCGCCGGGCCGCCCATGCCGATGTTGGCGTTCTTGGTGCAGATCAGGATTTCCGAGAGGCCGGCGAAAGAGGCGTTGCCGGCGAAGCAGCGTCCCGAGACCACCGCGATCTTGGGAACCAGGCCCGCCAGCCTGGCGAAGGCCTTGAAACTCGGCGTGGCCAGGCCGGAGGCGCCGACGCCGTCGGTGTCTCCCGGACGCCCGCCGCCGCCCTCGGCGAACCAGACCACCGGCAACGCCTCGCGCTCGACGATCTCCAGCAAGCGGTCGGTCTTCAGATGGTTCATATGACCCTGGGTGCCGGCCAGCACCGTGAAGTCGTAGGCCAGCGCTGCGCAGCTGGCGTTCGCCTTGCCCACGAGGTCGCCGTTGACCCGGGCCAGGCCGCAGACCAGGCCATCGGCGGGGCTCATCTTCTTGAGCTCCTCCTCTGAGCGGCGGCGGCGCTGGGCGGCGAGGGCGAAAGCGCCGTATTCGAGGAACGAGCCGGGATCGACCAGGTCGTTGATGTTCTCCCGGGCGGTGCGCTGGCTCCGTTCACGGCGGCGGGCGACGGCTTCGGGCCGGGACTCATCCTGGGTCATCCGCCAGCGGTCGAGCGCTTCGGCAAGGTCCGGCCGGATGTGATCGAGATCGACCTGGCCCTCGTCGTCCTCTTCGGCGTGTTCGACCTCCTCGGCAACGATGAACAGCAGCGGTTGGCCTTTTGCCGCCACCTCGCCCTTGGCGGCGGCGATCATCGCGACCCGGCCGGCGATTGGAGCGGCGACGACGTGCTCCATTTTCATCGCTTCGAGGATGGCGACGATCTGGCCCGCGCGGACGAGCTCGCCTTCGGCGACCTCGATGACCCCCACCGTGGCCTGCAGGCCGGCAGCGACAGGCGTCGAGCCCGGCGGGCCGAAGGCGACCGACCTCGCCTGCGTTTCCGGTCGGGCGGGCGGAGCGTCGGCCGCCGGCTCCCAGCTCGGGAACTCACGGGCGACAGCGACAAGCTCGGCCGCGTGATCGTCGATGAAGCGGGTGTCGGCTTCGCCGGCGACGACTTCCGGGCGGGCGAGCAGGGCGCGCAGCAGTGAAATGTTGGTTTCCACTCCCTCGATGCGAAATTCGCCGAGGGCGCGGCTGGTTTTGGCCAGGGCCCTTTTGAGGTCCGGGGCGAGGCCGACGACCTTGGCCAGGAGGGGATCGAAGTCCGGGCTTGTCGGATACCCGGCCCAGCCATAGCCGTCGACGCGCACGCCGGGCCCCGACGGCGGCTCATAGGCCTCGAGACGCCCGCCGCTTGGGATCGAGGTTCCGTCCTCGCCCAGGGTCTCGAGGTTGACCCGCGCCTCGACCGCCGCGCCGCGCGGCGTCGGTGTCGCCTCGAGCCCCAGCGAGGCGAGGGACTCACCTGCCGCCAGGCCGATCTGGATCTGGACGAGATCCAGGCCGGTCACTTCCTCGGTGATGGTGTGTTCCACCTGTAGGCGGGCATTGGCTTCGATAAAGAAGGCCTCGCCGCTCGCCTCGTCGATGAGGAACTCGATGGTCCCGAGGTTGCGGTAGCGGACCGCGGCGGCCAGGGTCGCCGCCCACTCGTGCAGGCGCTCGCGCAGGGCCGGCTCGAGCCCGGGCGCCGGGGCGATCTCGATGATCTTCTGCCGCCGCCGCTGCAGCGAACAGTCGCGGTCACCGATCGCGAGCACGCCGGTGCGATCGCCGGCGATCTGCACCTCCACATGACGGGCGCGCTCGATCAGCCGCTCAGCATAGAGCCGGCCATCGCCGAATGCGGCCTTGGCTTCTCGCGAGGCGCCCGTGCAGGCGGCGGCAATCTCCTCCGCCTGGCGAACGATCCGAAGACCGCGGCCGCCGCCGCCGCCCACCGCCTTGATCATCATTGCCGCGCCCTTGGGCAGGGCGGCGAAAAATCGCTCCAGATCGGTCTGGCTGGCCGTCCCGGTGCCATCGGCCACCGGCACCTGGGCGCGCGAGGCCATCGTCCGGGCGTTGGCCTTATCGCCGAGGGCCTCCAGGGTTTCCGGCGAGGGGCCGATAAAGGTGAGACCCGCCTTCTTGCAGGCGGCGGCAAAGGCCGCGCTCTCCGAGAGGAACCCGTATCCCGGATGGACGGCGTCGCAGCCGCTGGCCTTGGCCGCCGCGATCAGAGCCCCGATGTCGAGATAGCCGGCGACGCCGGCCTCCGGCAGAGCCTGGGACCTGTCAGCGGCGCGTACATGCAGGGAGGCGCCGTCGCCGCCGGCGAATACGGCCGTGGTTTCGATACCGAGTTCGGCCGCCGCGCGGGCGATGCGGATGGCGATCTCGCCGCGGTTGGCGATCAGGATGTGCTCGATGGGCATGGCCCCACCATAGGTGGGATTGGCCGCCGGCCAATATGCGTCAGGCCATTTGCCGATCCGCCGTGGCGGCGGATGACCGATCATCACGGCGAATCGGCGGGCGCCGGCGGCGGTGGTGACGCCGGTGCTCAACGATTGGAGTCGCTGAAGCGCCTGGGGGCGAGGCGGCTGTGACAATCGTCATCTCGCGTGCGCCTTGACTCTGAGCTAGCGAAGACTAGAACAAAAAGAGAACAAAGGAACCTTTGGATGTCGCGCCAGGCGCGCCTCGAAGCCGTGCGCAGCCAGCTCATCGTTCTGCAGGGCGCGGCGGGACGGCCGGTCGCCCCCTTCGGCGATGCGCGCGTCGACGCCTGTCTGCCGGGCGGGGGCCTGCCGCTCGGCTGCTGGCACGAAGCGGGCGGCGAGGGCATGGAGATCGAGACCGCCGCGGCGGCCGCCGCCTTCGTCGCCCTGCTCGCCGCACCGCTGGCGAGATGCGGCGAGGTGGTGTGGATCCTGCGGCGCGACGATCTCTATGCGCCGGGCCTGGCCGGCCTCGGCTTTCCGGCCGAGCGCCTGATCCAGGTGTGCGTGCGCGACGAGGCCGAGGCCCTGGCCGCCCTGGAGGACGCCCTTGGCGCCGCCGGTGTCGCCGCCGCCATCGGCGAGGTGGAAACCCCGGACCTGGTGGCCGGCCGCCGTCTGCAGCTCGCCTGCGAACGCCACGGCGCGACCGGCTTTGTCGTTCGCCGCCGGCTGTTCGGCGGCGAGGTCCCGCACGGCGGTTCGGCGGCGACCACCCGCTGGCGGGTCGCGCCGGCGGCGAGCGAGCCGGCGCCGGGAGAGCCGGGTTTGGGGCCGCCGCGCTGGCGGGCCAGCCTTGAACGGTGCCGGGGCGGCCGGCTTGGGGCCTGGATCATGGAGCAGAACGATGGCCCGCATCCTGTGCGCGTGGTCGCCGACCTGGGCGATCGCCAACTGGATCCGCCGCAATCCTTCCGCCTCGCGGGGTGAGGCCTTCGCCCTCATCGTAAGCGATCGCGGCATGCGGCGGCTGGCGGCCGTGGACGCCGGCGCGGCCGTCCGCGGGCTCGCCCTGGGCCAGAAGGCCGCCGACGCCACCGCCCTGGTCCCGGAACTCGTCGTCGCCGACGCCGAACCGGCCGCCGACGCGGCGGCGCTCACCGCCCTGGCCGACTGGTGCGCGCGGTTCTCGCCGGCGGTGGCGCTTGATCCGCCGGACGGCCTCTTCCTCGACATCACCGGCGCCGATCACCTGTGGGGCGGCGAGGGGCCGATGATGGCCGACCTCGCCCGTCGCCTGGCCGCCAACGGCCTTCCGGTCCGCGCCGCTGTCGCCGGCTCGCCCGGCGCCGCCTGGGCCCTGGCTCATTTCGGACCCGACCGCGCCGCCGCCGGCAAGGAGATGACAGCGGCCTTGCTCGCGCCCCTGCCCATCGCCGCCCTGCGTCTGGCGAGCGAGGACGCCGCCCAGATCGCCCGCCTGGGCCTGACGACCATCGGCGCCCTGGCCGCCCAGCCGCGCGATCCGCTCGGCCGCCGCTTCGGACCGGCGGTGATGCGACGATTGGATCAGGCGCTGGGAAGGGCGAGCGAGGCCCTGGAATTCCGTCGCCCGCCCAGCCCATGGTTCGAACGCGCCGCCTTCGCAGAGCCGATCAGCACGCCGGAGGATCTGGCCCGCGCCGCCGGCGACATCGTCCAGGCGCTGTGCGCGCGGCTGGAGACGGCGGGACACGGCGCGCGCCGCTTCGATCTCGCCTTCCATCGGTTGGACGGCCGGGCCGAGCGGATTTCCGTCGGTCTCGCTCTGCCGGGGCGGGACCCGGCCGCGATCACCCGGCTCATCCTGCCCAAGCTAGACTATGTCGATCCGGGATTCGGGATCGAGGTGACGACCCTCGTCGCCCGCGAAGCGGAGATCCTGCCGGAGAAGCAGGCAAGCTTCACCGAGTCCGGCGACAAGCGAGAGGATCTCGCGCCGCTGATCGACCGCCTGACCAATCGCCTGGGCGAGGACGCGGTCTGGCGCGCCGAGGCCTTTCCGAGCCATGCGCCGGAGCGGGCGGCGCGGCGCCGGCCGCCGCTTTCTCGGCTCGAGGAGAGGGGGTGGGATCCGGAGCGGCCAAGGCCTCTGCGCCTGTTCCGCCGGCCCGAGCCGATCGAGGCGACGGCGCCGACGCCGGACGATCCGCCGGTGCTGTTCCGCTGGCGCGGCCAGGTCCACCGCATACGCCGCGCCGAAGGGCCCGAGCGCCTGGCCGAGGAATGGTGGCGCGTCCCCTTCGACCGCGCCGATCCGGCGAAGGCGCGGGACTACTACCAGGTGGAGGACGAGGCAGGGGCCCGCTTCTGGCTGTTCCGCGCCGGCGTCTATGGCGCGTCCGAGCCACCGACCTGGTGGCTCCATGGCCTGTTCGGCTGAATCCACAGATGACGCAGATGAAATTACAGATCGCCGCAGAGACGCGAGATCCCAGGACTTACGCGATCATCGGCGCGGCCATGGAAGTTCATCGCCAATTGGGCTGTGGCTTCCTCGAGGCGATCTACCAGGAAGCGCTCGCACTCGAGTTCGAGAAGCGCGCCATTCCTAATCGACGCGAAGCGTCACTCAAGATTGTTTACAAGGACCGAACTCTGACAGGGGGATATCGGGTCGACTTCCTCTGTTTCGAGGCGGTGATTGTGGAATTGAAAGCGCTGGCGCATCTGTCGACCGCTGAAGAAGCCCAGATCATCAATTATCTTAAGGCTTCCAGCGTAGGCCTCGGCCTGCTGCTGAATTTCGGCGCGCTCCGTCTGGAATACAAACGACTCATTCTGACGGAGGCTTATCGGCGTCCATCCGCGAAAAAGATCTTTATGTCATCTGTGGATAAAATCGGATGACCTACGCCGAGCTATGGACCACCACCAACTACAGTTTCCTGCGCGGGGCCTCCGGCCCGGAGGAGCTGGTGTGGACAGCCAAGGCGCTGGGCGTGGCCGCCATTGGCATCGCCGACCGCAACAGCCTGGCCGGCGTGGTTCGCGCCTGGGCCAAGGGCCGCGAAATCGGCCAGAGGGTTCTCGTCGGCGCCCGCCTCGACTTCATCGATGGCGCGCCCAGCGTCCTCTGCTACCCCGCCGACCGCGAGGCCTGGGGACGGCTCACCCGCCTGCTCACCCTCGGCCAGCGCCGCGCGCCCAAGGGCGAATGCTGGCTGACGCCTGAGGACCTGATCGCCCACGGCGAAGGCCAGGTCGTCCTCGTCGTCCCGCACGCGAAGCTGGACGAGGCCTTTGAGGCCCAGCTCGCCAAGCTGGTCGAAGCCTTCGCCGGCCGCATCTGGCTGCTGGCCTCGCGCGCCTACGGCGGCCGCGACCTCAAGCGCCTGTGGCGCCTCGATGCGCTGGGCGAACGCCTCGGTGCGCCGATGCTGGCCGCAGGCGACGTGCTCTATCATGGCCCCGAGCGGCGGCCCCTGCAGGACGTCCTCACCTGCATCCGAGAAAAACGTGTCATCGCCGAGGCCGGCCTGATCCTGGAAGCCAACGCCGAGCGGCACCTCAAGTCGGCGGCCGAGATGGGCCGCCTGTTCGCCAAATGGCCGGCGGCCGTGGCGCGGAGCATCGAGGTGGCGGAGCGGGTGCGCTTCGACCTCTCCGAGCTGAAGTATGAATATCCCGACGAGCCCGTGCCCCCGGGCAAGACCGCCATCGCCCACTTGCGCGATCTCGCCTGGCGCGGCGCGTCCTGGCGTTATCCGGGCGGCATCCCCGACAAGGTGAGCCGGCTCCTCACCCATGAACTGGCCCTCATCGAGGAGCTCGACTACCCCAACTACTTCCTCACCGTGCATGACATCGTCGCCTGGGCGCGGGGTGAGGGGATCCTGTGCCAGGGGCGCGGCTCGGCGGCCAATTCGGTGGTCTGTTTCTGCCTGGGCGTGACGGCGGTCGATCCGACCGAGCCGGACCACGACATGCTGTTCGCCCGCTTCATCTCCAAGGAACGCGACGAGCCGCCCGACATCGACGTCGATTTCGAGCACGAGCGGCGAGAGGAGGTGATGCAATATGTCTATCGCCGCTATGGCCGCGAGCGGGCGGCGATCTGCGCCACGGTGATCCACTATCGCCCGCGCAGCGCGATCCGCGATGTCGGCAAGGCGCTGGGCCTGACCGAGGATGTCACCGCTGCGCTCGCCGGCACGGTGTGGGGCAGCTACGGCGAGGGCCTGCCCGACGACCACATCCGCCAGGCCGGGCTCGATCCGAAGAGTCCCGATATCCGCCGCGCCGTGACCCTGGCCGAGATCCTGCTGGGCTTTCCCAGGCATTTGTCGCAGCACGTCGGCGGCTTCGTGCTCACCAAGCGACGGCTGGATGAGACCGTGCCCATCGGCAACGCCGCCATGAAGGACCGCACCTTCATCGAGTGGGACAAGGACGACATCGATGCGCTCGGCCTGATGAAGGTCGACATCCTGGCGCTGGGAATACTCACCGCCATCCGCAAGGCGATGACCGTCATGGGGATCGCCGACATGGCCGACATCCCGCGCGAGGATCCGGCGGTCTACGAGATGCTGTCGAAGGCCGATTCCGTGGGCGTATTCCAGGTCGAGAGCCGGGCGCAGATGTCCATGCTGCCGCGCCTGAGGCCCGAGCGGTTCTATGACCTGGTCATCGAGGTGGCCATCGTCCGGCCGGGACCCATCCAGGGCGACATGGTCCATCCCTATCTGCGTCGCCGAGAGGGGCTGGAGCCGGTGAGCTACCCCGCGCCTTCACCAGAGCATGGGCCGCCCGATGAGCTGAAGCAGGTGCTCGGCAAGACCCTGGGCGTGCCGCTGTTCCAGGAGCAGGCCATGCGTCTGGCGATCGAGGCGGCTCATTTCACGCCCGAGGAGGCCAATGGCCTTCGCCGGTCGATGGCCACCTTCCGCCACTATGGCGACGTGGGCGTCTATGGGACGAAGTTCGTCGAGGGCATGATCGCGCGCGGCTACGACGCCGATTTCGCCACGCGCTGCTTCCGCCAGATCGAAGGCTTTGGCTCCTATGGCTTTCCCGAGAGCCACGCCATCAGCTTCGCCAAGCTGGTCTATGTTTCGGCGTGGATCAAACGCTGGCGGCCGGATGTCTTCTGCGCCGCCATGCTCAACAGCCAGCCGCTCGGCTTCTACCAGCCGGCGCAGCTCGTCCGCGACGCCCGCGAGCACGGCGTCGAGGTGCGGCCCGTCGATATCCTGGCGAGCGAGTGGAACTGCACGCTGGAAGCAGCGGACGGGGAGGGAGGCCTTTCCGCCGTGCGGCTGGGGCTGCGGTCGGTGTTCGGACTGCGGCAGGTCGAGGCCGAGCGTCTCCTCGCCGCCCGCGCCTCAGGGGTCCGTTCCTTGCGTGAGCTCGCCGGCCGCGCCGCCCTCTCGCGTCAGAGCCTGGAGCTGCTGGCCGAGGCCGACGCCCTGCGCTCCCTGGGGCTGGACCGTCGCCAGGGATTGTGGGCGGTGAAAGGCCTGGCGCCCGAGGCGAAGGCCGAGGTCCAGGCGCCGCTGCTCACTCTCATGGGTCCGCCGGCCGAGGCCCCGGCGGCGCTGCCGGCCATGGCGCTGGGCGCGCACGTGGCCGAGGATTACCGCACCGCCGGCCTGTCGCTGAAGGCCCATCCCTGCGCCTTCTTCCGCACCCTGCTGGACGATCTGGGGGCTGTGACGGCGACCCGGCTCAGGAGCCTGCGCCACGGGGCCAAGGTGAGCGTTGGCGGCCTGGTGCTGATCCGTCAGCGGCCCGGCACGGCCAAGGGCGTGGTCTTCGCCACCCTCGAGGACGAGACCGGGGCCGCCAATGCGGTGGTCTGGCCGGACGTCTTCCAGGCCCACCGGCGCATGGTGATGGCCTCCCGTTTCCTGGTGGTGCATGGGCGGGTGCAACGCGCCGGCGAAGTGATCCACGTGGTCGCAGAACGGTTCACGGACCTCACCGGCCGCCTGGCCGATCTGCGCGAGGCGGGCGGATCAGCCCGCCTCCAACGCAGTCGCGATTTCCACTAAGGCGAAGTGTCGCCTTGGCTCAGCGCGAAGTGGCGAAGGCGGAGGACATCCAGCCGCGATTGCCATTCTCGTCGTCGACTTCCATCCAGATCCCGTCGCGCTTGCCGGTTGGATAGACCGAGGCGCCCAAGTGCAGCGTGTAAGTAATCCGCGCGCTCGTCGACGGACCGGCCCGCAATTGCACGTTGGTCGTCGTGCGCTGGCTGGCGATCGGCGCATTGGCCGCCGCTTGCCCCGGCTGCTGCGCCTGCATGTAATGGATCATGTCGGTGAACGCGTTGAAGTAGGCCGCCATGATCACCTTGCCGATGTCGGTGTTGGTGTAGCCGCTGCCCGCCAGGCCGCCAAAGCCGGCCCAGCTGCCAAAACCACCGCCGCCGCCGAAGCTCCAGTCGGTCTTCTTCGCTGCGCCTTCGGCGATGTACATCTGCTCGGTCGTCCTGGCGTCGGCCAGAGTGATCAGCACATGAGCCTCGGAGCTGTGGGTGCTGATGCCCGCAGCGACGGCGCCGAATCCGCCGGGCAGGAAGCCGCCGACCAGACCGCCGATGTTGCTGCCGCCGGAGTGGGCGTTCTGGGTGACGATATCGGGAATGATGAAATAGTCCGCCGCCAGGACCTGCCCTCGGCCGACGTTGGAACCGCGCTGAAGGTCGCCGGATTCGTTCAGGCCTTTTTCCTGCTCATGCATGGCCAGGCCTCCGGCGCGATCGACCATGCGCACGCAACCTGAACGCAGGGCGTAGAACTTGATGATCGCCTCCGGATTCGAGAGCCCGAGCGATGTCCACCAATCCCGATCCGGCTCCTTCACCGCGGCCGTGCCAAGCGGCCGGTCGCAGTGCGGCAGATCAGGCGTCATGGTGTTCTTAGGACCGCCCTTGTCCATGCCGTATTGCGCCAGAGCCGGCGTCGCCAGCGCGACAGCGATGGCCGCTATGATGAACTTGCGCATGAAAACCCTCCCGTGAGGGGCGGAAATCTAAACCCTGTCAACGCCGCGTCAACGGCGCGTATCAGCGCAGGTCCTGGAACCGCTTGCCCTCGCCCGCCAACTTCTCCAGCAGCGGCGCCGGCGTGAAGTCGTCGCCCATCTGTCCCTGAAACTTCTTCATCTCGGCCACCACCTTATCCAGGCCGATCAGATCGCCGTAGAACATGGGGCCGCCGCGATAGACCGGCCAACCGTATCCGTTCTCCCATACGATATCGATGTCCGACGAGCGGATCGCCTTGCCCTCCTCGAGGATTTTCGCACCCTCGTTGATCATCGGATAAACGCAACGCTCGAGGATCTCCTGATCGGAAATGGCCCTCGGATTGACCCCGGCCTTGGCCATGAAGTCCTTGATGATCTTCTCGGTGACGGGCGACGGCTTGGCGTTGCGGTTCTCGTCGTAGTCGTAATAGCCGGCTCCGGTCTTCTGGCCGCGGCGGTCCATCTCGCAGAGCACTTCGCGAATGGTCTCGCCCTTCGAACGCTCCTTCACCCAGCCGATGTCGAGGCCGGCCAGATCGCTCATGGCGAACGGGCCCATGGGAAAGCCGAAGTCGTAGAGCACCCTGTCGACATCCCACGGCATGGCCCCTTCCATGACCAGCTTCTGAGCCTCGCGCTGGCGCTGAAAGAGCATGCGGTTGCCGACGAATCCCGGCGCCACCCCGACCAGGACCGCGATCTTGCCGATCTTCCGGGCCAGCTTCATGCAGGTGGCGATCACTGACTTGGCCGTATGGTCGGCACGCACGATCTCCAGCAACTTCATGACATTGGCCGGCGAAAAGAAATGCAGGCCGATGACCGCCTCGGGCCGTTTGGTGACCGAAGCGATCTCGTCGATGTTCAGCGCCGAGGTGTTGCTGGCGAGAATGGCGCCCGGCTTGCAGATCGTGTCCAGCTTGGCGAACACGTCCTTCTTGATGTCCATCCGCTCGAACACCGCCTCGATGACGAGGTCCGCGTTCTTGAAGTCGTCCATGTCGAGCGAGCCCTTGATCAAGCCCATTCGCTTCTCGACGTCCTCGGCGGTCAGGCCGCCGCGCGCCGCAGTGCGCTCATAGTTCTTGCGGATCACCGACAGGCCGCGGTCGAGCGCCTCCTGCTTGACCTCGACGATGGTTACGGGGATCCCCGCATTGACGAAGTTCATGGCGATGCCGCCGCCCATGGTGCCGGCGCCCAGCACGCCCACAGAATTGACCGGGATCACCGGGGTGTCGTCGGGCACGTCCGGAATCTTGGCTGCCGCCCGTTCGGCGAAGAAGGCGTAGCGCTGGGCCGCGCTCTGCGGCCCGGTCATCAACTCCATGAACAGCTTGCGCTCAACCTTTAGGCCTTCCTCGAAAGGCTCGTTCACCGCCGCCTCGATGCAGCGGATGTTGTATTCGGGGGCCAGAAAACCGCGGAAGCGGCGGGCGTTCGCCTTGCGGAAATCGGCGAAGATCTCGGGGTGGCCGCGGGCCGGGGCGACCTTGTCGTCGCGATCTCGCACGCGCTTCAACGGCCAGCCCTCCGCCGCCGCCCTGCGGGCAAAGGCGATCGCGCCCCCGCGCAGCTTGCCCTCCTCGACGATCTCGTCGACCAGGCCCATCTCCAGGCAAGCCTTGGCCGGCACGTGTTGGCCGCTGGTGACCATTTCCAGCGCCTTCTGGGCGCCGACGATGCGGGGGAGGCGCTGGGTGCCGCCTGCGCCGGGCAGAAGGCCCAGGTTCACTTCCGGAAGGCCACAGCGGGCCGAGGGCACGGCCACGCGGTAGTGGCAGCAGAGCGCGGTTTCCAGGCCGCCGCCGAGGGCCGTGCCGTGGATGGCCGCGACCACCGGCTTGGAAGAGCTTTCCATGGCTTCCATGACCTCATAGAGGCTGGCGCCCTTCTGAGCCCCGCCGAATTCGGTGATGTCGGCGCCGGCAATGAAGGTGCGGCCTTCGCAGATGATCACCACCGCCTTGGCCTCCGGATCGGCCAGCGCGGCCTTCATCCCGCCGGCCAGACCGTCGCGCACGCCCCACGAAAGGGCGTTTACCGGCGGTGAATTGAGGGTGATGACGCCGACATCGCCGTCACGGCTATAGTCGGTCACATCGTTGATCGCGGTCATGGCTTTCCCCTGGGCGGGCGATTGGGCTTGGACGATCGCGCGCTGGCGCGCGAGGGTTTCAAACAGCCGTATTAAGCCCAGGAGCGCGTCCCGCAAAAGTGGGAACTGCTTTTGCGCATGAAACGCGCCCCAGTCTTGGATTTTGGAGCACGATTCAACGATCTGTCGATTTTGCCAGATCGCATCGTGCTCCAGGGCGGGGCATCAATGGCGCCGCCGCGTCAGGGCCTGCCCCTAAGCCACCAGCGCCTGGTAGGCCGGCAGCGTCAGGAACTCCTCGAACCGATCCGACAGACTCATGTCCGAAAAGATACGGATGGCCTCGGCGAAACGACCGGAGGCGTAGCCGGGCAGGCTGGCCTCCAGGGAGGCCATTTCTTCGCCGAGCAGGGTGCGGAACAGATCGGCGGTCACGGTCCGGCCGTCGTCGAGGCCCGCGCCCTGGCGGATCCATTGCCAGATCTGCGCCCGGCTGATTTCGGCCGTGGCTGCATCCTCCATCAGATTGTAGAGGGGCACGGCGCCACGGCCGCGCAGCCAAGCCTCGATATACTGCACGCCCACGCGAATATTCTCTCTCAGGCCATGCTCGGTGCGGGCGCCGTCGTGGACCTCGAGCATCTCCGCCTGGCCGATCTCGACATCCTCTCGCAGCTTCCCAAGCTGGTTCGGGCCGGGCATCAGCCGGTCGAAGACATCCATGGCCACCGGCACCAGGTCCGGATGAGCGACCCAGGTGCCGTCGTGGCCGTCCCCGGCCTCGCGTTCCTTGTCGGCGCTGACCCGGGCGAAGGCTGTCAGGTTGGCGGCCGGATCGCCCTTGACCGGAATCTGGGCGGCCATGCCGCCCATGGCAAAGGCGCCGCGTCGGTGGCATGTCTGGATCAGCTTGAGGGAATAGGCGCGCAGGAAGGCGTGGCCCATGCCCATCACCGCCCGATCAGGGGTGAGGGCCCAGTCCTGCCGGCCGACGCGCTTGATGTAGGAAAAGATGTAGTCCCAGCGGCCGCAGTTGAGGCCGACGATGTGCTCGCGCAGCTCGTAGAGGATCTCGTCCATCTCGAAGGCGGCCGGCAGGGTCTCGATCAGCACCGTGGCCTTGATCGTCCCCTGTGGGACGCCCAGCGCCTGCTGGGCGTGTACGAAGACATCGTTCCACAGCCGCGCTTCAAGACGGGACTCCATCTTCGGCAGATAGAAGTAGGGGCCGGTCCCGGCGGCGATCTGGGCCTTGGCGTTGTGGAAGAAATAGAGGCCGAAATCGACCAGGCCGCCGGCCATGGCCTCGCCATCAACGACGATGTGACGCTCCGGCAGATGCCAGCCGCGCGGCCGCACCAGCAAGACGGCCGGATCGGGCTTCAGGGCATAGGCCTTGCCCGATGTTTCATCGGTGAAGTCGAGGGCGCCGCTCCAGCGGTCCTTCAGATTGACCTGGCCCTCGACAAGATTCCGCCAGGTGGGCGAGGTGGCGTCCTCGAAGTCGGCCATGAACACCTTCGCGCCGGAGTTCAGCGCATTGATGATCATCTTGCGGTCGACCGGGCCGGTGATCTCCACCCGGCGGTCCATCAGGTCGGCCGGTACCGGCGCGATCCGCCAGTCGCCGGCGCGGATGTCGGCCGTCTCGGCCTGGAAGTTGGGCCGCTCGCCGGCGTCGAACTTCACCTGCCGCACTTCGCGGGCGGCCAGAAGTTCCCGGCGGCGGGCGTCGAAGCGGCGGTGCAGGTCGGCCAGGAAAGCCAGAGCCTCGGGCGTAAGGATCTCCTGAGCCCGGCCATAGGCCTGGCCGAGGACCTCGATCTTGGGCGTCGAAAGCGTGTCCATACCTTCCTCAGGCTGCTTCGCGCGCCGGCTCCTTGGCGACCGAATCCTTCTTGAATTGCGCCGCCTCGGTGGATTCGCCAAGGGCGGTGGTCGACGAGGCGCCGCCCGAGATCGCCAGGGCCACCTGATCGAAATAGCCGGTGCCGACCTCGCGCTGGTGGCGCGTCGCCGAATAACCGGCGCCCTCAGAAGCGAATTCCTTCTGCTGCAGCTCCGAATAGGCGGCCATGCCGCGATCCTTGTAGCCCAGGGCCAGCTCGAACATCCCATGGTTGAGGCTATGGAAGCCGGCCAATGTGACGAACTGGAACTTGTAGCCCATCGCGCCCAGTTCGCGCTGGAAGCGGGCGATCGTCGCCTTGTCGATGTTCGCTTCCCAGTTGAACGAGGGCGAGCAGTTATAGGCCAGGATCTTGTCCGGATGGACCTTCCTCACCGCTTCGGCAAAGGCGCGCGCCTCGTCGAGGTCGGGGTGCGAGGTTTCCCACCACAAGGCGTCGGCGTAGGGCGCGTAGGCGAGGCCGCGGGCGATGCAGTGATCCAGGCCCGTGCCGGGCTTGAGGCGATAGAAACCCTCGGCCGTACGGCTGTCCTCTTCGATGAACGGCCGGTCACGCTCATCGACGTCGGAGGTGATCAGCTTGGCCGACTCCGCGTCGGTGCGCGCGAAGACCAGGGTGGATGTGCCGCAGACGTCGGCGGCGAGGCGTGCGGCAGTGAGATTGCGCACGTGCGCCGCGGTCGGGATCAGCACCTTGCCGCCCATGTGGCCGCACTTCTTCTCCGAGGCCAGCTGGTCCTCGAAATGGACGCCCGCCGCGCCGGCCTCGATGAACGCCTTCATGATCTCGAAGCTGTTGAGCGGACCGCCGAAGCCCGCTTCGGCGTCGGCGACGATGGGCAGGTACCAGTCGCGTTTGGCCCCGCCCTCGGCGTGCTCGATCTGGTCGGCGCGCTGCAGGGTGCGGTTGATCCGACGGCACAGCTCCGGCGCGGCGTTGGCCGGATAGAGGCTCTGGTCCGGGTACATGGCGCCGGCGGTGTTGGCGTCAGCCGCCACTTGCCAGCCGGAGAGATAGACGGCCTTCAGTCCTGCCCGGGCCATCTGCATGGCCTGGTTGCCGGTCATCGCGCCGAGGGCGTTGATGTAGGGCTCGCTGTGCAACGACTCCCAAAGGCGGTTGGCGCCGCGTTCGGCCAGCGTGTAGGCGATCGGCACCGAGCCGCGCAGCCGAGCCACATCGGCCGCAGAATAGGGCCGCTCGATCCCGTCGAAACGCCGTTCCGGCGAGCCGGGAACCAGGCTTTCGAAATCACGCATCTGACGCTCTCCAGTCGATCGGGCGGACTCATTCGCGCGCACCGACTTCGCTGTAACGCCTCGGGGATTTGTTCCGCCACAACATCCATTACCGAAAAGGCTAGCTTGTAAATTCGCGACCTTGTCATGTTTGTAAATTCATGACATGAATTCAGTCATGGCCCTCGATCCCGAGCGCAAGCTGTTCCTCGGCGCGCGTCTCAAGCGCCTGCGCCGCGAGATCGGCCTCACCCAGGCGCGCATGGCCCAGGATCTCGACGTTTCCCCCAGCTATCTCAACCACCTCGAGCGTAACCAGCGGCCGCTGACAGCCCAGATCCTGCTGAAGCTGGCCCAGACCTATGACATCGATCTGAAGGCGCTCTCCAGCGGCGAAGGCGCCCCGGCCCGGGATCTTGGCGAGGTCCTGATCGACCCGATGTTCCGTGACCTCGCCGTGGCGCGCCACGAGATCGCCGAGGTGGCCGAGAATGCGCCGGGCATCGCCGACGCCATGGTCCGGCTTTACCGAGCCTTTTCCGAAAAGCGCCGGTTCGGCGAGTCGGCGCAGAGGACAGAGGCGGCCCTGGCCATCGCGCCCTCGGACTGGGTGCGCGACTACATCGAGAGCCAGCACAACTTCTTCGCCGAACTGGACGATCTGGGCGAGGCCCTCGCAGGTGGGCTCGACGCCGAACCGCAGGACGCTGGCGCCGCCGCGGCTCGCCGGCTGGCCGAGCGCCACGGTGTGCGCGTGCGGATCGCGCCCACCGAGGTGCTGCCGAACCAGCTTCGCCTCTTCGACCACCATCGCCGACGACTGCTGCTGTCGGAACGGCTCGCCGCGCCCAGCCGCACCTTTGCCATCGCCTACCAGCTCGGCCTGCTGGAGCATGCACCGGAAATCGCCGCCCTCACCGAACGCGCCAGTCCGCCGGATGCGGCGAGCGCCAGTCTGCTCAGGGTCTCGCTCGCCAACTACCTCGCCGCCGCGGTGCTGATGCCCTACGAGGCGTTCCGCCGGACCTGCGAGAGCGCCCGCTACGATATCGAGGCCGTGGCCATGCGATTCGGGACCAGCTTCGAGCAGGCGGCCCATCGCCTGACCACGCTGTCGCGCCCGACAGCACGCGGCGTGCCCTTCTTCATGCTGAGGCTCGATGCGGCCGGGAACATCTCCAAGCGCTTTGGCGGCGCGTCATTTCCCTTCTCGCGCTTTGGCGGCGGCTGTCCGCGCTGGCGGATCCACGCCGCCTTCCGGACGCCAGGACGCATCATCACCCAGATCGTCGAGACGCCGGGGGGCGAGCGTTATTTCACCTTCGCCCGCACGGTCCCAAGGGCGGCGGCGTCCCTGGCGGAGGATGATTCGGAGCTGGCGGTGGGCCTCGGCTGCGAGCTGAAATATGCCGCCAGGCTCGCCTACGCCGAAGGCATCGACCTGGCCTCGCCGGTGGTCACCGAGATCGGCGCCGCCTGCCGGGTGTGCGAGCGGCCGGCCTGTCCGCAGCGCGCGGCCGAGCCGGCGAATCGGACGCTGGCAATCGACGATTTCTCGAAGTCGGTGTCGTCCTACCCCTTCGAGCCTGCCGTTTGACGCCGGTGAACGTTTCTTCGCGCGCGGGGAATCGATTGCAAACAGCCACGCGCGCCACGCGGAAGCCGGGAGTCAGCCTTGCGTCGCTCGTGCAACAGTCTGGAAATTCTTTTTCGAGACAAAGGTGAGGCCTGTTGACGGCGTGGGCGAATGATCCACAGTCAAACAGGCGTATTGAAACCGGCGGGGCCGAGCGGTCGCGCGCGTCTAAATGATTCCGCCACAAGGCGGGACTGGGGAGACATCCGATGAAGCATCGCAGCCTTCTAACCACGTGCGCCGCGGGCGCGCTCGCAATGGCGGCCACCGGCGCTCTGGCTCAGGCGGCACCCCCAAGGCCGGCGCAACAGGCTCAGTCGGCCACCACGCTCGGTGAAATCGTCGTCACGGCCGAGCGGCGCGAAGCCAATTTGCAGGAAGTGCCCGAAGCGGTCACCGCCTTCACGTCCAAGGAGCGCAGCGTGAAGGGCATCGAGACCGTCCAGGACATGACGGACTTCACCCCCGGCTTCACCTATTCCAGCCAGCTCGACCGGCCGGCCATGCGCGGCCTGGGCCGCAACACCAACATCTACCTCGCCGACTCCTCGGTGGGTGTCTACTACGACGACTTCTTTTCCAACTCGACCTTCCTTGTCGGCCGCGACGACATGCTGATCGACCAGGTCGAAGTGCTCCTGGGGCCGCAAGGCACCCTCTACGGGCGCAACGCCATCGGTGGCCTGATCAACACTCTTTCCAAGCACCCCACCGACACGCTGCAGGGCGAGATGCGGGTGATCGCCGGCAACTACGGATACACCAAGGTTGAAGGCACGCTATCGGGTCCGATCACCGATCACCTGAGCTTCCGCATCAGTGCCTATGACGACAACCAGAACCGGGGGTGGCTGAACAACGTCGTGCCCGGGATGCCTTCGGAAGGGGGCGTGCGGCATGATCCCTATGTGGACCTCCAGCTCGAGTACAAGACCGACAAGGATGACCTCTGGCTGGATTCCTATGCCGTCGGCTTCAACAATGACCGCGGTGGCCCGGGCTCGCTGCTCGGCACGCCGACCGGCGGTCCGTATGACGGCGCGCTCACGACCCAGGGGAACCTGACCTTTAACCCGAACTTCCCCTATGGCGGCGGCGCCGTGCCGGGCTCGGTAGTCGGCCAGATCGGGACCAACAACCCGGCGCTCGGCAACATCCGCGATTTCGCACACGCGATCACCACCGATATCAATGTCGACAAGGCCTATGCCGTGGTGCTGCACTACACGCACCACTTCGATGGCTTCGACATGAAGTACATCGGCGGCTACAGCCAGTACCACTACCAGCTGACGACGAGTTACTTCTACAACAGCAACTCACCGATTACGCAGTATCAGGTGCCGATCAATCCGGTCACAGCAGCGAATCCGCCGAACTTTGGCGCAACGTCAACGAATTTCTGCGCCTCTGCCGACGCCGTTTTTGGACCCGTCTGCGGTCCGTTGACCGTCTTCCCGCAGAACGCGTTCAGCTTTACCACCCAGACCGACTGGTACAGCCACGAACTGCTCTTCCAGTCCACCGGCAACGGCCCTCTGCAGTGGGTGGCGGGCGTCTATTACTTCAATGAGTGGGACAACAACCCCGAGACCTTCCAGGTGCCAGGTCAGGCGCAGCT
The DNA here is from genome assembly GCA_036491275.1 of Caulobacteraceae bacterium. Taxonomy (GTDB): domain Bacteria; phylum Pseudomonadota; class Alphaproteobacteria; order Caulobacterales; family Caulobacteraceae; genus Acaudatibacter. Next base: position 37,092 of record DASXCH010000161.1, read on the forward strand.
CGCTGATCCGATCACCCTCGCGGGCCTGGTCGGCGGTGCGTGGAATCCCTTCATCCCCGGCTCGGCTGCGGCCATTCCCAATCCGTCGCGCGATGACTTGCTGCTCGACTATCAGGATCGCATTCAGAGCCTCGGCGAATACGCTCAGCTCGATTGGAAGATCACTCCGACGATCAAGCTTACCGGCGGCATCCGCTATACGCAGGACTGGAAGCACGCCCAGGAAGAGACGCGTTACATCGACTTCTCGGACGGCGTCCTCAATCCCTATTCCTTCGGCTCGTTTTTGCCGGCGGTAGACATCTCTCCGCTCGAGATGAGCTTCCTGCCCTCAAAAGGCGTCTGTAGCCTTCCAATCCTAAACCTCTCAGGACCGTTCGCGGGCGATTATTCGCGCTGCCTCAGTGACAAATCCAGCGCGGTGACCGGCACCGCCGGCATCGAATGGACGCCGGATCGCGACACCCTGGTCTATGCTCGCTACAATCGCGGCTACAAGGCAGTCGCCTTCAATGCCGGTTTTGTGGGCGCCCAGCCGGAAGCTCAGCCGGAACACGTCGACGACTTCGAGGTCGGCTTCAAGAAGACCTTCGGCCATACCTTCGTGCTCGACGCCGACGCCTTCTACTACAACTACTCCAACGACCAGGTGCCGATCGGCGTGCCGGTGGGCAGCGTGACGCTCACCGAGTTCATCAACGTTCCCAAGGCGGTCTCCGACGGCATCGAACTGCAGGCGGTGTGGACCCCGATCCGGGATCTAGAACTCAGCCTCACCTACGGCCTCGACCACACCGAGATCACGTCAAAGTGCACCCTGGTGGGCGGCGTGGCGACCGGCGCCTGCTACGTCGATTCCGACGACACCCTCGCCGTGCAGCCGGGCGCGAGGCCGGTCGGCCCATTGGGCGTTCAGTCAGTCAACGGCGATGAGCTGCCCCAGGCTCCGGAGAACAAGATCGCCGCCAACGGTGTCTATACCTTCCACCTTGATCGGGGCGACCTGGCCCTGTCGGCCACCTTCATCTGGAAGGACAAGTCCTACGGCGAAATCTTCACCCGGCCCTATTACGAGGCGCCGTCGTGGGATCAGGTCAACCTGCGCGCCACCTGGAGCGGCGATCACGACCGCTACGAGGTCGTGCTTTACGTGAACAACCTGTTCAACACTCTAGGCTATGACGCGGCCGGCGGCAGCGGCTTCCTGGCCACCCAGCCGGTCGGCGGCGGTCCCTCGACGCCGCTGACCTCCTACGACCTCACCCCGCCGCGTCAGTACGGCGTCGAGGTTCATTACAAGTTCTGATGTCCGCCGCGCGAGCGTGACAGCTCGCGCGGCAAAAATCCCGGCGACGCGGTACACAAAAAATCCCGCGTCTGTAACGGATGAGGGAGCGATTATATGAAGCGGTATGTCCTTCTGGCCGGGTGCGCGGCGAGTGCGCTCACCTTGGCGGCGACCGGCGTCTTGGCTCAGGCGGCGACTGGCCAGAATCAGGCGCAGGCCACCACCACCCTTGGCGAAATCGTGGTCACGGCCGAACGGCGCGAGGCCAACCTCCAGGATGTGCCAGAGGCGGTCACGGCCTTCACCGCTAAGGATCGTAACCTCAAGGGCATTCAAACCGTCCAGGATATGACCAACTTTACGCCGGGCTTCACCTACTCGAGTCAGCTCGACCGACCGGTGATGAGGGGTCTGGCGCGTTACACCAACCAATATTCGGCGGACTCCGCCGTGGCCGTCTACTATGACGACTTCTTCTCGACCTCGACGTTCCTCGTCGGGCGCGACGACATGCTCACCGACCAGATCGAAATCCTCCTGGGCGCGCAGGGTACTCTCTATGGCCGCAACGCCCTTGGCGGTCTGATCAACACCATCTCGAAGAAGCCCACCGACGAGCTTCAGGGCGAGATGCGGGTGATCGCCGGCAACTATGGCTACACCAAAGTCGAGGGAACGATCTCTGGTCCGATCTTTCCGGGCCTGAATTTCCGACTGAGCGCCTATGACGACAACCAGGACCGCGGCTGGCTACAGAACGTCGTGCCTGGAATGCCATCGGAAGGGGGGGTGCGCCATGACCCCTATGTCGATTTCCAGCTCGAGTGGAAGAACGACAAGAACGATGTCTGGCTGGACGCCTATTCTGGCGGTTTCAACCACGATCGTGGCGGCCCAGGCTCGCTGCTGGGCATTCCGATCACGGGGTCTTACGACACCTCGCTCACCACCCCGGGCCAGCTGACCTTCAACCCGAACTTCCCCTATGGTGGCGGCGCCGTTCCGGGCTCGGTGGTTGGCATGATCGGGACGGACAATCCCAATCTATCAAACATCCGAGATTTCGCCCACGCGATGACGACGGACATTACTTTGGACAAAGACTATACCGTCGTCCTGCACTATACGCACCACTTCGACGGCTTCGATATGAAGTATATTGGCGGATATAGTCAGTATCACTATGAACTGCATAGCGCCTATTTCGGCAACGACAACTCGCCCATCACGTCGTATCAAGTGCCGATCAATCCGGTGACGGCTCAAAATCCACCGAACTTCGGCCCGACGTCGACGAATTTTTGCGCGTCGGCAGATCTCGTGTTCGGACCGGTGTGCGGTCCGCTGACGGTCAACCCGCAAAATAATTTCAGCTTTACGACCACAACGGCCTGGTACAGTCATGAACTGATCTTCCAGTCGACTGGTAATGGACCGGTAAGCTGGACCGCCGGCCTCTATTACTACAACGAGTGGGACAATAATCCCGAGACCGACCAGTTGCCTGGTCAACCTCAGCTAGCCAACCCGATCACGCTTGCTGGCTTGGAAACCGGACAGTGGAATCCCTTTGTGCCGGGCTCGGCGGCGGCCGCGCCCAATCCGGGCCTGGACGCATTCTTCCTCGACTACCAGGACCGAATCCAGAGCCTCGGCGAATACGCCCAGATCGACTGGAAGGTGACACCAACGATCAAGCTCACGGGCGGCATCCGCTATACACAGGACTGGAAGCACGCCCAGGAGGAAACGCGGACCGTCGATTTCAGCGACACCGTACTTGATCCCCGGTCCTTCGGCTCACTCTTGCCGGCGGTCGATATCACACCGCTCGAGACCGATTCCCCGGGCCCGGGTAACCCCGGCACCGGCAAGGGCATCTGCAGCGTGTCGACGATCCTCACCAGCGGACCTTTCGCAGGCGATGCAGACCGGTGCCTCAGCGACAAGTCGAGCGCTGTCACCGGCACTGCCGGCATCGAGTGGTCGCCGGATTCCGATACGCTGGTCTATGCGCGATATAACCGGGGCTACAAGGCCTTCGCCTTCAACGCCGGATTCAACGCCTTCCAGCCTGAAGCTCCGCCCGAGCACGTCGACGACTTTGAGGTGGGCTTCAAGAAGACCTTCAACCACAACCTCGTCATCGATGCCGACGCCTTCTACTATAACTACACCGACGCCCAGATTCCGATCGGCGTCAGCCTCGGCGCCGTCACAGTCACCGAGTTCGTCAGTATCCCGAAGTCGGTGTCGGAAGGATTCGAGTTCCAGGGTATCTGGAGCCCTATCCACAACCTGGAGTTGAGTCTCACTTACGCCTTCGACCATACCTCGATTTCTTCGACCTGCACATCGGTCGGCGGGGTGCCTACGGGCACCTGTTTCGAGGACGCGGCCGATCCCGGCGCGGTCGAGCCGGGGGCAAGACCTGTCGGCAACGGGTCCGCGGGCGTTTTCCTCCAGGCCATAAACGGCGACCAATTGCCCAACACGCCGGAGAACAAAGTCGCTGTCAACGCGACCTACACGATTCCGTTCGACGCCGGCAATCTCACCTTTTCAGGCACTTTCATCTGGAAGGACAAGATGTACGGCTCGATCTTCGAGCGGTTCTACACCGTGGCGCCGTCATGGTCGCAGACCGACCTGCGGGCCACTTGGAGCGGCGATCACGACCGCTATGAGGTCGTGCTCTACGTCAAGAACCTGTTCAACCAGATCGGCTATGACGCCGGCGCGGCCGGCGCCCGGACGCCTTTCCCGGTGGCCGGCGACACACTGGTTGAGCCCGGCTACGACCTCACGCCGCCGCGTCTCTACGGCGTGGAGTTCCACTACAAATTCTGATCCGCTCAGCGGCAGTGACTATTCGCGGTGGGGCCCCGGCTCCGCCGCTTTCTTTTTGGCGCCTCGGTTGGAAAGACCGCGGGACGCCCTATAGATTCGGTTGATGGAGGCGAGAGCGAATCCTCAGCCGGCAGACGAACCCACAGGCGCGCCGCAAAACGTGGGCGCGCGCCCGCATGGCCGACGGGACCTGACCCAGGGCCCGATCACCCGCACCCTGCTGATCTTTTCCCTGCCCCTGTTCGGGGCCAATGCCCTCCAGTCCCTCAACGGCACGGTCAACCAGATCTGGGTCAGCCACATCCTGGGCGAAGCGGCGATCACCGCGCTCGGCAACGCCAATATAGTCATGTTCATGATGATGGCGGTGATCTTCGGCGTCGGCATGGCCGCCAACATCCTCATCGGCCAGGCGGTGGGGGCCAAGGACCTGGGCCTGGTCAAGCACGTGATGGGGACGGCCAGCACCTTTTTCATCGGCCTGTCGCTGGTCGTGGCTCTGACGGGCGGAATTCTCGCGCCGCACATCCTCGATCTGATGCGAACGCCGGCCGTCTCGCGCGCCGACGCCATCATCTATCTGCGCATCATCTTCGCCTGCGTGCCGTTCATGTACTTCTTCATGTTCATGCAGATGGCCCAGCGCGGGGCCGGGGATTCGACGACGCCTTTCTGGTTCATGGCCGTGGCCATCGCCATCGACATCACCCTCAACCCCTTGCTGATCATGGGCATCGGGCCGTTTCCCAAGATGGGCATCGCCGGCTCGGCCACCTCGACCCTGATCGGCCAGAGCACCTCGCTGCTGGTGATGATGATCTATCTCTACATCAAGCGCAGCCTGCTGACCTTGCGCTTCTCGGAGCTGCGCCTGCTGTGGCCGGACCCGACGATCCTGAAATCCCTCGTCGTCCGGGGCCTGCCCATGGGCGTGCAAATGCTGGTCATGTCCGGCACGGCCGTGATCATGATCAGCCTGGTCAATCGCTATGGCGCCATGACCTCGGCGGCCTATTCGATCTCGGCGATCATCTGGAGCTATCTGCAGATGCCGACCATGGCAATCGGCGCCTCGGTCTCGTCCATGGCCGCCCAGAATGTCGGCGCCCGGCGCTGGGACCGGGTGGACCAGGTGGCGAGGTCGGGCGTGATTTCCGGCCTCATCATCACCGGCGCCATCGCCCTGCTGCTCTACGCCTTCAACGGCCAGATCCTGGGCATCCTGTTGCCGTCCCACTCGCCGGCCATCCCGCTCGCCCTGCACATCAACCAGACCATCCTGTGGGCCTTCGTCCTCTTCTCGATCACCTTCTCGCTCTCGGGCGTGGTGCGCTCGACCGGCGCGGTCTGGGCGCCCCTGGCGATCATGATCTTCTCGATGGTCGGGGTGCGCGTGCCGTTCGCCAGCATCCTCTCCCCCCGCTGGGGCGCGGACGCCATCTGGTGGAGCTTTCCCCTGGGCACCGTCACCTCGGCGCTCCTGACCAGCCTCTACTACCGCTATGGCGGCTGGCGGCGGGCCCACATGCTGGATCACGTGATCGCCGAGGATGATCGCGACCTGCTGGCCGATCAGGCCGTCGAGGTCGCCGTCTGACGCTTCGGGCGCCGATCCTCTTGGCCGCGGCGAGCCTTGCCCTCGCCGCGCCGGTGCTCGCCGGCCCGCCCTACACCACAGATGACCCCGAGCCGACCGACACCGGCCATTGGGAAGATCGACTATTCTTCGACGGCGTGCAGACGCCCGGCCTCACCACCGGCCAGACCGGCTTCGACATCAACTATGGCGTGGCCACGGACCTGCAGCTCACCCTGCTGGCGCCGCTCGACTACGACAGCGGCGGCGGCAAGACGGTCGCCGGGCCGGCCGACATCCAGCTGTCGGCCAAGTACCGGTTCCTCCACCAGTCGGATCACTCCTGGGTTCCGGACGTCGCCATCTTTCCGGAAGTGATCCTGCCGACCCAGGCGCGCGCCTTTGGGCCGGCGCGGGTGGGATTCTACTTTCCGATCTGGCTGCAGAAGGATTTCGGCAAATGGTCGACCTTTGGCGGAGGCGGCTATGACATCAATCCGGGACCGGCAAATCGCAACTTCACCCTGGCCGGCTGGGCTGTGACGCGCCAGGTCAGCAAGCGCCTCAACCTCGGGGTCGAGATCTATCACCAGACGCCACAGGTGACCGGCGGCAAGGCGCTGACGGCCGTGGCGGCCGGCGCCGTCTGGCAGTTCAGCGAGCATTTCGCCCTGATGGCGTCCGCCGGGCCGGCGCTCCAGGCCGACAGGTCGGCCGGACAGGGGGTGTTCTATATCGCCTTGCAGTTCACCAAATAACCGTTCAAGAAACATGGCGCGATTGTGGCGCGTCAGCCACGGTTCTTGCCTTGGGAGGCCACAGACACTAGCCAGCCTTCCGCCTGCCGTTTAATCTGTATCCACGAAGGTTAGATCGGGGTCCTCATGCCGAACGGGGTAGTCAAGTTTTTCAACAGCGCCAAAGGTTTTGGCTTCATCGCTCCGGACGGGGGCGGCGCTGACATTTTTGTCCATGTTTCGGCGGTCGAGCGCTCTGGCCTCGACGGTCTCAACGAGGGCGACATGGTCAATTACGAGATCGAGCCTGACCGGCGCTCGGGCAAGCCGGCGGCGGTGAGCCTCGAGGTTACGGGCAAGACCGACGTGCCGCCGAGGCCCCCGAGGTCGGGGCCGCCGCGCAGCTTCGAGCGGCGCGGTCCTTCCGATGGCCGCGGCGCGTCGCGCGAGGCCATCGGCGCCGGCTCGGGCATCGTCAAATGGTTCAACCCGACCAAGGGGTTCGGTTTCATTCAGCCCTCCGGCGGCGGGGCCGACGTCTTCGTTCACATCTCCGCGGTCGAGCGGGCGGGACTCTCCAGCCTCTCGGAAGGCCAGACGCTCTCATACGATCTCGAGCAGGACCGCCGCAGCGGCAAGTCGTCGGCCACCAATCTGAGGCTGGACGGCTGACCAACAGCTAGGCGGGCTTCGCTCGCCAGGCTCTCATTAGCTTGGCGTGTTCCGCGAGCGTGTTCGCGCCCTTGAGGCGCGTGCGCGCGTCACGTGGCGCGGGGAGACGGCCGCTTTCGCCAGGCCCGCGACGAGGTCCACGGCGCGCGCCTCGCCCCAGTCCATCAGGGCCTTGTCCGCGCCCATCCGCGAGGAGGCGCCGCCAGCGAGGATGACCGCTCCGAACCTGGCGGGGGGACTCACGGCGTGACGATGTTGAACCAGAAGTCGAAGCGATCGAGTAACGGAAGGAGGCGGGCGAGGCTCGACGCGCCGTCGAGGCCGGCCTCGGCGAGCGTGGTCTGGCCGAGAACGAGGCGGACGAGGGTCTCGCGCGTGAGGGAGACGTCGGGCGGCTGATCCGTCTTCCAGTGATGCAGGACGGCGTTCTCGACGCGGACCTCCCAGGTCTCGCCACTGTCGGTGAAGGCAAGGACGAAGGCGATCGGCTCCGCGCCCGCCGCTTCGCCGTTCAGCCGCACCGAGAAGGCGTGCAGCAGATCATCGCCGCCTAGCGAGAAGAGCTGGGCGATGGCGCCCTGGCGGGGTGTCGCGGACGCCGGCCTGGGCTCGCGCGCCTCCATCGCGCCAGTGAGATAGAAGTCGCGCCAGGGCCCCGACTCGGCCTGATAACCCAATTGCTCGAGGGCGTCGGCGAGCAGCTCGCGGCCTGCCGCATGGTCCGGCTCGGCGAACACCAGGTGGCTGGCGAGCTCGGCCGTCCAGCGGTAGTCGCCGTCGGCCAAAGCCTGGGCCCCTGCCGCCAGCACCGCCTCGGCCCCCCCGGCGAGGGCCACATAACGTCGCCCGGCCACTTCCGGCGGATGCTTGTGCAGGTTGGCCGGATTGCCATCGAACCAGCCGAGGTAGCGCTGATAGACCGCCTTGGCGTTGTGGTTGAGTGTTCCGTAGTAGCCCCTGGTCGTCCACTCGGCGGCCAGCGTCGGCGGCAGCTTCAGCCGCTCGGCGATTTCCAGCGGCCCAAGGCCGTGGTTGGCCAGCCTCAAAGTCTGGTCGTGGATGAACTTGTAGAGGTCGCGCTGCACGACGAGGAATCTTTCCGCCTCCTCGGCGCCCCACCTTGGCCAGTGGTGGCTGGCGAACAGAGCGTCGGTGTCGCCGGCATAAAGGAGCCGCGCCTCGTCGATGTACCGGCTCCAGTTCCTGGCGTCGCGAACCTGGGCCCCGCGCGGGGTGTAGAGATTGTGCAGGTGGCAGGTGCAGTTCTCGGCCATGCACAGGGCGCCGAAGCCGGGAAAGAAGAAGTTCATTTCCGCCGGCGCCTCGGTGTCCGGCGTCACCTGGAAGCGAATCTCGACGCCGTCGATGTGGTGGGTCTCGCCGGTCTCGCGGATCGAGAGATTGGGGGCGACCAGGGCGACCTGACCAAAGGACACCGCCTTGCCGAGGCCGCTGTCGACATGGCCCTTGGCGTCGCGCGGCAGCAGGGCGCCGTACATGTAAGTGGCGCGGCGGTTCATGACGTTGCCGAGGAGCACGTTCTCGCTCACCGCGGCGTCGAGGAAGCCTTCGGGGGCGATGATCGGGACGGCGTCGTCCTCTGCCAGAACGCCGCGCACGCCGCCGTAGTGGTCAACGTGGCTGTGAGTATAGATCACTGCCGTCACCGGCCGCTCGCCGCGATGGGCTCGCATCAGGGCGAGCGCCGCCGCCGCCGGCTCGGCCGAGGTCAGCGGGTCGATGACGATGAAGCCCCGCTCGCCCTCGACGAAGGTGATGTTGGAGATATCGAAGCCGCGCACCTGATAGACGCCGGGGGTCACTTCGAAGAGGCCGTGCCGGGCGTTGAGGCGCGCCTGGCGCCAGAGGCTGGGATTGACCGTGTCCGGCCGCTCGCCGTCCAGGAAGGCATAAGGGGCCATGCTCCACGCGCCGCCGATCGCGGCGTCCGGGATCGTGGCGATGAACCCGCGCTCGGCATTGGCCTGCTCGGCGCCGTCCTCCGCAGGCAGCTCCAGCCTGGCGTGCGCCGCCCGGGTGGCGTCGGTGGCGTCCTTTCGCTCGCTCATCTTACGACTCTCCAGACGCGCTCTGGCGTATTGCGGCACTTTGGTGGCGCTGCGAACACGCAGAAACTATTATTAACGTGAAGTCACCTTCAGCCTTGAAAAGACCTTAATTCCGTCGCCCGCGCGCCCCGCTGAACCTCGATATAAGAGGGCGTCGGCTGCTTCGAGGCTCACTGGTCCAGGACCCTGAACAGCCCCCCCAGCCCCCCAGGATTGGAGGGCCCCGGGCAGCCGGCAACACGCTTTCCATCGGCGTCCATGAGACTTCGACCCCGCGATCTTTCCCGGATCGCGGGGTTGTTGTTTGCGGGCTGTTCTCTTCAGGTGCGGGTGTGGGCGGCCTCGCGGTAGGCCGCGACGATCCGCCCGCCGTTGTCGCCCTGCACCAGGATCAGAGTCGCCAAGCCTTCGGCCGGCGCGGCCGGCAGGGAATAGACTTTTCGCCGACCCTCCCACGCCCCAAGCTTCGCCAGTTGCCGCACCACGTTGCGGTGGCTGACGGTCTGGCCACGGTTGTCTCCTTCCTTGACCTGCACGCTCTCCAGGCGCGGATCGTAGCGGACCAGCCAGACCGTGAGGGGGTGACGGTGGCTCGCTCCTGCGCCCGCGCTGACGGCGACTGTGCCGTCGGCCCTGGGGACGATCTCCGGGCCCTTGGCGGGGGCGCGGCGAGCGTCCTTGATCAGAGCCTCGACATCGGCCGGATTGTCGCCGGAGGCCTGACCCTCGCCCTCGACGACGATCTGGGGCGTGTAGACGTCCCTCAGGCCAAAGCGCTTGTCGAACTGGCGCTGGCGGTCGGAGTACTCCGGCTGGGCGAAGGTGTCCTTCCAGCCGAGGTAATCCCAATAATCGACGTTGAACGTCAGGGCCGCGACGCCGGCGCGGTCCGCGAGCGTGGCGGCGTAGGCGTTGGCCTTGTCGCATGAGCCGCAGCCCTGCGCCGTGTAGAGTTCGACGACCACGGGCGTTCGCGCCGCCGCGTCGCCCGCCAGGACGGCGGCCGCCAGGGCCACAAGCGCGAAGGTCCGGTTCCTCATGTGCAGGCAATTAAGCGAAGATCGCCGCCGACGGCAGGTCACGAAGCCGTGATGGCTCCGAGCCCCGCCGCCAGCGAGGCGCCTCAGGCCGCGTCCTTGGCCAGGTTGCGCAGCACGTAATTGAGGACGCCGCCGTTCTTGAAATACTCCAGCTCGGTGGCGGTATCGATCCGGACGCGGGCCGGGAAGCGGGCGATTTTGCCGTCCGAGGCGCGATAGAGCTCGACCATCACCTGGCGACGGGGCGCGAGATCTTCGAGGTCGCGGATGGTGACGATCTCGTCTCCGGAGAGATTGAGGCGCTTCCAGCCCTCGACCAGGAACTGCAGGGGCAGCACGCCCATGCCGACCAGATTCGAGCGGTGGATGCGCTCGAAGCTCTCGGCGAGGACGGCGCGGACGCCAAGCAGCCGGGTGCCCTTGGCCGCCCAGTCGCGCGACGAGCCGGTGCCGTACTCCTTGCCGGCGATGACCACGCAGCCTCGTCCTTCTGCCTTGTAGCGCATGGCCGCATCGTAGATCGACATCACCTCGCCCGAGGGGAAATGGCGGGTGACGCCGCCCTCGATGTCCGGGGTGATGCGATTGCGGATGCGGATGTTGGCGAAGGTCCCCCGCATCATCACCTCGTGGTTCCCGCGCCGCGAGCCGTAGGAGTTGAATTCCCCCTGGTTCACCTGGTGCTGCGACAGGTACTCGCCGGCGGGAGAGCTTTTGCGGATCGAGCCGGCCGGGCTGATGTGGTCGGTGGTGATCGAGTCACCAAAGATGCCCAGGATCCGCGCCTCGACAACGTCGGTGACCGGCTCGGGGGTCATGGTCAGGTCTTCGAAGTAGGGCGGGTTCTGGACGTAGGTCGAGCCAATCTCCCAGGCATAGGTCTGGCCGCCGCCGACCTCGATCCCCTGCCACGCCTTGTCGCCTTTGAAGACATCCTTGTAGCGCTTGGCGAACATCGCCGATTCAACCACCTCGCGCTGAATCTCAGCCACGTCCTCGTTGGTCGGCCAGATGTCCTTGAGGAATACATCCTCGCCCGTCTTCCCCTGTCCCAGCGGCTCGGTGGTGATGTCTGTCAGCATCGAACCGGCCAGGGCGTACGCCACCACCAGCGGCGGCGAGGCCAAGTAGTTGGCGCGGACGTCAGGATTGACCCGGCCTTCGAAGTTGCGATTGCCGGAGAGGACCGAGACGGCCACCAGGTCGCCGTCCTGCACGGCGTTGGAGATGGGCTCGGCCAGCGGGCCGGAGTTGCCGATGCAGGTGGTGCAGCCGTAGCCGACGAGGTTGAAGCCGAGCGTATCCAAGGGCTTGGTGAGGCCGGCCTTGGTGAGATAGTCGGTGACCACCTGCGAGCCAGGCGCGAGAGAGGTCTTCACCCAGGGTTTGACCTTCAGGCCCTTGTCGATGGCGTTGCGGGCCAGCAGGCCGGCGGCGATCAGGACGCTGGGATTGGAGGTGTTGGTGCAGGACGTGATGGCGGCGATGACCACATCGCCTTCGCCGACGTCGTGGCCTTCACCCTCGACTGCGGTGCGCTTGGCAAGCGCCGCCTCATCCTTGTCGAACTCCCCCACCAGGGCGGTCCGGAAAGCGCCGGCCGCCTCGGAGAGCAGAACCCGGTCCTGCGGCCGCTTGGGACCGGCCAACGACGGCGCGACCGTCGAAAGGTCGAGCTCGAGAGTATCAGTGAAGGTCGGATGCTCGGCGCCGGGTTCGGTCCATAGCCCCTGGGCCTTGGCGTAGGCCTCGACGAGGGCCACGCGCTCGGATGTGCGGCCGGTGGCGGCCAGATAGGCCAGGGTCGATTGGGTGATCGGGAAGAAGCCGCAGGTTGCGCCATATTCGGGCGCCATGTTGGCGATCGTCGCCTGATCCTCGACCGTGAGATGGGCCAGCCCTTCGCCGTAGTATTCGACGAACTTGCCGACCACGCCCTTCTTCCGCAGCATCTGGGTGATGGTCAGCACCAGGTCGGTAGCGGTGGTGCCTTGCGGCAGGGTGCCCGACAGCTTGAAACCGATGACTTCAGGAATCAGCATCGGGATCGGCTGGCCGAGCATGGCCGCCTCGGCCTCGATGCCGCCGACGCCCCAGCCCAGGACCGAGAGGCCATTGACCATGGTGGTGTGGCTGTCGGTGCCGACCAGGGTGTCGGGATAGGCGAGGTCCGGAGCCTTGCCAGCCTGCGGCGCGCTCCACACCGTCTGGGCCAGGTGCTCGAGGTTGACCTGGTGGCAGATGCCGGTGCCAGGCGGGACAACGCGGAAATTGTTGAACGCCTGCGCGCCCCAGCGCAGGAAGCGGTAGCGCTCCATGTTGCGCTCGTATTCTCGGGCGACGTTCTCGCCGAAGCTCTTGGCCGTGCCGAAATAATCGACCATCACGGAGTGGTCGATGACGAGGTCCACCGGATTGAGCGGATTGATCTTATTGGGATCGCCCCCGAGCTTGCCGAGCGCATCGCGCATGGCGGCGAGATCGACGACCGCCGGCACGCCGGTGAAGTCCTGCATCAGCACCCTGGCCGGCGAGTAGGCGATCTCATGCTGCCGCGAGCCCTTGTCCTGGAGCCAGTCGGCGAAGGCGGTGAGATCGGCCTTGGCAATCGCCACGCCATCTTCGTTGCGCAGCAGGTTTTCCAGCAGAACCTTCATCGAGACGGGCAGGCGGGAGATGCCGGTCAGGCCGGCCTCTTCGGCCGCGGCGAGGCTGAAATAGTCGTAGGTCTTGCGGCCAACCTTGAGCTGGCGGCGGACGCCGAAAGAATCGAGCGAAGTCATTTTGGGGGAATCCTTTTCTCTTCCAGGACCCACCGGACATCGGTGCGGAGGGACGCGCGCTTATCGGGGCGGACACACAGCGTCCGGCCCGCGCGGCGCGGCTCGACCTGGGCCGCCGGTCTCTTAGACCGGGGGGCGGGCGCCGTCCATGCGCCGACAGGGCGTGTCCAGCCGGCCGTGGCCGAGCGGGCGTGATCGCCTCTGTCCGCCTCGAGGATCTTGCCGTCGAGCGCGGCGGCCGGATGCTGTTCCAGGGCCTCACGGCCGCTGTTGGGACCGGCGAAGCATTGGCGGTGACCGGGCCCAACGGCGCGGGCAAGACCAGCCTGCTCAGGGCCATTGCCGGGCTGCTGGCTCCGGCCGCAGGCCGTATCGTCTTTGAAGGCCCGGAGGACGCCGGCGAGGCTCGCCGCGGCGGCCTGCACCTGATCGGACACCAGGACGGCCTGAAGGGCGCCCGCACCGCCCGGGAGGAACTTCTGTTCCAGGCTCGCTGGGGCGGCGGGAATGACCCGGCAGCCTTGGCCGCGGCCGAGCGCCTCGGCCTCACGCGCCAGCTGGATCTGGCGACCCGGCGGCTGTCGGCCGGTCAGAAGCGGCGCCTGGCGCTCGCCCGCCTGCTGGCTGCGCCCCGCCCGCTGTGGCTGCTGGACGAACCGCTCAGCCCCCTCGATGCCGCCGGCCGCGTCCTGATGAGCGAGATCCTCAGCCAGCACCTCGCCGGCGGCGGCCTCGTCATCGCCGCGGCCCACGATCCGCTGCCGGTCGCCACCCGCCGCCTGGAGATCGGCGCATGAGGCCGCTCGCCGTCCTTTTCCGGCGGGAAGTCTCGCTCGCCTGGGGCAGGGGCGGCGGGCCGCTGCTGGCGGTGGGTTTCCTCATCGCGGCGGTGACCCTCTTTCCTCTGGCGCTTGGCCCGGCGCCCGGCCCCCTGGCGGCTGTCGCGGCCGGCGTCGCCTTCGTGGTCCTGGCGCTGGCCACCCTCCTCACCCTCGAGCGGCTCTTCGAGCGTGACTTCGAGGATGGAGCGCTCGACCTCCTGGCCCTGGGCGTCCCGCCCCTGGAGGCGGTCTGCGCGGTCAAGGTGCTGGCGAGCTGGCTGGTGGTCGGCGCGCCCCTGGCCCTGGCCGCGCCAGTGGCCGCGATCGCGCTCGGCGAACCGCTCGCCGCAGCGCCGATGATCTTCGTCACGACGCTCCTGGCCGGTCTCGCCTTCGCCTTCGTCGGGGGGGCCGGCGCCGCCCTGTCCCTGGCCAGCCGGCGCGGTGGCGCGTTGCTGGCGGTGATCGTTCTGCCGCTGATCATCCCGCCGGTGATCTTCGGCGGGGCGGCCATCGGCGCCTTCGCCGGCGGCCTGGAATGGCGAACCGGCCTTGCTCTGCTGGCTGCCTACGCCCTGGCCGCCGCGGCGCTGACGCCCTTCGCCATGGCCGCCGCCTGCCGCAACGCATTGGGCTAAGACTTCATCGCCAGTTCAGACGCAATGTCCTAAGGGATTCCGCTGAAGGAGAATCAAACTTCGATGAGACGTCAAGATTGGCTCATTTCGGCCGGCGCGATGGCCGCGGTCTTGCTCTCGGCGGCGCCGGCGCTGGCCCAGCAAGGCCTGCCGCCTCCCGGTCCGCCGCCGGACGCCCAGGGCGGCCCGCCGACCCCGGCCGAGCAGTCGGACCGCCTGCGTCAGGCGCTGAGACTGAGGCCCGATCAGGAAGGCGCCCTGCAGGCCTTCGTCGCCGCCATGCAGCCCAAACCGGGTGAAATCGATGCCCTGCGCGGCGAGGCGGCGCGCGACGCCAGCCTGCCGACGCCTCAGCGGCTCGACGCGACGATCGAGCGACTCGACCGCATGCGCACGGAGGTGCTGGCCCGGATCGCCGCCACCCGAGCCTTCTATGCCCTGCTCAGCCCTGAGCAGCAGCGCGTCTTCGACCACATGCCGAACCCTGGGCGCTGATCCGCTCGCTTGCGGGCCGTCCCGCCTCGGCCTAAGCGGGCGTCCGGAATGATCGCTTCCCTGGCCAATCCGCACCGGTTCATGCGCGTTTCGCGCTGGGCCGCGCCGATCCTGGGGCTGGCGGCCGCCGGCCTGATCGCCGCCGGGCTCAGCCTCGGCCTCAACGTGCCGCCGGACTATCAGCAGGGCGACACGGTCAAGATCATGTTCGTCCACGTGCCGGCGGCCTGGACGGCCATGGCCGCCTACGCCGCGCTGGGCGTGGCCAGCTTCTTCTCGCTCGTCTTCCGCCACGCCGTGGCCGACGCGGCCGCCAAGGCCGCCGCGCCGCTGGGCGCCGCCTTCACCGCCGCAGCGCTCGTCACAGGCTCGCTGTGGGGCAAGCCGATGTGGGGCGCCTGGTGGGCCTGGGGCGATTCCCGTCTCGTCTCGGTGCTGGTCCTGTTCCTGCTGTTCGTCGGCTACATTGCGCTCAGAACCAGCATCGAGGACGAGGTCAAGGCGGCGCGGGCCGCCGAAATCCTGGCCCTCATCGGCCTCGTCAACCTGCCGGTGATCAAGTTCAGCGTCGACTGGTGGAACACGCTGCATCAGGGCGAATCCATCTTCCGCGTGGGAGGACCGCTGATCGCGCCGGTCTATCTCACCCCGCTCGCCCTGATGGGCGCCGGCTATCTGGCGGCGTTCGGGGCCCTGTGGCTGGTCCGCACTCGGTCGGAGATCCGCCACCGTCGCTCGCTCGCCCTGACGCTTCGCACGGCCCTGAGCGCATGAGGGGCGGCTGATGGGCAAGTACGCCTTCTTTGTTCTGGGCGCCTATGGCGCGAGTATCATCGCCTTTGCCTGGATGATCCTCGACACCCTCATCCGTGGCCGTGCCGCCCGCCGCACCCTGGAGCGACTGGAGGCAAACGAGCCGGGCCAGCGGACGTGAAGCGCCTGATCTTCCTCCTGCCTCTGGCGGCCCTCGCCGCGGCGATCGTCGTCTTCGCCGGCTGGTCCCTGAAGCGAAGCCCGCAGGTCGTCCCCATGGCCATGGTCGGCAAGCCGATGCCGGCGCTCAGCCTCGAGCGGCTGGACGGGAGCGGCAAGGACGCCCTGCGCGGCGTGATCCATGGCCCGGCGCTGGTCAATTTCTACGCCTCCTGGTGCACGCCCTGCGCCCAGGAATCGCCGGCCCTGATGGCGCTGAAGTACGAGGGCGTGCGCATCATTGGCATCTCCTATGAGGACCGCCGCCAGCCGGGCGACACGGCGAGCTTCCTCAAGCGCCTCGGTGATCCCTATGCCGCGAAGCTGGAAGATCCCGACGGCTCGGCCGGTATCGAGTTCGGCGTCACCGGGGTGCCTGAGACCTACGCCGTCGATGCGGCGGGGATCATCCGAGCCAAGCGCGCCGAGCCGATCGATGTCGCCGACGCCGAGGCCTTGCTGGCTGCGGCGTCGAAATAGAGCTCATCAGCCGCCCCAGACCTCGCGGGCGAAGCGCAGAAAGTTGAGGCCGAGGATCTTGTCGCGCCGGGCCTCGGAATAGCCCTTGGCGGCCAACAGCCGGTCGAGCTTGCGGAACTGGTCAACGCCGCGGAGGTCGACCACGAACGGGTAGGTGTCGGCGCGCTCGCCCCTGGCCCCGATGCCGGCCTTGGCCCGTTCGGCCACCTCCTCGGCGAGGTCGGCCTGATAGGCGGCGAGGTTGTCGATGGCGGTGACCGAGCCGTCGGTGCCGATCCCCACACGGTCCTCGCCGCAGACGTTCACGGCATGGTCGATGTGGGCGACCACGTCCTCGGCGTGGGCGTGGCCGGAGAGGTTGAGGAAGGGCATGAAGAAAATGCCGACGAAGCCGCCCTTCTCAGCCACCCCGCGCAGCTCGGCGTCGGTCTTGTTGCGCGGCAGGTCGGTCAGCGCCCGGCAGCCGGTGTGATTGATCGAGATCGGCGCGGCCGAGGCGGCGATCGCGTCCAGGCAGGTGCGCTCGCCGCTGTGCGACAGGTCGACCATGATCCGCTGCCGGTTCAGCCGCGCCACGACCTCGTGGCCGAAGGGTGTGAGGCCCCGGTTCAGCGTCGCCATGGAGCCGTCGCCGAGGTCGTTGGCCGGGTTGTAGGTCAACTGGATGACCCTGACGCCCAGCTCGCCGAACTCATCGACGCGGCCAAGGTCATGGCCGATCTGCACCGCGTTCTGGAAGCCGTAGAGCACCCCGACCTTGCCCTCGTCGCGGGCCTTCAGGATGTCGGCGGCGCGATCCACCTTGACTAGGTCGGCGGGATGGGCGGCCAGGATCGCGTCCCACTCCCGGATCGTCTTCAGGGTATAGTCGTAGGGGTCCTGTGGGCCGGCCACATAGCCCAGGGTGATGTTGACGGCGGTAAGCCCTGCGGCCTTGGCGTCAGAGATGGCGCGAGCGTCGACATCCGGGGAATCGGTGTCGACCGGTCCGCCGCTCTTCGGCTGGCCGACGCCGAGGTTGGGATTCTCCAGGCCGCCGAGGGCATTGACGACGATCCGCCGGTGCGCAGAGGCGAACGCCCGCGAGGCCACCGCCGCACCGGTCACAGCGATCGCCGCCCGCCTGGAAATTCGAGGCGCCGCATCGCTCATTCCTCGCCCTTCGCCTCGTCGGCGGTCACTGGCTTGTAGTCCTTGCGCCAGTATTCGTGGCCGCGCTTGACGGTCAGGACCACGGTCCTGAAGGCGCGCACGTCGTTCAGCGGGTTCTCGCGGGTGAAGACCATGTCGGCGAGCCTGCCGGCGTCGACTGCGCCCATGTCCTGGGTCTGGCCGATCACCGCGGCGCCATTGACGGTGGCGGCCTTCACCACATCGGCGGGCTTCATTCCGGCCTTGTCCTGCAGGAGGATCATCTCGTCATCGATCGCCGGCCAGGGATCGGACTGCGGCGAGAAACCGTCGGTGCCGGTGACCATCAGGTCGCCAGTGCGGTAGGCCTCGTTGGCCAGTTTGTAGGCCAGAGGCGCGCTGCAGTAGGGCGCAGGTCCTTGCGGGTGGGACGCATAGTCGCTGGCCATCTCCGGATAGATCCAGACGGTTGGGTCGAGGATCACGCCCTTCGCGTGGATCTCATCGAAGAGACGCTGGACGACCGGGTTGTCGCCGCCCGCGAACTTCGCCTCATCGACGCCGGCGCGGTGGTGATAGGCCCACGGCATGGCAGCCGAGGCCTGATAGGCCAGCATGCAGACGTGCGAGACGGAATCGACGCCGGCGTCCAGCACCTCGGCCGGGGAGGCGGGGAAGACCGCGGCGTGGGCCCAGACCTTGAGGCCCTGGCGGTGCGCCTCCTTGGTGATCGCCGCCACCAGGTCGCCCGGCAGGTCGGCGTAGATCTTGATCGCCGTCGCCCCGGTGCCGGCGGCCCTGGCGACCGCCAGGAGCAGGTCGGTCTGATGGGTCACCGCCTGCATCCAGGGCGCCTGGCCGGCGACGGCGCCGCGAGTGGTGGCGTGGGTGCGCGGATCGTCGAAGAACTCCGGCCCGGCCATCAGGGCCGCATAATAGAGGTCGGGGCCGGGAATCTCGCCGACCCGGGAGGCGCGGGCGAGGTCGGCCAGCTGGCGCAGGTCGTCGGCCATGTCGCGCACGGCGGTGACGCCGCCATAGAGGTCTCGGCGCATCATCGCCTCGGCGAAGGGTCGGTCGGGCGGCGTCGCAAGGTGCTCGTGGCTGTTGACCAGGCCCGGGGAGACATAGAGGCCTTTGACGTCGACGACGCGGAAGCCGGGCTGCGGCTTCACCAGCCGTCCCGGCAGAACCTCCAGGACGCGTTCGCCGCGGATGATGATGGCGAC
>DASXCH010000162.1:0-35362 GCA_036491275.1 Caulobacteraceae bacterium
GCCCTTGTCGGACCCGGCGGGGACCATCCACACCACCACAGCCTCGTTGGCGCCCAGCAGCGCCGCGTCCGGGCCGCTCGCCGACTGCAGCTGCGACACCGTGAGCGGCGAGGGCGAGCGATAGTCCCAGTAGAGGGGGTATTTCGCCTTTAAAGCCGCCTCGTCGGCCAGGATCCTGGCAAGAACCTCGTCACGGTGTTTCGCTAAGGTCTGGGTCAAGGCGGCGGCGTCCGGGCCGTTGCTTCCCGCGGCATTGGCGAAGGCCTGATTGAGTGCATCGAACTCAACAAGCGCGTCCTCATAGTCTTTCGCCAGATCGCCGACGCCGGCCGCGGCCGCCAGAGTCAGCGCCGCCGAATGCGCCATGGCCTCCTGCGCCGTTGACTGAACCGCACGCTGGGCCGCGCCGAACGCCTCCGTTCTGAGAGCCTCAGGGCGATCGCTCGCCGCCGATCCGCCCCCATGGCCAGACCAGTCCCACAAGGCCTGGACCAATCGAGACGAGCAATCGGCGGCACGGGCAGCCGGGGCATTTGCGCCGGCGCCGACCTGGCCGTCCAGGCGCGCAGCGGCCCCGCGAACCGAGCAGGCGGCGCGGAAATCGGTCGTCGCGTCAGAGAACGCAGACATTCGCGACTCGTTGTAGCCAAGGCGCTCCTGATGGAGCGCGGTGTCGGGATGATCCGGTCCCAACGCCTTCTCATCGATTGTCAGGGCGCGCCGTGAGAGCGGCTCGGCTTCGCCGTAGCGGCCCTGGTCGTCCAGAACTGAAGCCAGGTTGTTCAGGTCGGCCGCGGCGCGGGGATGATCCGGCCCCAGCGCCTTTTCATCGATCGCCAGGGCGCGTCGATAAAGCGGCTCGGCCTCGGCGTAGCGACCCTGGTCGTCCAGAACTGAAGCCAGGTCGTTCAGGGCGGTCGCGGCGCCGGGATGATCGGGCCCTAGCGCCTTCTCATCGATTGCCAGGGCGCGCCGCAAGAGCGGCTCGGCTTCGCCGTAGCGGCCCTGGTTACACAGAACGTCAGCCAGATTTTTGAGGCGCAGGGCAGTGTCGGGATGATCGGGCGCCAGCGCCCTCTCATCGATCGCCAGGGCGCGTCGAAGAAGCGGCTCGGCCTCGGCGTAGCGACCCTGGTCGTCCAGAACCGAAGCCAGGTTGTTCAGGGCGGTGGCGGCGCCGGGATGATCCGGTCCCAGCGCCTTCTCAGCAATCGCCAGGGCGCGTCGATAGAGCGGCTCAGCTTCGCCGTAACGGCCTTCGTCAGTTAAATCCGAAGCCAGGTTGCCGAGGCTGATCGCGGTGACAGGATGATCTGGGGCCAACGCCTTCTCATCGATCGCCAGGGCGCGCCGATAAAGCGGCTCGGCTTCGCCGTAGCGGCCCTGGTTCCGCAGAACTTCAGCCAGGTTGTCGAGGCGTGAGGCGGTGTCGCGATGATCGGGTCCCAGCGCCTTCTCATCGATCGCCAGGGCGCGTCGAAGGAGCGGCTCGGCCTCGCCGTAGCGGCCTTGGCTCGTCAAATCCGAAGCCAGGTTGCCGAGTCTTGTCGCAGTAACGGGATGATCCGAACCCAACGCCTTCTCATCGATCGCCAGGGCGCGCCGATAAAGCGGCTCGGCTTCGCCGTAGCGTCCCTGTTCCTCGAGTGCGGAAGCCAGCCACCCAAGAGCCTTGGAGGCGTCGACGTTGTCGACCCCCGAGCGGACTTGCAAGGCATCGAGCGCCTGGCGGGCCAGCTTCTCCAGACCTGCCCAGTCCGCCGCCCGTTGCAGTCGTTGCAGTTCTGGCAGGTATCGATCAATCGATTTATCGGCCGTCACACTTGCCCCCGACGCCGTTGCTGGCGTCGGCTGCGCCGTCTGAGTGAATGCGGCTGGGGTGCAAACCGCCGCGAGCAGCATCGCCGAGAGAGCGACGACCCTAAGTCCTTTGGCGGGGCGCATGCGCCGTCGACTTTTCGCTATTGGCGTCAGTTCGGCTCGCCGACGATGACGAAGGGGGCCCAGAGGGCGGGGTTGGCGGAGGCGGGATGACGTCCCTCTTTTGTCCGGTCGAATAACACCCACTTTCTCGGGCCACGCTCCGGGTCAGTGTGGCGTCGTGGTCGTCGTCGTCGTGCCGCCGCCAGGAAGCGATGTGGTCGTGGTCGTCGACACCAATGGCTTCGGCGGCGGCTTCTGCGCCGTCCGCGTCGACGCCACGGCGTTGAAGAAGCCGGTGACCACCTGATCGACGGGCTTCTCGACCACCGCCTGCATCTGCACGTCGGCGCCGCACAGCGAGCCCAGGGTCACCTGGCCCTTGGCCGGCAGGGGCACGGTCAGCAGATAGTCCGGATCGGCCACGGTGACGCCCAGCACCAGAGTCGTCGAGTGATTGGTGAGGGAAATCTGCAGCGGACGGCAGAGCGAGGTGAGGATCGCCTGATGCACCTGGCCGCGGTCGGCGAGCTTGAGGAATCCGGCCTTGTCCGGATCATCCAGGAAGGCGACCTTGTACCACCACACGCCTTCGTTGAGGGGCAGGGGCGCCTCGCCGCCGGCGATGGTCTTCTTGGCGTCGGCCAGATCGATGACCACCGGCAGCTTGAGCGGTGTCGGCGCCAGGCTGCGGAACATGCTTTGCGAGGCTTTGGCCGCGCCGCTGATCACCGCGCTCAGGGTGTCCACCGCCTCTTCGCGGGAGTCCTTGACGTCGAGGGTCAGCGTCCACAGCCGCAAGGAGTTGGGGTAGTAGGTCGGGGCCAGGAAGGTGTGCTGGAAGTCGCGCTGATGCGGTTCGATGGCCAGGGTCACGCCTTCGTAGGGGATGGCGACGGCGGCGGCGCCGACCGACTGGCCGACGCAGCCCTCCGCCGTACATTGCAGGGTCACGGGATTGAGCTTGATCGGCCATAGCTCGGCCCGCGAGACCGGCTGCATCAGCGGCGATTGCGGGCCGGCGTCGGACGCCGTCCCATCGGGTGGGGAGACGAGGGTCGTCTCGCCGCCGATCGCCGCGGATTCGGGCGGCTGGGGCGCCGCAGGCGGAGCGGGCGCCGGGGCCGCAGCGCCTTTTTCACCCGGCGCGGCGGCCCCGGCGCCCGGCGCCTTGCCGCCTGGTCTGGCGGGTGTCCCGCCGGCAGCCGCCGCCGACGGCGCGCCGAACACCCCGATGACCAGGGTCGTATCGGTCAGCTGGTAGGGGACCCAGGAGTCCTTGCGCGGCCTATCGGCCATGGAGCGATAGTCGACCATCGGCGAGGCCACGCATCCACCCAGCAGGGCCACGGCCAGCAGCGACAGCGCGAGTCTCATGGTTCAGGCCCCCGTCAGACTCTGGAACCGGCCCCTTAAGCGGGCGCACTTGGACTTCACTATTGTGTGCGCGACATTACGGTGAGGGGGCGGGGCGGTCAAACACGCCGATCGCTTTGCGCACAAGGGACTGGCGGAGGATCGAGATGGCTCGTGGGGCTCCAGGCGCGCCTGGGCGACGGGGTCGGCGCGTCGGCGAACCCGACCGCATCGCCGCCGCGGCCGGAGAGGACCTGATCGGGCACGCGCCGGTCCTGGCCGCGGTCATCCACTGGCTCACGGGCGTCGTCTTCGCCGTCATCCTGGGCACCCTGCTGATCTTCGTGGCGCCGGCAATCCCAGGGCTCGGACCGGGCCTCGGCGAGATCCAGGAAAAGGGCGTCGATTCCTCGATGAAGGTGCGGGTGATCACCCGCGGGCCGGCCGACCAGACCCTGCCGGCCGGCGTCACCGGCTATGTCTTCGTCGATATCGACCCGGCCGCCTGCACCGCCGCCAGGCTCGGCCCCCGCTGCCTCGACCGGGCGCCCACGGAGCCGGGCCTCACCGCACGCATCGCCCGCGCCGTCTTGGGCGCCAAGCCGCGGGTGGTGATCCTCGACGCGACGCTCTGGGACATCGATCCGGGTCGGTCGACGCCGGCCGTCGACTTCGCCGCCCTGGCGAAGGCCGCAAGAGACCACCCGGCTTCGCCGATCGTGGCCGCCGCGCCGTTCCGGCCGACCGGCGCCGCCGACGCGGGCGTGCTGGAGTGGGACCTCGTCCCAGCGCCGCTGCGGGGCGGCGTCGTCCGCTTCGCCCCGGCCATGCTGTGGCGCGCGGCGAACGAGCCGGACGATGTGGTGCGCAGCTATTCGCCGCTGGCCCAGGTTCAGGCCGGGGCGACGAGCCAGCCGGTCCCGACCCTGCCGCTTCTCGCCGCCCTCTACGCCGAAGCGGGGGGCGATGCGGCCAGGATCAGGGGCGTCGATTGCCGCTATGGAGCCCTGATCGGCGCGCCGGTTGGCCGATGCGCGACTTTGGGCGCAGCGCCGGCCGCCGACCGTGTCCTGCAGCGGGCCGAGACGCTCTACCCGGACGCGCGCCTCGTCTTCACCCTGCCGCCGCTTGTCTCGCCCGCCGGCAAGAGCGCCGCCCGCGCCGCCGCCCAGTTCCAGAATGTCTATGACCGCTATCCCGCGTCCCAGGCCTTCTCGCCGGCCGGCGCCCTGCTGATCGACCCCGGCCAGCTGGCCGGCAAGATCGTGGTGATCAGCACCAGCGCCCCGACCGCGCTCGACTTCCATTCGACGCCCCTTGGGCCGATGTCCGGCGCCGAGCTGGTGCTGAACGCGGTCGCCGCCATGCTCGACCGGCATGGCTGGGTCGCGGCGCCATCGGTCGGCCAGCGCGCCCTGCATGAAGTGGAGATCATCGGTCTTGCCAGCCTGCCGTTTCTTCTCTTCTGGCTGGGCTATTGCTGGCTGGCCCATGGCCTCAGGGGCCGGCGCGGGGCCGGCCTTGTCGTGGGTCTCTACGGCGGCGTCGGGTTCATCATCGCCATCGGCGCGGCCACCCTACTGGCCGCCGCCATCACCCTCGAGTCCGTCGAGCATGGCCTCGCCAACGGCTTCGCGGCCGAGTTCTTCTCGCCGATTCTCGCCCTGTCGCTGGAAGGGTTCGCCGAGGGCGCGCGCTGGCTGGTGGACCGTATCGAAAGCGGCGTGGATCGACTCGTGAGGCGCGTGCCTTTACCAAAGCGGGTCTAGAAGCATGACCGCGGGGGCCGCCTTGACCCGTCGGATTATCATTCTGGTTCTGGCTCTGCTGACGCCGGTTCCTGCCCTCATGGGCGTCACGGCTGCGCGCGCCGCCGCGCCCGCTATCCAGGCGAATATCGTCGGCCAGATCGTTTCCATCTCCCCGCCGACGGCGGCTGCCGCCGTCACCGTCACCCACGCGGGCAGGTCCGCCGCCGCGCGGCCGTTCCAGCCGCTCTATCCGGGCGACGTGGTCAAGGTCGGCAGGGCCGGTGTGACCGCCAAGGTGGTGTTCGCCGGCGGCCCGGGCGCCGGGACCAGTCTGACCAGCGCCAACGCGCCGTTCGTCGCCCCGGCCTCCAAGGCCGGCGGAGCGAACCCCAGCCTCTTCGCCGCCTTCCTCGCCAACTGGCGCGGGGTGCTCAGCCCCGCCGGCGGCGCCAGCGTCGTCACCACCACCCCGCGCAGCATCGAGTATCACCCGAGCCCGTGGCTGCCGGAGGGGCCGCAGACCCTGCGCGCCGGCGAGGCGCAGGCGCTGCTGGTGGTCTGGCGCGGCTCGCGCGGCGCGGTGACGCTGGTGAGCGCGGACGGCAAGCCGATCGCCCAGGTCAGATCCTCGACGCCCGGCTCGGCGGTGCTCGCCTGTCCGCCCCTGGCCCCCGGGACCTATGAACTGCGCGCCGGATCTCTGCGCTTTCCGGTCCGCGCCGCGCCAGGCCGCCGACCTGGGGGTACGCCGCTGGCCCAGGCCATGGCGGCGGCGGACGCCCTCAACGGACAGCCGGAGGGCCGGCTCCAGGCCCTGGCCGATCTCCAGGCCCTGTCCGACAAAGTCTACATCGCCCGGGCCCTGAGCGACCGGCTGGCGGGCCAGCGCCACAATTAATGCAATTGGTAATGTCACCGAAATACACAGACGTAGGATGTCGCGATGGATCAATCCGAAATCTGGGACGTCCAAACGGCGAAGCGGTACGACACGCCGGGCGTTGGCATGTTTGCACCGGACGTGCTGGACCCTGCCGTCGAACGTCTCGCCGACCTCGCGGACGGCGGCAGAGCCCTCGAGTTCGCGATTGGGACGGGCCGTGTTGCGATCCCACTCCGGGAGCGAGGGATACCCGTCGTGGGCATCGAACTTTCCGCGCCCATGGTCGCCCAGCTGCGGACGAAGGCGGACGACATCGCCATTCCTGTCGTCATGGGTGACATGGCGACAACGACGGCGCCTGGGACCTACACACTCGTCTATCTCGTCTTCAACACCATCTCGAACCTGCTGACCCAGGCCGAACAGGTCGCATGTTTCCACAATGCCGCGCGTCACCTCGAGCCTGGCGGCCGTTTTGTCATCGAACTCTGGGTCCCTGAACTGCGAAAATTACCCATGGGTCAGAGCGCCGTCGTGGCCGCGTCAGAAGCGGGACACTTCTGCGTAGACAGCTATGATGTCCTGAACCAACAGGTCGTATCACGTCACTTCTTCTTCGATGAAGGCAGGAGAGCTGCAACGGGCCGCTCTCCGCACCGCTACATCTGGCCAGCCGAGCTGGACCTGATGGCTCAGATCGCCGGCTTCCAGCTGGAAAGCCGGCATGCGGATTGGCTGGGCGCCGATTTCACCGCCGAGTCTCCTTCGCACGTATCCACCTACCGGCTCCGGTAGCTCGCCCAAGCTGGAGCGAGGGCGCAGGCCGCCATCATGCCCCCCGCGCCCGCCCTTCACATCTTGTGGCTGAGGTCGGAGGCGGCCGGCGCCGGTGAGCCGTCCGACCAGCGCCGCACCGGAATGTAGAGGACCGTCGGCTCGAAGGCCCGGCTCTCCGAGCCGATGACCGGCGAGGCGTCGAGGCCAGCCGCCCACACCGGTCCCTGGCCGTGGGGGATGAAGAACATCACATGCGGCAGCCACGGGCCGCCGCTGGCCGGGTCGCCCAGGTCGCCCTCTTTGGACGTCATGAAGGAGAACGATCCCGGCGCCGGCGCGGTGATGCGGTGGGCGGCGAATTCGGCGCGGGTCCGCTCGGCGATCTGCGCCCGGGTCGCGCCGGCCAGCACCCACTTCGTGCGCTGCACGTACATCGGCAGGACGGTGCGCACCGCCGGCAGATTGAAGCAGTTGGGCGCGCGGACCGCCGGGTCCCAGAAGACCGGATCGTCGACGCCAGCCGTCCACGATCGCTCGATAAAGCAGACGAAGCCGTTCGTGCCCTTGACCGCGGTCTCATAGCCGTGGCGCCCCAGCACGAGCACGGTGGCGTGGTCCGAGATCGACGGCGCCGCGGCGGTGCGGGAAAGCGCGATCTCCGCCTTGCGGTCGGCGATCAGATAGCGCTCGATCGGAAGCATGGCCGGGTAGTGGGGCGGCGGCGCCGTCTGTGCGCCGGCGGCGCTGGCGAGGGCCAGGACGCCGAGAATCGCGCGGAGTATCATCTCATCTTCCCCCATTGGGTTGTATTCAACCTAATCGCAACGGCAGCTGGAGGCAATCGGCGCCATCGACCGGCGGCGTCGCCTATCTTCGTAGCAGCCAGACGCCGAGGATGGCGGCGAGGGTAAGGATCGCGGCGCCGATGACGGCCCAGTTGAGCCACTGACTGGGGGTCCTGTGCGGCGCCGGCGACAGCGCCCGGCCGGCGCGCACCAGGTTGTTGAAGGCGGCGAAGAAATCATCGGCCGTCTTGCGCGCCGCTTCGGCGATCTCCTCCTCGGAGAGCTGCTCGAGCTTGCCGCCCACCTCGCCCTCGATCTTGTAGAGCAGCGAGGTCCGCTCGCCCTCCTCGGCCAGGCTGATGTGCGCTGTCCCCCGGGCAAAGCCGGCCATGCCGCCCTTGATCTGGGCGGCGATGGAGCAGGCGCGCGGCGGGATCGGGTTGAGGATCTCGAGTTCGGCCTCGAAGTCGCCGTGCACCGGCCCGACCTTGACCCTGATCATTGCCTCATAGCGGCCGCCGCGCCGGGCTTCGAACGACTGGCAGCCGTCCACGCATCTCGCCAGCACATCCGGATCGAGCAGCAACCGCCAGGCGACCTCGCGGTGGACCTCGATCCAATATTCCCCCGTCAACTCCATGGACGCACCCACTCCACGCGACTTGCGTGGAACAAACCACACAATGCGGCCGCGCGTTAGCCTTGGGCGCATTTCGCTCTGCGCTGGACGAAGCGGGCGACGTGCGCGAGGACAGGCGCCATGACCCTGGAGACCGCCAAGTCGTCGCCGGATTCCGACGCGATCGCCGCCCCGCGCCCCGCTTGGTACGCGGCGCTGGCCTCGCAGCGGCTGGCGCAGGGCCCGGTCGCGGCGCGGGTGCTGGATCATGACCTGGCGCTGTGGCGCGACGCCTCAGGCGCGCCGCGCGCCGTGCATGACCGCTGCCTCCATCGCGGAACCCAGCTTTCCCTCGGTGAGGTGACCGACGGTGTCCTCGCCTGCCGCTACCATGGCTGGCGCTATGGCGCCGACGGGGCCTGCGTCCACATCCCCTCGCTTGTCGCCGGCCAGGAGATCCCCAAAGGCTTCGGCCTGCGCGCCTTTCCGTGCGCCGAGCGCGACGGCTATATCTGGGCGTGGGCTGGGGAGGGGACGCCGGATCGTCCGCCCACCCCCGTCGACGGCTTCGATCGATTCCACTGGATCCAGGGCGTGCTGATCCTGAGGACGACCGCCCTGGCGGTGATCGAGAACAATCTCGACTGGTGCCACCCGGTGTTTGCCCACCCGAACACTCACGGCCAGTTCTTCATCAACCAAGCCCTAGGCTTTCGCGAGAGCGAGATCGAAATGCGGCTGACCCCCCGCGGCCTTGTCGTCTTCGCCCCAGTGACGGCCAACGAGGCCGATCCCATCCCCGACGTCACCATGGTCAGGCTGGAATATGACCTGCCGGACCGCGTCACCGTCGGCTTCGCCGCGGGTCCGACGGGCGAGAGGCGCATTGTCATGCACATGGTCCCCACGGCGAGGGACGAATGCCGCCAGGAATGGATGGTCTCCATGGGGCCGGTGTCGGCCGGCGAGGCCCAGCGCCTCACCTGGTCCGACGAGCCGCAGCCGATCTTCGAGCAGGACCGGGCGGTGATGGAATCGGCCCAGCGGGCGATCGCGCGGGAAGGCCATGGCTTCGAGCGCAGCGTCGACGCCGACGCCCCGACGCTTCTCGCCCGGCGGGTCTGGACCGCCGCCGCGCAAGGCAAGTGGCCGAAAGCGGGCGCACGCCGGATCCTGAAGATCCGGACCTAGGCACAGAAAGCGCGGGATAGGGGGCCATGGCCAGCGACATCCAGACCGACGAGGCGGCCGCGCACGGCCTCTTCCACTCCTACGACGCCATGGAGGGGCTGCCGCTCAGCCCGCCGGCGCCGGCCCTCGCCGCCGCGGCCGCGCCGGCCTGGCCCGGCGCGCGCCTGGTCCGCGAGATCTGGCCGGGCTTCCTGGTGGCGGCGACCATTGCGCTCGCCTCCACCTGGCTCTCGCAGCACTACACCGCCCCCGTGATGCTGTTCGCCCTGCTGTTCGGCATGGCCTTCCACTTCCTGCACGAGGAGGGCCGGTGCGTCGCCGGCATCGAGTTCGCCTCCAAGGCGGTGCTGCGCCTGGGCGTGGCGCTGCTGGGCGCGCGGATCACCGTCGCCCAGATCCTGGGCCTGGGCGCCATGCCGATCGTGATGGTGATCGCGGGCGTCGCCACCACCATCGCCGTCGGCGCTCTCAGCGCCCGGCTCCTCGGCCGTCGGTTGACCTATGGGATCCTGTCCGGCGGCGCGGTGGGGATCTGCGGGGCCTCGGCGGCGCTCGCCATCGCCTCGGTCCTGCCGCGCAACGAGGATTCCGAGCGCGACACCATCCTCGTCGTCGTCCTGGTGACGACCCTGTCGACCCTGAGCATGATCTTCTATCCAATCATCGCCGTCAGCCTGGGGCTGGACCACGTCCACGCCGGGGTGTTCCTCGGCGGCTCGATCCACGACGTCGCCCAGGTGGTCGGCGCCGGCTATTCCATCTCGCCGCAGACCGGCGACATCGCCACCTATGTGAAGCTGCTGCGCGTCACCATGCTGCTGCCGGTGGTCTTCGCCATCGCCTACGCCGCCGCCAGGGCCCATCGCGGGACGGCCGGCGCGCCCAAGGCCGCCCTGCCGCTGTTCCTGGTGGCCTTCGCCGCCCTGGTGGTGGCGAACAGCCTCGGCTGGATCCCCAAGCCGGCCGGCGACGCCTCGGCCGAGGTCTCCCGCTGGTGCCTGGTGGCGGCCATCGGCGCGCTCGGGATGAAGACCTCGTTCCGCGCCCTCGTCGCCGTCGGCTGGCGGCCGGTGGCGGTGATGGTCGTCGAGACCGCCTGGCTTTTCGCCCTGGTGCTGACCGCGGTGACGCTGTTCCGATAGGGGATTTGCGATTGCGGGGCCGGCCAAGGATTCAATCCGCAGATTTTGCAGATACCCCGGATCAAGTCGGGGGGCAGATTGATTGCGCAGATCGCCCACAATAATTCCGGTCCCGCGGCTCCGCCGCGTAACCCCCGCGCAAGCGGGAACCCAGGCCTTTTCTGAAACTCGCCGCCCTACGGTAAAACACCTCAGTCACGGATGGCCTCGCGGAGTTTATCCTCGGGCCGGCCTTCGGCCGGACCCGGGGGCGCTCGGCCTCCGGGATGAGCGGGGAAGTTGGAAGTATCGCGATCAAAGGCGAGCCGCAGTCGCGACAAATCAATCTGCGTAGACCTGCGTCATCTGCGGAAAACAAAACATCCGCGGTCGGCAGCGGTCTGCGGATCGACTTTTCCCGGCCTCGCCAGCCATGACGCCTGGGCCTATATCGCCGAGGCGAACGCCACGTCGGGGGTCTGCGTCTTGCCGAGAATCTTCGCCGCCGGCGTTGTCCTGAGCTTTGGTCTTGCGGCTCAGGCCCTGGCCCAGCCGCCGCCACGCCCGGTTCCGCCGCCGGCGGCGGCCCAGAGCGTGCCGGCCGGCGCCTGGCAGATCGTCCCGGCCCATACCCGGGTGGTGTTCAGCGTCGGTCGCTTCCCCTTCGGCGACTATTACGGCCAGTTTGTCGGCGCCACGGGCCAGTTGCAGTTCGATCCGAAGGATCCCGCCGCCAGCCGACTGGAGGTGAGGATCCCGATCGCCGGCGTCGAGAGCGAGAGCGCCGGCTTCACCGGCGCGCTCGAGGGCCCCGGCTGGTTCGACGCCGCCCGCTTTCCCGTCATGACCTTCCGCTCGCGGGCCATCACCCTCACGGGCCCGGCCACCGCCGACGTCGCCGGCGACCTCACCCTGCATGGCGTCACTCGCCTGGTGGTGTTCAAGGCGACGTTCAACGTCGCCGGCGTCAGTCCGCTGGACAAGGCCTGGTCGACGGGCTTCGAAGTCCGCGGCGTGATCCGGCGGCGGGAGTTCGGTGTGACGAGGTACGAGCCCTTCATCAGCGACGATGTCCGCATCGTCATCAGCGCCGCCTTCGAGCGGGCGCCCTCATGACCGAAACGATCAACGGGCCCCCAATGAACGGAGCGGAAGCCCTGCTGCGCACCTTCGTCGCCGCCGGGGTCGAGGCCTGCTTCGGCAATCCCGGCACCTCGGAGATGCATTTCGTCGCCGCCCTCGATCGCGCGCCCGGCATGCGGCCGGTGCTGGCCCTCTTCGAAGGTGCGGCGACCGGCATGGCCGACGGCTATGGCCGCATGGCCGGCAAGCCCGCCTGCACCCTGCTGCACCTGGGGCCCGGCCTCGGCAACGGCATCGCCAACCTGCACAACGCCCGGCGCGCGGCGACACCCATCGTCAATGTCGTCGGCGACCACGCCACCTATCACGCACACTATGACGCGCCGCTGACGAGCGATGTCGCCGGCCTGGCGCGGCCGGTTTCGGCGTGGGTCCGGTCCGTGGAGAGCGCCGGCCAGACCGCGGCCGCCGGGGCCCTGGCCGTCGCCGCCGCGCTCGCGCCGCCCGGCCAGATCGCCACCCTGATCCTGCCGGCCGACGCCGCCTGGGGCGAAGCCGAAGGCCCGGCCGAGCCCTTGCCGGTTCCGTCGCCGGCGAGGGTGTCGGACGCTGCCGTGACCCGGGCGGCCGAGGCGACGAGGGCCGGTTCAGCCTGCGCCATCCTCATCCGTGGCGCTGCGCTGGGGGACAGGGGCCTCGCCGCCGCCGGCCGCATCGCCGAAAAGACCGGCGCGCGGCTCCTGGCCGACACCTTCGTCGCCCGCCACGCCCGCGGCGCCGGGCGCGTGGCCTTGGAGCGCATCCCCTATTTCGCCGAACAGATCGTCGAGTTCCTGACGGGCGTGGAGCATCTGGTGCTGGTGGGCGCGCGGCCGCCGGTGGCCTTCTTCGCCTATCCCGGCAAGCCGAGCTGGGGCCTGCCGCAGAGCGCCAGGATCGCCTGGCTCGCCCAGCCTCACGAGGACGGCGTCGGCGCGCTGGAGGCCCTGGCCGAGGCGGTCGGCGCGGCCAAGGCGCCGTCGGTCGTCAGCCCCCTGACGATCCCTGACGCCCCCGCCGGCGCCCTCAACCAGTTCGCCATCGGCGCGGCGATCGCGCGCCACCTGCCGGAGGGGGCGATCTTCTCGGACGAGGGCGCCACCGGCTCGCTGGGGACCTATCTGGCCACTGCCGGCGCCCGTCCGCACGATCTCCTCGGCCTCACCGGCGGCTCGATCGGCCAGGGCGTGCCGCTGGGGACCGGGGCGGCCGTGGCCGCGCCCGGCCGCAAGGTCGTCTGCCTGCAGGGCGACGGCGGGGCGATGTACACGCTGCAGGCCCTGTGGACCCAGGCGCGCGAAAAGCTCGACGTCACCACCGTCATCCTCGCCAACCGCGCCTACGCCATCTTGCAGATCGAGCTGGGGCGGGTGGGCGCGATGAACGCCGGGCCGCGGGCGCTTTCCATGTTCGACCTCACCGGCCCGGCCCTCGATTTCGTCAGGCTGGCCGAGGGGATGGGGGTGGAAGCCTCCCGCGCCGAAACCGCCGAAGCCTTCGAGGCCCAGTTCGCCTCGGCCATGACGGGCCGGGGCCCGCGCCTCATCGAGGCGGTGCTGTGATTATCTCCTCTCTCATAGGGAGAAGGGGATTATGCGCCCCCGACGAGGCGCCTGCGCCGAGGAGGGTCATCTAGGGCCCGCGAGCGGCCGAAGGGCGCAGCGAGCTGGGCCCGTGGAACCCTCAGCCCGCGAGCGGCCGAAGGGCGCAGCGAGCTGGGCCCGTGGAACCCTCAGCCCGCGAGCGGCCGAAGGGCGCGGCGAGCTGGGCCCGTGGAACCCTCAGCCCGCGAGCGGCCGAAGGGCGCGGCGAGCTGGGCCCGTGGAACCCTCAGTAGTCCGCCGTTTTCAGATCCTCGATCAGGCCGGGACGGGAGGCGGTCCAGCCGAGTTCGGCGCGGGTGAGGGCGCTGGAGGCTGGCACGTCGGCCCCCACGAACATCGCCAGGAACCCGAAGTGTTCGACGGCCGCCTCCGCCGGCAGGCTCTTCACCGGCAGCCCCAGCGTCTCGCCCAGCGCCTCGGCGGTGGCGCGCAGGCTGACGCCCTCCTCGGCGATCGGGTGATAGCTGCGCCCGGCCCGGCCCTTCTCCAGCGCCAGGCGGTAGACCGGGGCGGCGTCCAGCCGGTGGCTCGCCGACCAGCGGTTGGCGCCGTCACCGACATAGGCCGAGACGCCCTTTTCGCGCGCGGTATCGATCAGCCAGCTGGTGAGCCCGGCGCGGAAGCCGCGCTTGCTCGTCCCGTGGGTCGAGGGCGGCAGGCGCACCGCCATGGCCCGCACGTCACGGGTCACGAAGGCTTTCGCCGCCGCCTCGGAGATCCGCGGACCGGTGGCCATGGCCTCGTCGTCCTCGGTCGCCACCTTGCCGGGGGCGATCAGCGCCGTGCCGGAGGTTACGATCAGCGGCTTGGCCGTGCCGGCCAGGGCCTCGCCCATGGCCTCGATGGCCCGCTTGTCCGTCTGGCCGTTCTCGGCGAAGCGCGAGAAATCGTGGTTGAAGGCCAGGTGGATGACGCCGTCGGCGCCGGCCGCGCCGCGCGCCAGGCCCTCGGGATCCTCCAGCGAGCCGCGGAACGCCTCGGCCCCCATGGCCTCGATCTCGGCGGCCGAGGCGTCGTTGCGGCCGACGCCGACCACCGAATGGCCGTGGGCGATGAGGTCGGGGATGATCGCCGAGCCCATGAAGCCGCTGGCGCCGGTGACGAAGACACGCATGGTCAAACTCCGTTTTTGGTCAGGGAAGGGGACAGGGCCGCGATCCGCGCGGTGCGGACGGGCGGATGGGCGCGCGGGGCGGCCGCCAGCAGGGCGGCGACGAGGGCGCGGCATTCGCCCTCGCCGGTGGCCAGCAGCTCGCGGAACGAGCGGATGCGCGAGACGGCCCATAACATCGCGGCCACGGCCGGCGCGGGTAGGGCGGCGATCCGCGCCTTGGACGCCGGATAGATCTTGAAACCCAGGCCGCGGATGAGGGTGAAGCTCTCCTGGGCGCCGCGGGCGACGACCATCGCCTCGCGCCAGGACGCCCCTCTACCGCGCCGGACCGCCGCCACGCTGATGGCCTCGAAGGCGACACACATCGGCGTGTGGCAGCGCAACCAGAGCTTCATGTCCGGTTCCAGCCTCGCCGGCAGGCCGGCGGCCTCGAACACAGCCACCCACTTCGGATCGGCCATAAGGCTCTTCTGGCCGCCGGCGCCGATGGTGGCGTCGAGCCGGCCGTCGGGAGCGAACCGCGACTGGATGAACGGCATGCCGAAGGACGTGCGGTCCGGTCCGACGGCCTCGCCGAGCCGCTCGGGCTCGAAGCTGTTGGCCATGAACTGGATGGCTCTGGCCGCGCTGGGCCGCAAGGCCGGCAGCACGGCCTCGGCCTGATGGGCGAGCACCGTGACGATGACGAGGTCGTAGGCCGTCGCCTCGTCCAGGGCGTCCAGCACCCGCGCCTCCGCTCGCTCGCCCGTCACGCTGACGATCCCGCCGTCGCGGGAGAGCTGGGTCAGGCGCACCGAACCCGGCCGCGCGATGGCGGTCACGGCGTGGCCGGCGCGCGCCAGCTGGAAGGCGAAGGCGCTGCCGATGGCGCCGGGGCCGAGCACGGCGATCGTCAGAGATGGGCAGGGCTGGGACATTGACGGGAGGCCTTTTCGGCGTTTCAATCATCCAGGTAAAGTAGGGACTTTATCCTAGTATAAGGCCTAACTGGAAGCCATGCCGACCGCCGTCCAACTCACCCCCGGGATCGCCCCCAGAAATGCCCCCGCCGCCGCCCCCCAGAACGTCCTCGGCGCCTACCTTCGCGATCGCCGCACCCGGCTCGACCCCGCCGCCCTCGGCTTTCCGGCTGGCCGCCGGCGCACGCCGGGCCTGCGCCGCGAGGAGGTGGCCGCCCGCGCCCACATCAGCCCCACCTGGTACGCCTGGCTGGAGCAGGGTCGCGGCGGCGCCCCCTCGGCCGAAGCCCTCTCGCGCATCGCCGCCGCCCTGATGCTCACCGACGTCGAGCGCGAGCACCTCTTCCTGCTGGGCCTCGGCCGCCTGCCCGAAGTGCGCTACCGCCCCGCCGACGGCGTCAGCCCGCGCCTGCAGCGGGTGCTGGACTCCTTCGAGGTCTGCCCCGCCCTCATCAAGACCGCGACCTGGGATGTCGTCGCCTGGAACCAGGCGGCGCTGGCGGTGCTGGCCGACTATGAGGAGTTGCCCCCCAATGGGCGCAACATCCTGCGCCTGATGTTCACCAGCCCCGGCGCCCGGGCCCGCCAGACCGACTGGGCGAGCGTCGCCCGCCACGTGGTCGCCGCCTTCCGTGCCGAGGCCGCCCGCGCCGGCGCCAGCGAAGCGGTGGCCGAGCTTGTCGCCGAGCTCAGCGCCGCCAGCGGCGAGTTCGCCGCCCTGTGGGCCGAGCACGACGTCGTCGCGCCGGGGGAGGGGGTGAAGCGCCTGAGGCTGCCGGGTGGGGTGGTGCTGGGCCTGGAGTATTCCAACTTCGCCGTGGACGGCCGGCCGGACCTGGCCATGGTGGTCTACGCGCCGGCGACGCCCGCCGACGCCGCCCGCATCCGCCGGATCCTCGATCGCCGGGAAGCGGCCTAGGGACTTTTCACCTCTCCCGGCGGGAGAGATAGGGACCCGCCGCGAGCGCCCGTGGAACGACGTGGAGCGGGCGGCCCTCAGGCCCTGAACGTAGCCTTGCCCTGGATCGCCGGCGGATAGGCGGTGAGCGGCAGCAGCACGCCGCAGCCCTCGGCGGCGCACTGGAAGCCGATCGCCAGAGGCGTGGCATCGGTGAACCCCGAGCCATAGGTCTCGGCCGAAAGCTTCACCAGTTTGGGATGTTGGATCGCGGCGCCGCAGGACGGACACCTTGGACTCACTGACTTTACCATGACGCCACCATAACCGCTCACCACCCCCTGCGGCCACAGCGGTTATGTGGCCGGAAGCACGATTCGACCCCTGCCGGACCGGATCGTGCCTGGCACACTAAAGCTCGGGCACGGCCTTGTCGTTCGCTATTTCTCCTCCTCCTCAGGGGGACCACGAAGGGGTGGAGAGGGTCATGGCCGCCTGACGTTGACCCCCCTCCCGGCTTCGCCGGTACTCCCCCCTGAGGGGGGAGAGAGGCGCCCCTCGACGAGGCGCTTGCGCCGAGGAGAGTCACCTAGGGCGCTCGGCCGCCGCCCCTGGGCAAGGCGGCCGCGCCCGTGAATCAATTCAGGCGCTTGCGCCGAGGAGAGTCAACTAGCCCGCTCGCGCCTGCGGCTTCCGGCCAAAGGCGCGCGGGCGTGGGACAAACCCCGCTCGCGCCTGCGGCTTCCGGCCAAAGGCGCGCGGGCGTGGGAAAAACCCCGCTCGCGCCTGCGGCTTCCGGTCAAAGGCGCGCGGGCGACAAACCCCGCTCGCGCCTGCGGCTTCCGGCCAAGGGCGCGCGGGCGTGGGACAATTTCCGCTCGGCCGCGGGCATCCGGCCACGCGGCCGCGCCCGTGAATAACCCTACCCAAACGACTCCGTCATCGCCGAATAGACCAGGGTCCTGAGGTCCCGCCGCAGGGTGAGCCGCGCGTCGGTGCCCATCACCTGGGTCATGAACACCACCGCCAGGTCCTCGACCGGGTCGACCCAGAAGGCCGTGGACGCCGCTCCGCCCCAGTTGAACTCGCCCACCGAGCCCGGCAGGCGCGTGCGGGCGACGTCGATGTTGACCCCGCAGCCGATCGAGAAGCCGACGCCGTTGTAGTTGGTCTCGCTGAAGAGGCCCGGCGGCGCCATCTCGGCGAGCTCGCGGTTGTCCGGCAGGTGGTTGAGGCTGAACAGGGCCACCGTCTTGGGCGAGAGGATGCGCGCCCCGTCCAGCGCCCCGCCGTTCAGCATCATGGCGGCAAAGCGCATGTAGTCGTGGGCGGTGGAGACGAGGCCGCCGCCGCCGCTCTCCAGGGCCGGCGGCGCCGCGTATGTGCTTTTGCCGGCGTCGTCCTGCAGCTTCAACCCCTTGCCGCCGTCCCCCGGCTGGTAGCAGGAGCAGAACCGGTCGAGCTTCTCCGGCGGACAGAAGAAGGCCGTGTCGCTCATGCCCAGAGGCTCGAACAGCCGTGTACGGAGGAATTCGCCGAAGCTCATCCCGGAGAGCTTCTGCACCAGATAGCCCATGACATCGATGCTGACCGAATAGTTCCACGCCGTGCCGGGCGAGAACTCCAGCGGCAGGCCCGAGAGCTGCTCGATGAAGGTGTCGAGGCCTCCGGCCGTCGAGAAATCGCACACCTTCAGCTTGCGGTAGTTGTAGTCGACCATCGTCCGCATCATGAAGCCGTAAGTCAGCCCTGAGGTGTGGGTGACGAGGTCCACCACCTTCATCGCCCGCTCCGGCCGGGTGGTCATGAAGCTCGGCGGCGCGTTGGCCAGCAGGGTCGGCACCCCGCTGGCGTAGACTCCGAGCTTCCTGAACGCGGGGATGTGGGTGGCGACATCGTCGTCGAGGCCGATCAGGCCCTCCTCGGCCAGCATCATCAGGGCGACCGCCGTGATCGGCTTGCTCATCGAATAGATGCGGAAGATGGCGTCTTCGCGCATCGGCTTGTTGCGCTCCAGGTCCATGGAGCCGGAGAGGCCGGAATGGACCAGGTCGCCCTTGCGATAGACCTGGGTGATGATGCCCGGCAGATAGCCGCCGTCGACATAGCGGCGGGTCATCACTTCGTCGAGGCGGGCGAGCCGGGCCGTGGATAGGCCGACCTGTTCGGGTTTCATGGGGGACGCTGCTCCTGCTGGGGTCTGGGGAAACTCTAAGCACCGGCGCGGGCGAGTGAAAGCAGGTTATCCACAGATGACGCAGATTGGCGGCCCCCGGTGGGTGGATTGGGCTGCGCGCCAAGGGCGCGCGGAAAATGACCTCCGCTCACCTGAAATACCGGGGTTGGTCTCGGAGCGCCGGCGTCTCGCCGGCCAGGGCGGTTGCCGGCGGGACGCCGGCGCTCCGTTCGTACGCTCCACACTTCCGCGCCTAAGGGCGCGCGACCAATTCAATCTGCATAAATCTGCGAAATCTGCGGATCACAAGATATCCGCGTTATCTGCGGATCAAACCACCCCCGCCCACTCGGTCTCGGCCAGGCCCTCGAACAGCCGCTCCAGGTCCGCCTTCAGCCGCGCGAAACCCGGCGTCGGCGTCAGGCTCGCCTCGTCCACATAGAGCGCGCGGTTGACCTCGATCTGCAGCGCGTGCACGCCCTTGGCCGGTCGCCCGTAGTGCTCGGTGGTGTAGCCCCCGGCATAGGGCGTGTTGCGCACCACGCGATAGCCGAGCGAGGAGAGGCCGCGCTCCACCGCCCGGGCGATGGCGGGCGAGGAGGCGCCGCCGAAGCGATCGCCCAGCACCACATCGCAGGCCCCGCCGGCGGCATGGCGGGTCGCGGCGCTCGGCATCGAGTGCCAGTCCAGCAGCACGGCGATGCCGTGCGCGGCCAGCGCTTCCGCCATCAGGGCTTTGAGCGCCGCGTGATAGGGCGCATGCACCGCCTCCACCCGGGCCCTGGCCTCGGCGAAGGTGAGCTTGCGGGCATAGACCTCCTCGCCCTCGGCGACGATGCGGGCGATGGCCCCCAGGCCCGCCGCCACCCGCGGGCTGCGCCCCCGGGCATAGGGCGGCAGCTCGTCGGAGAACATGGCCGGATCCAGCTCCCACGGCTCGCGGTTCACATCCAGATAGACCCGCGCCAGGCGGGCGTTGATCAGCCGCGCCCCCAGGGGCGCCGCCCCGGCGATCAGCTGGTCCACCCACACATCCTCCGAGCGGCGGATGGAATCGGCGGTCAGGCGCGAGGCGATCATCATCGGCGCCGGATAGATGCGGCCCGAGTGCGGCGAGGCGAAGACGAGCGGGGTGACCGGCCGATCGGGCCCGGCCAGCTCGAAGGGGGTGAAGAGATCGTCGACCGGGGCCCCGGCCGAGGGCAGGGCCGGGAAGACCAGGGCGGCTCTTGGAACCGTGGCCGGCGCGTCGGGGGCGGCGGCGCCGGCTTCGAGGCTGGCCGTCAGGGTCTCGGCCGGCGGCGCGGCCGGGCCGATCGTCCGGGCGGCCGGGGCGTCCCAGGCGGTCATGGTGTCACATTGAGGGCAGGACGCGCGCCCGGCAAGCCTTGGCTCGCAAAACTGCGGTTCCCGCTCAAGACCAAACCGTCAGGGCCGGGCTTGTCCCGGCCGCCCATGAACGCCGATTGATGTGTGGCCATGCCGGGCATGGCCACTCGAAGGTCCGCGCCGAATGGGTCCCCGGCACAAGGCCGGGGATGACGGTTGTGATGTGAAGAGCGCGCCCGACGAGGCGCTTGCGCCGAGGAGAGTCAACTAGCCCGCTCGCGCCTGCGGCTTCCGGCCAAAGGCGCGCGGGCGTGGGACAAACCCCGCTCGCGCCTGCGGCTTCCGGCCAAAGGCGCGCGGGCGTGGGACAAACCCCGCTCGCGCCTGCGGCTTCCGGTCAAAGGCGCGCGGGCGTGGGAAAAACCCCGCTCGCGCCTGCGGCTTCCGGCCAAAGGCGCGCGGGCGTGGGACAAACCCCGCTCGCGCCTGCGGCTTCCGGCCAAAGGCGCGCGGGCGACAAACCCCGCTCGCGCCCGCGGCTTACCGGCCAAAGGCGCGCGGGCGTGAGACAACTAGACCGCTCGGCGCGCGCCAAGCGGGCACGGCGGCCGCGCCCGGGAATTCGACCGCCTTGCCTCCCGCGTGGCCCACCGATATATCCGCGCCTCCTGCCAAAGGGGCGCCCGCAACACAGATCGCGGTCGCCGGAGCGGACGCGTAGCTCAGCGGGAGAGCACTACGTTGACATCGTAGGGGTCGCTGGTTCAATCCCAGCCGCGTCCACCATTCTTATTCCGCGGCCGTTCCCCGAACTGCGAAGTTGGACTGTCATCCCGCAGCGCGACGTTTGCCAGAACGGGCGCTTCATCCTGCCAAGCTCCGCAGGAGCGCCCGACGAGGCGCTTGCGCCGAGGAGGGACAGCTAGCCCGCTCGCGCCCGCGGCTTCCGGCCAAGGGCGTGCGGGCGTGGGAAAAACCGCCCGCTCGGCCGCGGGCATCCGGCCACGCGGCCGCGCCCGTGGAAAAACGGCCCGCTCGCGACCCCGGCCGAGGGCGGCGGGCGTGGATCAGACACCGATCGCCCCAATCACGCCAAGACTGTCGGCGGCGCCCTTGGCCCATTCGGCCAGCATCCGCGCTCCGATCTCCCGGAACGCCGGGTGCTCAGCCATGTGGGCCTTCAATTCGAGAGCGGTTTCCGCCAGCGCTTCCGCCACGCGTTGGCGCACCGCGCGCACGACGGCCGGGGCGCCGACGCCGCGGGTTTCGCCGAAAGCCTGAAGGCGGGCGGCGCTCGGCCAGCGGGTCGTTCCATCGAGGCTCAGCGCCATGGCGTCGACCGGAAGATAGGCCGTGGTGGTAATGACGTCGAAGACCGGGGCCAACTGGATCGGACCCGCCACGTCGTCGTAGACCACGCCGAAGTTCTTCAGGTGTGCGTCCCCGTTGCGCAGCGCGCAGTTGAGCACGATGAGCGTGAAGAGGCGTTCGATGTCCGCCGCGACGCCGAGACCCGAGGCGAATTGCGTGAAGCGTCTGAGGACGGACGTTTCGTAGCTTCCACCGTACTTGTCCGCCGTCCGGCGGCCGTTCAGCACCGCAAAGTCCTCGAACCCTCGCCAGGTTCCATCGGGCTTCAGGTCGAAACGATCGATCACCAGGGCGCCGCCATCCTCGGCGAGACGGAAACGCGGGACCTCGAGACCGCAGCGCCGGGCGGCCCGAAGGCAGAAGTACTCGTTGGTCGCCAGTTCCGGGTATTCCCCTTCCCAGAACTTGACGATGTGGGTGGCCCCCCGGAAGCTCGTGCGCTCGCCTTTCGTCGCGATCGCCAGATCGTCTTCGTCGCGCACCAAAATCTTCGGCTGAACGCCACTGATCCCGGAGAATCGGGCGAGCCGTTCGAGCAGATAGGGGAGCAGGCCGCTGTCGCGACGGGCGGCGAGGATCTCGTCCACCGACTGGAACGGAACCTCTTCGTCGAGATCGTCGGTCTCGCCGGTGTAGCGCAGGCGCCCGATCTGGGAGCGACCGACGATGGTGAGCAGATCGAAGTCGTCGAATGTCCCGGTCGCCTTGGCGAAGGCGAGCCTCAACCGCTCGCGCAGCGCGCCTTCCGGCAGGTTCATATCGAAGATGGGAGCGAGCCCGAAATCCACATTCCAGGAAGCGACGCGCACCGGCATGGTGAGCGAGATGGCGCGACCCTCCGGCGTGCCAGGCGCATAGGCAAAGGCCGAGCCGCGTGGCGGCGTTCGGTCGAGGCGCCCGGCCTCGGCGCGATCGGCCCAAACCTTGATCGTCATCTCGCCCGATCGTCATCTTCGGCCAACAGATCCTCGAGGGTTGGCCGGCCGTGGGCGGACTCGACGATACGCAGGTTGAGGTCGAGCGCGGCAAGGATGCGCGCGACCTTGGCGAAGCCGAGTTCGCCGGCCCGCCCGTTCTCGAGCGCATCGAGCGTGGCGCGGCCCACATGCGCGGCCGACGCCAGGGCGGCCTGGGTGAGCTTGAGCGACGAACGCCTTTCGGCGATCCTCTTGCCCAGAGTGGGAAGATCGAGCATTTGCCCTATATACGAGGCAAAACTTGGCAAAGTCAACCAATTGCCTTGTATATGAGACAATTCACCCGACGAGGCGCTTGCGCCGAGGAGGGACAGCTAGCCCGCTCGCGCCCGAGGCTTCCGGCCAAGGGCGCGCGGGCGTGAATCAATCTTCGCTTACGGCGAGGAGGGCCAACCAGGGCGCTCGGCGGCCGCCTTCCGGGCAAGGCCGCCGCGCCCGTGGCATAAACCCCGCTCGGCGGCCGCCTTCCGGGCAGGCCGTCGCGCCCGTGAATGAGACATCCGCGCGCCTGACGAGCCGCTTGCGGCGAGGAGGGCCATCTAGGGCGCTCGGCCGCGGGCATCCGGCCACGCGGCCGCGCCCGTGAGACAAGCCCGCTCGCGCCCGAGGCTTCCGGCCAAGGGCGCGCGGGCGTGGAAAAATGAACCGCTCGCGCCCGTGAGACAAACCCCCGTCGCGCCCGCAGATAAAATAGGGGACGGCCAGCCAACCCGCGGCGCCCGTGCTATAGGAGGGGCGCGGCCGTGAAAACAGGGGGGAGCCGATGATCCGGGCGTTCTTGGGCCTGCTGGTGCTGGCCGCCTGGATGGTCGCCGGTCCGGCGGCGGCTTCGCCCGATCTCTTCGCCGATGGCGCGCAGCCGCTGCATCTCACCATCACCGCCCCGCTCGGGACGCTGGTC
Organism: Caulobacteraceae bacterium; assembly: GCA_036491275.1. Classification (GTDB taxonomy): domain Bacteria; phylum Pseudomonadota; class Alphaproteobacteria; order Caulobacterales; family Caulobacteraceae; genus Acaudatibacter. Next base: position 22,855 of record DASXCH010000162.1, read on the forward strand.
TCGAAGGCGAAATTCTCGCTTGATCCCTATCCGGCGACCCTGGCCGTCACCGACGCCGCCGGCGCGTCGCGGAGCTTCGACATCCACGTCCGCCCCCGGGGGATCAGCCGCCGCAAGATGTACTGCGCCTTCCCGCCGATCCTTCTGATGTTCGACAAGAAGGCGGTGCACGGAACCCTGTTCCACGGCCAGAACCAGCTGAAACTGGTCACCTATTGCCGCCCGCCCGCCGACTACGAGCAGCGCGTCATGCTCGAATACCTGGCCTACAAGCTCTACAACCTGATCACGCCGATGAGCTTCCGGGTGAGGCCTGCGCAGGTCACCTATCGAAACGGCGGGGCGGATCCGGGCGTCACCCGTTTCGGCTACCTGATCGAGGACATCCACAGCGTCGCCGAGCGCAATGACCTCGGGGAGGTCAAGGGGCCATCGCACGTCGTCTCCCTGGCCCAACTCGACGCTCACGCGACCACGCGCGTCACCCTCCTCGAATTCATGATCGGCAATCTGGACTGGGAGCCCCTGGCCAGTGCGCCCGGCGAGAAGTGCTGCCACAACATTCGCCTGCTCGCCGCGCCCGCCGCCACGCCGGCGGCCGCCAGCATGGTGACGCCCGTCCCCTACGACTTCGACTCCACCGGCTGGGTCGATCCGCCCTACGCCGGCCCGCCGGAGGGCATTCCGATCGACAGCCTGACCCAGCGGTACTACCGCGGCTTCTGCGCGCAGAACGGCGAGATCTCGGCGGTGGCCCGGGAATATCTCGCCCGCCGCGCCGACATGCACGCGCTGATCGACAATCAGCCCGGGCTCACGGCGCAATTCCGCGAAAAGGCAGATCGCTACCTCGACGGGTTCTTCGCCGTCCTGGAAGACCCGGCCAGGCTCCAGAGCCAGGTGCTGCGCCACTGCCGGTAGGACGCGATCGCGCCAGCGCGAAAGCGCAAGCGACACTCAGGGCGCTCATGCCCCGCCCTCCGGGCAAGGGGCATGCGCCCGTAAGACAAGAGGGCGAGACGGCGGCGCTACGTTAGCGATCGCGCCAGCGGGAAAGCGCAAGCGACACTCAGGGCGCTCATGCCCCGCCTTCCGGGCGAGCGGCATGCGCCCGTGAAACAAATACGGCGCTCATGCCCCACCTTCCGGGCGAGGGGCATGCGCCCGTGAAACAAATACGCCGCTCACGTCCCGCCCTCCGGGCAACGGGCGTGCGCCCGTAAGACAAAAGGCCGGACTTTAGTCCGGCGGCTTGGGCTCGGCATATTCGACCCCGCCGCACGGCGCGGCCGAAGGGGTGTCGGTCTTGTCGATGGCTGCGACCTTCGCCAGGTAGTCCGCCTGCGCCTGGCCGTCGACGCCCAGCGCCAGCCGGTGGCCCCGATAGACCGTGGAAAGCGCATCGCCCTCCTTGATCAGGAAGGCGTGCGGATCGACGCAGCGGTCGGGCGCGAAAACGTCGGTCAGGATCACCTTGCCGTCGAAGCGGCTGTTCACCTGCCGGTATGCCTTCGTGTGGCCGATGACGATGTGCTTGACCTGATATCGCGCCAGGATCGCATCGACATTGGCCGCCTCGGTCTCCGCCTTGTTCCACGCCAGCCCGCGGTACCAGAGGGGCCCCTGCTCGTTCCACAGGATGTCGTGCGGACCGTCCTTGGCCTCCGGCTGGTGGTTGAGCGCGGCGATCACCGCCCGGTTCATGGCGTCATAGCCGAACGGGACGAATTCCGGCCCAAGCCCGCCGTGCATGTAGAGCGTGTCGTCAATGCGGATGATGGCCGGATGGGTCAGCACCCACTTGCCGATAGACCCCTGGGTCGACCAGGCGATCTGGTGCTCGACCCATCCCGGCGGATGTTCGGCGTCGAACTGCGCGCGATAGGCCGCGTCGAACTTCGGCAGGCCTTCCTTCGGCGGATGGGCCTTCAGGGCGGCGACCACGGCCGCGTAATAGCGGTCGCGCAGCTGGGCTGAACCTGGCGCGGCGAAGGCGGCGAATTCGCCCGGCGTGGTGTAGCGCAGGTCGCCTTCCATATTCATCGCTTCGTGGTCGCCGATCAGGGCGTGGACATAGCCGCCCGCCCGGCGCGCCTGCGGCTCGAGCTTCATCATGAGCTCGACGATCTTGCGCGTGTCCGGCGCCCGGTCGGGCAGGTCGCCCACCTGCACCAGGTGGGTCTGGCCCCCGGACCAGTTGTCCCGGGCGTCGATCAGCCCGGCCTCGCTCAGCATGTCGTGGAACTTTGCGTAGTCGCCGTGCAGGTCGCCGAACACCACCACGCGCGCCACGTGGTCCCAGGCCGTCTGGGCGGCGGGGGCCGGGAGCGCCAGGCCCACGACCGCCGCGGCGAGAAGCGTTGTCAGAACCTTGAGCATCGTCCGTGGTCGGAAAACCAATCTTGCCAGAACAACTGTCGCGGCCCAGGATCGCGCCCCTGGGGGGAAGCGATGGCTATTCTGGGCCTGGCGCTCATTGCGCTCAAGATGGGCGGGGCCGAGAAAGACATTTTGTTCGGAGGATCGCCCGGCCAGCTGGCGGCGATCGGCTGGGCCGGCTTCCTCGACTTACGCTTCATCCTCAACTCGTTCGGCGCCCTGGCTCTGGCCACGGTGCTGGGCGCCGTCATCGGCTACCACCCGCGCATGCGGCGGACGGTCGATTCCCTGACCGAGGCCGACATGCCCAAGGTGTACATCCTGTACGCCTTCATCGGCGCGGTGATCGGCGTCGCCGTGCGCGAGTTCGGCATGGTGGTGGGTGTGGTGGTGTTCGGCATCGGCGGTCTGATCCGCTTCCGCTCCACCACCGAATCCACCCGCGACACCGGCCGGCTGATCGTGGTGACCCTGATGGGCCTCGTCGCCGGCCTCGGCCTGCCGCATCTGGCGGCGATGATCGCCATCTTCGCCTTCGCCCTCATCTGGGTTTTCGACTCCAGACCGGCCTGCCGGGTGAGGATCGACGAACTCCCCAAGGGCCGCATCGACGAATGCGCGTCCCTCTACCGCGGCGCCCTGGAGGGCCAGGGCTGCAGGATCATCAGCGAGCAGCGCTACGCCAAGGGGCGCCTCGACTACATATTCCGCCTGCCGAGCACCGCCACCCGCGAAAGCGTCAGCGAGGTGTTCGCCGGCCTGCCGCCCGACCTCCGCGGCGACATCGACTGGCGGATCGACTAGGGCGGGTTGAGGTTAGCTGGAATTGCCAGCCGTTGACCCCCCTCCCGGCCCCCCGGGGCCGTACTCCCCCCTGCGGGCAGGGCTATCGCATATGCGCCCAGCGCCCCTCTTCCTCACCGTCATCCCCGGGCGACAGTCCCGGGGATCCATTGAGCGCAAGAGAACGGGTGGCCATGCCCGGCATGGCCAGGTTTCGGCGCTTCAACCGCAGCTGGAACGCTCTGCATGGACGCGCTCGCGCGCGTCCACCCGCTGTCCGGCGTGCATGGATGGCCGGGACTGACGCCCGGCCATGACGTTCCTGGTTTGGGCGGCCATATGCGATGCCTGCCCCTGAGGGGGAGAGAGATTGGGCACAATACTCCTCCCCCATAGCGGCAGGGGGGACCGGATCCTCCCCCGATTTCGGGGCAGGGGACCACGAAGTGGTGGAGGGGGCTGCCCCCCTCGCCAGCGGAGTTTATCCTCGGGCCGGCCTTTGGCGGGACCCGGGGGCCGGCACTCCGACCGCTCCGCAGGGGGAGATCGGTGGAGGGGGTCTTCGGCGGTAGCGGAAGAGCCCCTCCCGACGAGGCGCTTGCGGCGAGGAGGGACAGCTAGCCCGCGCGCGCCTGCGGCTTCCGGCCAAAGGCGCGCGGGCGTGGGACAAATCCGCTCGCACCCGTGGAAGTAGGACCCCCCTCCCGACGAGGCGCTTGCGCCGAGGAGGGCCAACCAGGGCGCTCGGCGCGCGCCAAGCGGGCAAGCGCGCCGCGCCCGTGGGTCAACCCCGCTCGCGCCTGCGGCTTCCGGCCAAAGGCGCGTGGGCGTGGAAAAGATAGGGCGCAGCGAGCTGGGCCCAGGGGAACCGGCGGGGCCGCCGGGATTTTCCAATCTGAACAGGTCAAGCCGCTTGGATCGCTCCACAACAACGCAGGGGCTCAGCACGCAGGGTTCCACTACACGCGGTCCCGGCACGCAGGGGCCCAGCCGTCGCGGGCTCATGGGCGCGGTCGCCGGCCTGGCGGCGTCGTCGGCCGTGAGCGTCGCCGCCCAGGGGTCCCCGCCTGCGCCGCCGGCTGCCGGAACTCTGGCCTTGGTCCTCGACATCAATGGCAGGGACAACGCCCTCACGATCGACGTGCGGACCTCCCTGCTCGACGCCCTGCGCGAGCACCTTGATCTCACCGGCTCCAAGAAGGGGTGCGATCACGGCCAGTGCGGCGCCTGCACGGTGCTGGCCGATGGCGACAGGATCCTGAGCTGCCTGACCCTGGCTGTCGCCGCCCAGGGACGCCGGATCACCACCATCGAGGGCCTGGCCGCAACCGACGGGGCGCTCCATCCGATGCAGCAGGCCTTCATCGATAACGATGCTTTCCAGTGCGGCTATTGCACGCCCGGCCAGATCCTCTCCGCCGTGGCTTGCGTGGCCGAGGGACACGCCACGACCGACGCCGATATCCAGGAATATATGAGCGGCAATCTCTGCCGCTGCGGCGCCTATCCCAGGATCGTCGCGGCGATCGGCCAGGCGCGCGACCAGATGGCGCGCGACCGGATGGCGCGCGACCGGACGGCGCCCGCCTGATGCGCCGGTTCGCCTACGAACGCGCCGCCGACCTCGCCCTGGCCACGCGCCTCGGTCGTGACACCGGCCAGGGTCAGACCGGGGCGGCCGTCCAGTTCCTCGCCGGCGGGACGACGCTCATCGACCTGATGAAGCTGGACGTGCTGCGGCCGCAGCTTGTGGTGGATATCGGCCCGCTGCGCGCCGCCCACGCCGCGATCGAAGTGCGCCCCGATGGCCTGCGCCTGGGCGCTCTGGCCAGCATGGCGAGGGTCGCGCAGCACCCGCTTGTCCGTCGCGACTATCCCGCCATCGCGCAGAGCCTGAGCCTCGCCGCCAGCGCCCAGATCCGCAATATGGCCAGTCTCGGCGGCAACGTCCTGCAGCGCACCCGCTGTGCCTATTTCCGCGACCCCAGCTGGTCGGCCTGCAACAAGCGCGACCCCGGGTCCGGATGCGCGGCGATCGCTGGGGTCAATCGCAATCACGCCGTCCTCGGCGTCGACCGCACCTGCATCTCGCAATATCCCGGCGACCTCGCCGTGGTGCTGGCGGCCTTCGACGCCCAGGTCGAGCTCGGCGGTCCGGCCGGCGATCGCCGGGTGGCGTTCGATACCCTGCATCGCCCGGCGGAGGGCAGGCCGCACATCGAGACCACCCTGCGCCCGGGCGAGGTCATCACCGCCTTCACCGTGCCGGCGGGGCCGTGGACGCGCCGCTCGCTCTATCTGAAGGTCCGCGACCGCAGTTCTTACGAATTCGCCCTCGCCTCCGCGGCGGTGGGCGTCGATCTGGAGGGCGAGACGGTGCGCGGGGCGCGGATCGGCCTGGGCGGGGTGGCCTACCGCCCCTGGCGTTCGCGGGCGGCCGAAGCGGCGCTTGTCGGCAGGCCCCTCACCGAGGCGAACGCCGAGGCGGCGGCGGACGCGGCCTTCACCGGCGCGGTGACCCACGGCGGCAATGATTTCAAGCCGGAGCTTGGCCGCCGCACCCTGGTTCGAGCGCTGCTGCAGGCGCGAACCCTGCAGGCGCAGGCAATGAGCGGCGAAGGCTGAGATGCCCGGTACGACCCAGCCTACGACCCAGCCCCTGTTCGGCATACCCACGCCCAGGGTGGACGGCGTCGCCAAGGTGACCGGCCAGGCGCGCTACGCCTCCGACGAGCCGGTCGCCAATCCCGCCTATGCCTGTCTCGTCACCAGCGCCATCGCCCGGGGACGGGTCCGCGCGCTCCACCTCGGCGCGGCCAGGGCCGTGCCCGGCGTTGTCGATATCCTCACCCACGACAATGTCGGCGCCCTCGCCAAACCGCCGTCGCAGATGTCCGGCGGCGCGACGACCACGACGCTCGAGAGCGATCGGGTCTGGCATGACGGTCAGATCATCGCCGTGGTCGTCGCCGACACCTTCGAGGCGGCGAGCGAGGCGGCCAGCCGGGTGCGGGTCGATTATGCGGTTGAAGCGCCCGGCGCCACCTTCGACAGCCCCGGCGTCACCATCGAGCCTCACAAGACCACGCCGGAAAGGCCTGATCCCCGAAAGGGTGACGCGGCGGCGGCCCTCGCCGGCGCGGCGGTGAGGATCGACGCCCGATATTCGACGCCGACCCAGCATCACAACCCCATGGAGCTCTTCACCACCACCTGCGCCTGGGATGGACCGCGGCTGACCATCTATGAAGGGTCCCAGTCCATGTGGGGCCTGAAGGCGGCGGTCGCTGCGCAGCTCGGCCTCGACCCGGCCCTGGTTCGCACGGTCTCGCGCTATGTCGGCGGCGCCTTCGGCTCGCGCGGCGGCACGACCTCGCGAACCGCCTGGATCGCCATCGCCGCCCGGCGCCTCGGCCGGCCGGTGAAGCTGGCGGCCACGCGCGACCAGGGTTTCACCATCGCCACCTACCGGGCCGAAACCCGCCAGCGCCTGGCGCTGGGGGCGAGCCGCGACGGCCGGCTGACCGCCCTGATCCACCAGGGCTGGGAGGTGACCTCGCGCCCGTCCGGCTACAATGTCGCCGGCGTCGAAAGCACGGCGCGGATGTACGCCTGTCCCAACATCGCCACGGCCGTCCACGTGGTCCACGCCGACCGCAACACGCCGGGCTTCATGCGGGCGCCGCCGGAAACCCCCTACATGTTCGCCCTGGAAAGCGGCATGGACGAGCTCTCCTACGCCCTCGGCATCGACCCGATCGAGCTTAGGCGGATCAACGACACGGCCATCGATCCGGTCGATGGCAAGGCCTTCTCCAGCCGCTCGCTGATGGCCTGCTTCGATCAGGCCGCGGCCAGATTCGGCTGGAGCCGGCGCAACCCGGCGCCCGGCGCCATGCGCGACGGCGACTGGCAGGTCGGCTGGGGCTGCGCGACCTCCACCTATCCCTCCAACATCGGGCCGGCGGCCGCCAGGCTGTCGGTCACGTCCCAGGGCAAGGTGACGGTTCAGCTGGCGGCCCATGAGATCGGCACGGGCGCCTATACGGTGGTCGCCGTCACCGCGGCCCATTCTCTCGGCCTCGAGGTCGCGGACGTCACCGTCATGCTGGGCGACAGCGCCCTGCCGCCGGTGACGGTGGCGGGCGGCTCGAACAACGCCGCCACCACCGCCCATGTCGTCCACAAGGCCTGCGAGGAGGTTCGCCGCCGGATGGCGCTCGCGGCGGTCGGCGATGCCGCCGGGCGGTTCCACGAGGCCGACCCCGCGTCGCTGAAACTCGCCGAAGGCGCCCTCGTCGGGCCGACCGGCGCCCGGGAGCCCTTCAAGACCGCCCTCGCGCGCCTGGCCGGCGGCGTGCTCGAGGTTCATGTGGAAAACGCCCCCGCCGGCGCCAGGCCGGGCGCCGTGGCCGGGCTCTACCAGGGCAAGAGCGCCATGGTCAGCGGAACCGCGCGCAAGGATGTCACCGCCTTCGCCTTTGGCGCCCATCTCGTCGAGGTGCGGGTGCACGCCCGCACCCGGGAAATCCGCACGCCGCGGGTCGTGAGCGCCTTTGCGGCCGGCACGATCGTCAATCCGCTCACCGCCTACAGCCAGTTCATGGGCGGGACCATCTGGGGTCTTTCCGCGGCGCTGTTCGAGGAGACCCAGATCGATCCCAGGTCGGCGCGCTATATCAATCGCAACCTCGCCGACTATCTGCTGCCGGTCAGCGCCGATGTGCCCGATATCCAGATCATCCTCGTGCCGGAGGAGGACGATCGCGTGAACCCCCTCGGCATCAAGGGCATCGGCGAGATCGGCATCGTCGGCATGAACGCCGCCGTGGCCAACGCCGTCTTCCACGCCACCGGCAAGCGCATCCGCGATCTTCCCATCCGCGCGGAGAAGCTCCTGTAGGCGCGCCCGACGAGGCGCTTGCGGCGAGGAGGGTCTACCAGGGCGTTCGGCCGCGGGCGTCCGGCCACACGGCCGCGCCCGTGGGAAAACTCCGCTTGCGCCCGCGGCTTGGGTCAAGGGCGCGTGGGCGTGAATCACGGCGCGCGCCAAGCGGGCAAGCGCGCTGCGCCCGTGGAAAACAGCCGGATCGCGCCAACCTGGGCCATGAGGCGCGCCTGGGCGAAGCGCCCTACTTCGGCGGCGCTAACCCGCCGGCATCATGATGGTCTATTGCCAAGCCGCATGTTTCGCGGCCCATCCATCGATCCCTATCCCAACCTGAAGGCCTATCTCGCCCGCATCGGCCAGCGCCCGGCCTGTCGGCGTGCCATGGCCAAGGCCGAGCCGCGGGCGGACCCGAAAAAGCTGGATCGAGACGGCGGGGCTTGCCCTCTGCGCCGCGTAGCTCGAAGGAGGGCGGACGCGCGCTCAGCGGGAGAGCGCTACGTTGAGATCGTAGGGCTCCCCGGTTTAATTCCAGCCGCGTCCCACCATTAAGTCGAGAAGGCCCGGAACCGGCCGCAGACGCCTCCACAGGCCGCCCACCGGCACCACTCCACAGAAATCGGTATGGCCGCGGCGCGCGGGCCTGCGCGTTGCGCGAGGTATTTGACGCAAGCGCGCCAATGACTTCGCGCGTGTTCAAGCGGTACTGAATAGACAACCGTCTTCGGCGGAAATCAAAACGACAGATTTTGGAGGGCGATCTTTGAGATGAAATGACTCCGCAAGCGATGCCAGTGCTAGCGCAGCCGCTAAACTTGATAGAGATGATTAAATGACCTAGCCGGCTCGACCATCAAGTCGCTCATTCGTTTGGACCGTCGGAGGTGGTGGGACAGACGCGGGGCAAGCCGTCGAAGGGAAAACGGACCCGGTCGGGGGTCGCATCAATCGTCACACTTGCATTCGGCATCCCTGCAAGCTTTAGCCAATCGATGTTCGACGACTCCCAGGGCTTTCTGAGCCGCTCCTTTCTGCTGCGTGAGTGGGAGCGAGACTACAAGGCCTGGCGCGACTCCAACGAAGAAACGCAACTCCGCGAACGCCTTCGCATCTGGTCGCGAAGGGCGGACCTCAGGGAGCGTTCCTCCGAAGGCGCGTTCATACAGACGTTCTTCGTCGAAACTTGGGGCTATCAGCTTGCCGGCCGCGCCACCGCAGAAGGCTTTACCGCGTGGCCCGGTTATGCCGTCCAAGGCGCCGGCGCCGGCGGCTCAACGGGTGAAGCCGATCTGGCCCTAGGCTGGTTCGGCGAGGTCGCCGCGGCCACGCCTCAGGTGCTTTGCGAGTTCAAGGATATCCGTTCTGGTCTGGACGCCGCCCAAGCCCGCAAGGGCAACACGCGCACACCGGTCAAGCAATGCCTCGACTACGTGAACGGCGCGCGCCGAGGCTTGTTCGGCAATGAGCCGATCCAGCCATGGTGGGGGCTGGCCAGCGATATGAACGAGTTCCGCCTGTATTGGTGGGACCGCGCGCCGCAGTCCTACCTCCGCTTTGTCATCGCGTCTTCGCATCCACTGATCGAACCTGACCTTACCGCGGACTCGGAGGAAGCCCGCTTCGATCGGTTCCTCTTTGGCCGAATCTTCGCCCGCGACAGGCTCTTGTCACATGGCGGCCGGCCTGCGTTGCTGCGCCTTATCGAAAGGCAGGGGGCACAGGAGCAAGCCCTCGAGGGTGAATTCTACGCCGATTACAAAGCCGTCCGGGAACGGCTGTTCAACGTCCTGCTCCTGCACAATCTTCGTTACAACGAGACGCCTGGAAGGTTGTTGCGCCTCGCCCAGAAGGTGCTCGATCGCTTTATCTTCGCATTCTACTGCGAGGATATGGGAGAGCGGATGCTCTTCCCGCCGCAACACATCCGGGACTTTCTCAAACGGCGCAGCGTGGAGGAATTGTTCGACGAGGGGGGCGACGAACTCTGGCGCTACCTAAGTCGCCTTTTCCGCACCATGGACGCTGGCGGTCATATTGGCCAGATCGCTCTGCGGGAGTTCAATGGAGGACTCTTTCGAGCCGACCCCGAGATCGACGCGCTGGATATTCCCAATCACATCTTTTGCGCTGCGGGCCAGGGAGCGAACGCGGCGTCGATTGCAGCGCGCCGCGACACCTTCCTTCACTTGTGCGCCAGCTACAACTTCGCCGCCCGAGGCGAGGCGCGTGAAAGCATTTCACTCTACACCCTGGGGCGCATCTTCGAGCAGTCGATCACCGAGCTCGAAGTTCAGGAGGCTCGTCTCGAAGGCCGGCTCAGCCTCGCCGAGGCCTCAAAACGTAAGCTGCCTAAACGCAAGCGTGACGGCGTCTATTTTACGCCAGAGTGGGTGGTGCAACGCGTCGTCGAAGACACGCTCGGTGGTTGGCTTGACGATCAAAAGAGCGCAGTCGGCTGGACCGAAGGAGAGACCCCAAATCGTAACCAGCTCGACGCCTACGAGGCGCGAATTTCGTCCATTAGGGTTGTCGACCCGGCTTGTGGCTCTGGCGCATTTCTTATCGGCGCATTTCGTCGCCTGCTGAGGGAGCGCGAGGCGATCCATGGTATTCGGCAATCGATGGCCGGGGGCGCGCCAGTAGCCTTTGACGAAGCTTCCGCCACCTCGGCGATCCTGGACGCCAATCTGTTCGGCGTGGATATCAATCAAGCCGCGGTCGAGATTGCCAAGCTTGCGCTGTGGTTGCACTCGGCGCGCGCCGACACGCCGCTTTCGTCACTCGACGGCGCAATCGCCTGCGGCAACAGCCTTGTCGGCCCCGACTACTACAATTGGACACAAATCACCGCCTTCACTGAAGTCGAGCGCGAGCAGATCAACGTTTTCGACTGGCGCGCAGCGTTTCCTCACGCTTGGGAAGCCGGCGGTTTCGACGTCGTGGTCGGCAACCCGCCCTACGTGAAGTTACAGAATCTGAGGCAGGTCAACGTCGACTATGCCGACTATCTACTCGCCTCGCGTGAGGAAAACTTCTACGCAAGCACCCAGACCGGAAACTTCGATCTCTATCTTCCCTTCATCGAGAAGGGGTTGTCTCTGCTGCGCCTTGGCGGCCGCATGGGCTACATCGCCCCAAGCATCTGGACGGTGGCGGAGTACGGCGCGGGTCTCCGCCAATATGTCAGGGCCGGTCGCCAGCTTCTCCGTTGGATCGATTTCAAGTCGCATCAGATATTCAAAGAGGCGACCACTTACACCGCCCTACAGTTCTTCTCCCGCGAGCCCAATAGCGCCGTTCAGGTGTATCCGGCACCGAAGGGGGAGCCGGACGTTGCCGCGGCCCGCTGGGAGGACCCAGACTTGGCGTTGGCCTACGAGCGGTTACCATTTGCCGACCCGTGGCTGATGGCCACTGGCGAGGATCGGGCGCTGATCGATCGCTTGGCCGAGACCTGTCTCAGATTGGACGATCGCACGCTGACGACTCACATATTCCAAGGGCTGATCACGAGCGCAGACTCGATCTTCCATTTGGAGCGCCTCAGGGAGGGTCACTATCGATGCAGGCCCAGCGAAGGCGAACCGTACGAAGTCGAAGTCGAAGATGCGATCATGCGACCGCTGGTGTCCGGTGCGGAGGCGAAGCGGTATGAGGAGCCATTCACCGACACCCGGCTCTTGTTTCCTTATGCGTTTGATCAGAGGGGCAGAATCCGGCTGATTGCCCCAGCGAGTCTCGAGTCAGATTTCCCCAAGGCGTGGGCCTATTTGCGATCGTGGGAAGCCAATCTTCGCCAGCGAGAATCGAAAGAGCGCGCAGGTCACCGGATCGCACCATTTGATGATGCTAAGTGGTACCGGTTCGGGCGCAGCCAAAACCTCGACAAACAGGATCGGCAAAAGCTGATCGTGCCCAGAATAGTCACGCACTTGAAATGCGCGCTGGATTCTGAGGGGAAATATTACCTCGATAACGTTGATGTCGGCGGGGTTCTCGCTGTCAGCGAAGAGCTTTCAATATTCCTCAATGGTGTGCTCAACGGACCTGTCACGGACTTCGTTTTCCGACGTTTGTCAAAGCCGTTCGCCAACGACTATCGATCCGCAAACAAGCAGTTCATCGCGCCGCTGCCGATTCCGAAGGCGTCCGCTGCTGAGCGGGCGGACATAGGCCGTCGAGCGCTGACCCTCCAGAGTCTGATCACGAGCCGGCGCAGCCTTGAGCGAGAAGCGAGCGAGCGTCTAGCGGTTCTCGCCAGGGCCAGTCATGGCGAGCGATGGCTGTGGACAGACCTGCCCGAGCCAGGCGGGTTAAGAGAAGGGGCGCCGGCGAGACTGCGTCTTGCGCCAGACAGGCGGGCGTGGGCCGACGAACAATTCACTGACGCCGTTGAGGCGCGGATAGCGGCTCTTCAGGCTGTCCTTGACCGGTCCTTACCGCTGGAGGTGGCCTTCG
>DASXCH010000163.1:0-1828 GCA_036491275.1 Caulobacteraceae bacterium
CCAAGCTCGGCGGCTGGGACGGCTACCCGAACTCCAAGCCGCCAGGGCCGATCACCTTCCGCCATGGCCTCCAATACTTCCGATCCCTCGCCCAGGGATGGACCTTGCGCGGCGCACCGCAAGATGTGTGAATCGCCTAGCCCCCTCACGGGGAGGGGGACCCCGAAGGGGTGGAGGGGGTCAAGGCCGCATGAAAATGGACGCCGATGTGATCATCGTCGGCGCGGGCATGCCGGGCGCGACCCTGGCCCTGGCGCTCACAGCCGGTGGCCTCAAGGCGATCCTCATCGACCCCGTGGTCTTCGAGGCCCAGATCGCGCCGACCTTCGACGGCCGAGCCAGCGCCATCTCCTTCGCCGCGTTCCGCCAGTGGCGGGCGCTGGGGGCCGGGCCGCATCTCGAGCCCCATGCCCAGCGCATCGAGCAGATCCTGGTCACCGACGGCCGTGCGCCGGGCGCGGCCGCGCGGGCGCCCTCGCCGGCCTTCCTGCGGTTCGATTCGGCCGAGATCGCCGACCGCTTCGAGGGCGAGCCGCTCGGCTACATGCTGGAGAACCGGCACATCCGCGCCGGCCTCGCCCAGGCCGTGGCGGAAGCGGGGATCGAGGTCCTGGCGCCGGCCAAGGTCGAAGCGGTGAGCATCGGGACGGGGTCGGCGGAGGTGGTCCTGGCCGATGGCCGGACGCTGACCGCGCCGCTGGTGGTGGGGGCCGACGGCCGTGGGTCGATGGTCCGCAAGACGGCCGGCATCGACGTCTTCGGCTGGAGCTATGGCCGCTCGGCGGCGGTGGCCACAGTGGTCCTCGAGCGCGATCACCAGGGCGTCGCCTATGAGAACTTCCCGCCGGCGGGCCCGTTCGCCATCCTGCCGCTGCCGGAGCGACGCGCGAGCCTGGTGTGGACCGAGACCCCGGCCCGCGCCAACGCCCTCAAGGCGTCCTCGGTGGAGGCCTTCGAGTCTCATCTCGCGCGCCGGTTCGGGCCGTTCCTGGGGCGTGCGCGTGTCGAAGGCCCGCGTTTCGCCTATCCCCTGTCGCTGCAGATGGCCGAGCGGCTGACGGCGCCGCGCATCGCACTGGTGGGCGACAGCGGCCACGCCATCCATCCGATCGCCGGCCAGGGCCTCAACATGGGGCTCAAGGACTGCGCCGCGCTGGCCGAGGTGGTGGTCGAGGCCGTGCGCCTCGGCGAAGACATCGGCGCGATGACCGTGCTGGCGCGGTTCGAGCGCTGGCGGCGGGCCGACAACATCGCTGTGGCGGCGGCGACCGACGCCTTCAATCGCCTGTTCAGCAACGACAATCTGGTGGTGCGGGCGGTGCGCGATGTCGGCATGGCGGCGGTGAACCGGATCGGCCCGGCCCGGCGGCTGTTCATGACCGAGGCCGGCGGCGCGCTGGGGGACCTGCCGCGGCTGCTGAGGGGAGAGGGGCTATAGGCCTGATCACGACGAACCAACCTTAAATCGAAACGTCATGGCCGGGCTTGTCCCGGCCACCCATGCACGCCGAGTGAGAGGTGGCCATGCCCGGCATGGCCAAGACGGGACGGCGCTGCAGCAACTGTTCGAAGAGATCCTCCCACTGGGGATTGAGGCGTTCAATCAGATTGATTTTCCAGTCCCGTTTGTACTTCTTGAGGGACTTCTCGCGCTGGATCGCGCCCATGATCGTGTCACTCGGCTCGTACCAGACGAGGCGCTTCAGGCCGTAGGTCGCGGTGAAGCCGGGGACCTCACCGTCGCGGTGCTGGACGACGCGGGTGATGAGATCGGCGGTCACGCCGACGTAGAGCGTGCCGTGGCGCTTGTTGGTCATGATGTAGACGG
>DASXCH010000164.1:0-2542 GCA_036491275.1 Caulobacteraceae bacterium
CACCGTCACCGGCCACGTCCCCGCCGCCGTCGACGCCTTCGGCGGCATCGAAGACGGGATGGACCAGATCAACCACCTGCAGTTCGTCACCCGCGCCATGCTGCCGGAGGGCGGCTCGGGTCCGGTCGACCTGGCCTCGGACAAGGCGCGGAAGCTGATCGCCCTGATGCAGGCCCACCAGACCGTGATCGACCCGACCGACGGCTGGGGCGAGATGGCCGGCCACCCCAAGACCGTCCGGGCCGACAGCTTCGAACCGGGTCTCGACGCCGCGCCCTTCACCATCGCCTCCAAGCTGGAGGCGCTCGGCGGGCCGGTGGATGAGGCGCGCTGGCGCGAACGGACCGCCGCCAACGGCCGGGTGATCAAGGCGCTCTACGACGCCGGCATACCGATCGTCGCCGGCAGCGACACCGGCCTGATCGGCTACGGCATCGACCGGGAGTTGGAGCTCTACGTCCAGGCCGGCCTGCCGCCGATGGCGGCGATCCAGACCGCGACGATCAACGCTGCCCGCGCCATGAAGCTCGAGCACGACAGCGGCACGGTCGCGGTCGGCAAACGCGCCGATCTGGTGCTGGTGGCCGGCGATCCGCTGGCCAACATCAGCGACCTGCGCAAGGTGACCAAGGTGGTGCGGGGCGGGGAACTGTTCGACAGCATTGCGCTCGGGCGCAGCGTGGGCTTCGAGCGGCCGGCTCCCTGAAATCCCTTATGGGTTCATATCTTTCGCGGGAAGACGCCGCGTCCATCTTCTCCCTCCCCCCGCAAGCCAGGGGAATCGCATATGACTTTGGAGTCGAAGTTTTAGGGCGAACGGCCTTCGAGATTGCCTCCTTGCTTGATGAGGAGGAGGCGGATGGAGCTGTTTTCCGACTGCTTTGGGGAGGTGAGCGACCCGCGGGCCAGGAACGCGCGTCACGATCTTCTGGAGTTGATGTTTGTAGCCTTGGCGGCGGTGCTTTGCGGCGCTGAGGACTGCACGGACATGGCGATCTTTGCACGCTCCAAGCTGGGGTTTCTGCGCCAGGTCGTGAAGCTGGAGGGTGGCGCGCCGAGCCACGACACCTTCAGCCGGGTGTTTCGGCTGATCGAGCCGGAGCCGTTTGAGGCGGCGTTCGCCAAGTTCACGGCGAGCTTCGCTGGATCCCTGAAGGGTGTGGTGGCGATCGATGGCAAGGCTTTGCGCGGGGCCTATGAGCGCGGCCGCAAGACCACGCCCCTACATCTGGTCAACGTCTGGGCTGCCGAGGCCCGGCTGGTGATCGGCCAGCGTCTGGCGCCTGGTCGCAACGAGGTGCTCGGCGCCCAGCAAGCCCTTGCCCTGCTTAGCCTGAAGGGCTGCATCGTCACCGCCGACGCCCTGCACTGCAGGGCCGACACCGCCCAGGCCATCCTGAACACCGGCGCCGATTACGCCCTGGCTCTGAAGGCCAACCATCCGATCTGGCTGGCCCAGGCTCAGGTGCTCACCGAGGCGGCCGACCCGGTCGAAGAGGCGATCTGCGGCCCCGCCAAGGGCCACGACCGCATGGAGGCGCGCGCCGCGGTCGTCGTCGCCGCCCAGGGCATAGACTTCCCGGGGCTGGTCGCCATCGGTCGCGTCGAGAGCCACCGCAAGACCGCAAAGGGCCCCGAGCCGGTCATCGTCCGATGGTTCCTGCTCTCCACCCACCTTAGCGCCACGCGGATGCTGGAGGTCGCCCGGACCCACTGGACCATCGAGAACCAACTCCACTGGGTCCTCGACGTCGCCTTCGACGAAGACGCCGTGCGCAGCCGCGCCGACAACGCCCCGCAGAACCTCGCCCTGATGCGCAAGATAGCCCTCAACACCCTGCGCCTGCACCCAGACAAAGGCTCCATCAAAGGCAAGATCAAGCGCGCAGGATGGGACGACGACTTCCTGCTCTCACTCCTCGGTCATATGCGATAGCCCTGCCCGTAAACGGGGGAGGTCCCGAGCGCAGCGAGGGGGTGGGGGCAAGTTCACCGATCAATGGTGCTCGCCCCCACCGGCCCGCTTCGCGGGGCCACCTCCCCCGCGCCGCGGGAGGAGCTTGGCGTCCTGCCCTGACCGGTGGGTTCAGCCACCTTGTCCCCCACGGTCATGCGATTGCCCCCCGGTGTCATGGCGCGCTGGAGCCCCGCGGCTAGGTTCGCCTCCCTCACCCTCGCCCTGTGGCGATCCTGCGGTGAAACCCATGGAGCGTCCCGGATGGACATGACCACGACCTCGGCTTTCGCCGCCGCCCACGACAGACAGGACGCCGGCGCGGGTCTTTCGCTTCTCCGGCTCAACCTGTTGCGGCCGCTCTACCTGCTACTGTTCGTGGGGCTGGGCCTTGTGGTCTGGCCTTACGTCTTCCAACACAGCGAGGCCACCGCCGCCCAGAGCGGTGTGCGCATCAGCCTGATGGCGGGGCTGGGCCTCACCGCGGCGCTCGGCCTGGTTCAGCCGGCCCGGATGCTGCCGCTGCTGATCTTCGAGGTGGTGTGGAAGACCATCTATCTGACCGCCTTCGCCCTGCCGCTGTGGCTG
>DASXCH010000165.1:0-5875 GCA_036491275.1 Caulobacteraceae bacterium
TCGCCATCGTCCTCATCGACCTCTTCACGGGACGACTGGATCAGCGAGAACCGCTTGGTGGCCTTGCGCCCGCGCCAGGACAGGTCATCGACGGCGAAAAGCGTCCGGTGCAATTCCTCCAGCATGTCGGTGATCCGCTCATTGCCCTTGTGGCCGCGCCGGATGTCGGCCTTGCGCATGCGGTGCGGCATCTGCTGCCAGGCATCGCCGCCGGCGGTCAGGATCATCAGGGCGAGGAGCCGTGCCGCTGTCAGGCTGAGGGACTGACCTTTGACGAAGCGCACCTCGACCAGATTGCCAGGCTTGGCGAACTCGTCGGTATCGCGTGCCTTGAGGGCGTGGGCGACACGCATAGCCCGGCTCAGCGCGGGGTCGGCGCCGTCCTCAACCTCATCGACAATGGACGCTGTTTTGCTCAGCCTACGAATCCTTCGAACCGCGGCATAGCATTCCTGACCTCGAATCATTTCGCAAGACAGGAATGGGAGGTGTCGAGGAGCCGCCTGGCACGCCACCCCCAATCGGTCAGGATACCCCCGGCGGGTCAGGGCAAAGCCCCCGTCCGGTCAGGATGCGGCCCCCAACCGGTCAGGCTGCATCCCCCACAGGGTCAGGATAGCCGCCATACTGGGTTGTTTTCATTCAGCTATATCCCGCCCGAACTTGAATCCTTTTAGAATCTAGAAAACCCGCCGCGTGACCGCGACGGGCGTCTTTCAAAATTCAAAGGGGAAGAAGAGCCCCGCCCGGACGAACCGGGCGGGGCAGGGCGGTTACTCCTCGTCGGCGGGATTGTGCTCGGGCCGGTCGAGGGACTTAAGCTCGTGGCTCGGCGTGGCGACCACCACCTTGGTGAAGTAGCGCTTCTGATTGTCGTCGCCAGTGAACTGCTCGTTGCGGATTTCACCCTGGACGAAGACCTTGGAGCCCTTCGGAAGGCCCTTGCTGTCGAGCCAGTTGACCGTCGACTGGTTCCAGATCTCGACCGTGTGCCAGGTGGGGTAATCCTTCCGTTCGCCGCCCTTCTTCGTGTAGCGGTTCGTGCAGACCCGCAGCGTCGCGACCTTCTTGCCGCCCTGGGTGGTGCGGATTTCCGCCTCGGCGCCGGTGAAGCCGATCAGTTGGACTTGGTTCAGCATCGTCTTTCTCCATCTTCCGCCCGGAGAAGCCCGGGCGGCCCGCGGTCCCTGCCGCGATCACGCTGACCGCCCAGGTCGGGGACGAGCGAAGGGATGACGCCCGGCGGGACTGGAAACCGGCCTGCACGCAGCGCAGCGGAGGAAGGCCGGAGGGTCCGGGCCCGCCGCCTCGCCTGCGAGGTCGGCTTCAACCCTGAGCGACCCGACCTAGGTTTTGCGTGTTGATTGCGCGGGACCGTCTGCCGCCATGCCGCCTGGAAGATTGAAACGGTGCGCCCCGTCCAAGTGACGCCATAGCCGACAACGGAATTCCGCCGACCCGGTGCAGGTCGAGCCGCAGCATTCGCCCAGCCGCCACGCCCCAGGTCGCGCTTCGGAGAGCCCTTCCGCCCGACCGGAACCGAACCACGCCGGCCTTCGACGCGATCCAGCGCCTTCCCCCGACGCCATGGCTGGCCTAGAGCTACTAGCGTTCACCGGTCGGTCCAGCGAATGATCCTGGGAGGTCCGCCGCCGGGCCTACCGCGATCTCGTCTGGCCGCGCCTTCCGTCAGAGAGAGACCTGATCCGCCGTTTGTCGGGCCGGATCGCCATCCCACACAAAGACGCCGCTCAACTGCCCCGCGCGGGTCGTTTCGGCTCACGACAGAACGAATCACCAACCCCAAGCCCTCGCGGGTTGGGGGTCGGCGACCACTACTGCTACGATTCTGTTCCTTGCCCGTTCCCGGACAGATCGGGCGACCGCCGTCAGCGGCCGCCCAACCCGGTCAGTGGAGGGTGGGATCGATCGCGATGATCTTGGCGAAGTGGGAAATCGCGCTGTCGTCCAGCACGAACGGAACGCGGCTGCGCTCCTCCTGTTGGTCGAGTTCCTCGAGCACCGAGTAGACGTCCCAGCATTCGGCCACCACGTACCAGCTGCCCACGTCGTAGAATTGGTTCGCGTGTTCCAGAACCGCCTGCGCCATCGCCATGTTCGCCATCATCTTCGTCCTCGCTTCGACCGGCGGGCTCATCCCGCGATCGTGCGACCGTCCGGACCGGGGGCCGGCCGGGTCCAAGGCCGGGGGAGGGGGAAACCGGTCTGCACGGCGCGCAGCAACGGAAGACCGGAGGCTCCGCCGACCCCGCCTCGCGCCCGCGAGGTCGCCTTGGATCCGGTCGGACGCCGGGCCAGGTTCGCTTCGAGATCGTGAAATGCCCGCCAGACCACGAGGAAAAGGGAAGGTTCGTCGTTGGCTTTGCCGGCGTCCCCTCGCGGACTGCAAATTCTCGCAGCAGCAGGATGTGCGGCGGCCTCGCGGCCGCCGCACCGGGCCCTTAGGCCCGCGCCTTCACCGGGTGGTGTCGGATGCCCTTCTCCATCGCCTTCTGGGCCAGGTTCATCGCCGGGCCGAACGGGTGCATCCCCTCGCTCCGGCTGGGGTTGATCGAATTCGCCAGGGTCAGGACGCACACCGGCTCCAGGTCCAGCATCTCGTCGTTTGCGCGGAACGGCGCCGCCCGGCCGTTGCGATCGAAGTCCGCCTTGGCCAGCACCAGTGTCACGCCCTTCTGCTTGGCCCACTTGATGGCCAGCTTCTCACCGCCGCGCGCGCCGGAGGTCGCCAAGGCCATGTCGGGCCACTCACCCCGCGCCCAGTTCAGGGCGTCGAAGATTCGGCTAGCATCCTCAGCGGTGTCCGCCTGCGGGGCGGCCCGGAACGCGACAACCGTCGCCCCCGGACAGGCTGCGGCGTGCCGAAGCGCCTTGTTGGCGCGGATCGCATCGCGGGCCTCGATCTGGGCGGCTGTCGTGCGCGACGCCTTCACCGAACCCTTCCAGGGGCTCCAGACATCGCCGGTCGCGGTCGTATAGCTGGTCGACGCCGCGTCCCGGATCAACTCCAGGGCCAGGGTGGCCACGTCGGCTGACCGGGCCTTGCGCGTGGCCTCCTGGATCTCAACGTCGAGGATTTCCGAGCCGTCGAAGTCTCGGACCAGCCCGTTCAGGGCATCGCGGGCCTTGTCGCCGTCACGCTCGATGCGTTGGGCCGCCGAATGAAAGGCGCCGATCAGGGCCTCACAGACCAGTCCGGTGATGTCTTCAAGGGCGGTTTCGGTCACCAGGTCCAGGACCTCGTTCATCAGCCCGTGGCCGAGCTGCGCCAGGGCGTCTTCCTGGGGATAGGGTCTTGGGTCTTCAAGTTCGAGCGCTTGGGACTCGTAGGCGGTCAGGCGGTCGTCGGAGGGGAGGGGATGGAGAAGCGACATGGGGTTGGTCCTGTCTGGTTTGAGGGGGAGCCCGTCGGCTCGTGACCGCCTCGCGCCGACAGGCGGCGACCCCCACAAGGGCTTTGAGCGGAGCGTCCCTTGTGGGGGGCGCCGGATGGTGGCGAGGTCATACGAGCCAGAGGGCCACCCGCAGCCGTAAAGGCCTTCCCACGCCGCCTCCCCACCACGCCGGACGCCCGTCAGACCAGGCCCGCCAATGCCCGCCGCACGACCGGATCGCGATCCGCCCACCATGCCGTCCCGGGCCGCACCGCCTGGGTCTTGTGCGCGGGGCAGTAGGGACCCTTTGCCAGCCGGCCGCAGAAGCTGAAATCCGGGGCTTTCGGGTCACCGATCGGCCAGCGGCAGGTATGTGCGCCCAGCGCCGTCAGCGAAGCGATTACGCCGGGACCCTCGAGCCTCGCTGATACGGCGAGGAGGACGGGCTCGATCTTCGGACGATGGGGTTTCGCCGCCGCGGGCAACCTCGCAGGGCGGGCCGCGCGGACCTGCGCGGGTCGCGAGGGCGCGGGCCGGCCGCTCAGGCCGAGGCGATGGATCTTGCCGATCACGGCGTTGCGGGTGACCCCGCCCAGCGCCTTAGCGATCTGCGACGCGCTCTGGCCATCGCGCCAGAGCAGGGTGAGGGTGGTGACACGGTCATCGGACCAACCGTCTTGGGACATCGGGACTTCCTCCAGACGCGCTCACCTCGAGCGCACCCGACCGGCCCTTCCTCCGCCTCCGGACCCCGCCCGCTACATCAGGCCTTGGGTTTTGAAGCTGACCACCTCGTCGCCCCCCACCAGGAAGTGGTCGTGGACCAGAATCCCCAGCGCGCGGCCCGCGTCGACGACCTTGCGGGTCATGTCGATGTCTGCGGAGGATGGGGTGGCGTTTCCGGTCGGGTGATTGTGCACGAGGCAGCAGGCCGACGCGTTCAGCTCCAGCGCGCGGCGCATGATCTCCCGCGGATAGACCGGTGCATGGTCGACCGTACCGGCTCCCATCAGCTCGTCGGCAATCAGCCCGTTGGCCTTGTCGAGAAAGAGGACGCGGAAGCTTTCTCGCGCCTGGCCCGCCAACAAGGCCCGCAGATAGGTGGCGATAGCGCCCCAGGACCCCAGCACCGACCGCTTGCGGACCTCGAACTGCAGGCCGCGCAACAGCAGGTCCCGCACCAGCTTGAGATCCCTTGCTACCGGTTCGCCGGTGACTAGGGCCAACTCGGCCAGGGTTGCGCCCATCACCCGTGGCCAGCAGCCGAACCGCTGCAGCAGGGTCTCGGCCGTCGCCGACGGGTCGGGGCACGCCGGCGAACAGCGCCGCAGCAGCAGCGTCAGCGCGTCGGCCTCGCACAAGTCCGCCATCGCGGCATCGACCCCGAAGCCGCAGCCAGGGTCGCTTTCCCAAGGCCGGAAATCATGGCGCGGACTGGCCTCCCGCACTGCGCCATAGCCGTCGGAAAACAGATCGGGCTGGCGGGACCTAGTCATGGGCTGCCTCGCCCGCCATCAGGGCCTCGACCGCCGCCACATGCTGGGGATGAAAGCGCGCCAAGGTCCGGCGCGCCGCCTCGGCCACCTCGGCGCCCCGTGCGCCCGTCGGCTCGAACCGGTCGAGGCCCAGCACCAGGTAGGGGATGGCCCAGTCGCAGTCCTCCTCGAACCAGCCGTCCCCGCTGAAGGACGTCTCGCGCAGGGGTTCAGGGATGCGCGCGAGCGCGGTCAGCGACACGCGGATGCCGCCGTGCGACGGCGTGGTCACCCCCACGGCGTCGGGGCCGAGCGGAGACACGCCGTTGATCGGCCCCCACGGAGAACTGGAGCCGACGGTCGGGGGAAAGGGCCTGAGCATTGGGATCGCCTCGCGCCGGCGAAGACCCATTCTCCAGCCGGCTCGACCGGCCTGTCCCTTCCTCCACCTCCCCTCGCGGGCCCGGCACCGACAGCACGGCAAGAGCCGCCGGCCAGCGGCCGACGGCTCCTGGCGCCTCACGCGGCCTTGGGCAGCACCGTCTGCACCGGACACTTGGCCAGGACCGCTGTCAGCACGTCCGGCTGGTCGACCGGCACGAACACTCGCGGCGCGTAGGCGATGATCTCCACAAAACAGCCCAGCGCGGTGAACGCCGCCCGCTGGGACGCCGCCCCGACCAGTTCGAGCCGGTAGCGGTCCATCACCTTGGCCCGTCGCAGCCACAGCCCGCCCGCCAGCGAGAGGGCGGCCCCGTCCTCCAGGACCATCGGGGCTGCCGTCGCGCCGTCGCCAAAAGCGCTGGCGGTGTCGGTGAGGCCCAAGGCCACCTTCAGCTGTGGGACCTGGCTCGGATCAAGCACCCGACCAAGCCAGCGCCTTCCGTCCGGCGCCTTCAGCCGCCGGACGGAGGTGGCCTTGTCGGGCAAGCTCGACCAGATCGGCAACAGCAGGCCGGAGACCAGCACCAAGTCCCGCGAAACCCACGGGTCAGCCACTGCGAT
>DASXCH010000166.1:0-3338 GCA_036491275.1 Caulobacteraceae bacterium
CCGCGGTTGCCGCCGTAGATCGGGTCGGAGAAATAGCCCTCCAGCACGTTCTGCAGAAACAGCGTGAACCACGCCTTGCTGTCCACCCGCGGCAGCTTGAGGTCGCCTGATTCCAGCTGCTTCAGCAGCTTGTCCTGCGCGTCTCCCTGAAGATCCTTGAACGCCTTGCCGTGGTTGGCATGGCCGACGAACTCTTCGATGTCGGCGATGG
The DNA here is from genome assembly GCA_036491275.1 of Caulobacteraceae bacterium. Classification (GTDB taxonomy): domain Bacteria; phylum Pseudomonadota; class Alphaproteobacteria; order Caulobacterales; family Caulobacteraceae; genus Acaudatibacter. The sequence continues at coordinate 212 of DASXCH010000166.1, forward strand.
CCGTGCGGTAGAATTGAGCCGGCGCTAGCCGCGCCTGATACCCCTGGCTTGGCTCTCCCTTGGGCCACGGGCCTCCGAGGTAGAAGTGATCGCCCTGTCCATAGGCTCCCGCCAGTTGCCGATCCAGGAACGTCGGCACATCGGCCTGCGTGGCGCTGGGGCCCGTGGAATCTGGCGGAATCAGCCGGTCGACGGCGGCGCTGATGAAGGCCATCTCCGCCGCGTTCAGGAAGGAAGCCGCCCCCTCCACCGGCGGCGGATCGGCCATTCCGTCGCGCCACGGCAAAGCGCCCTGGATTGTCTCGCTGGGACCGCCCAGCATCCCATCGTGCCGCGCGATCGCCTCGGCGGCCGCCGACCCGACCGCCAAGCCCAGCCCCAGAAACCCTCGCCGTCCGATCCCCATCTTGGCAAAACTGTCCGCCGGGATTTTGGTTCGAGCGGAAATGGAAAAACGGACTCCGAAATCGCTTTCGGCGCAGCCGCCTCCGTCGCGGCTTCGAGCTAGGCAAGACAATCCGATGCTTTCGACCGGCTCTTTTGCCCCCCGACGCCTAGTGATCGGGCCGTGGGTCCGCCGGGTTCCAGGAGAGTTCGTCGGCCAGGCCGGGCGCCGTTCGGCTCAGATACCGCACGCTCGCCTGGGTTGGATCCTCGGATGGATTGGTCAGCATCACCCATCCCTGGGGCGCCCGCCAGGTCTCGCGTATCCGCGGCGCGGCGCCGGCTGATCCCACTGGCGCGCGGCCGAACTGTCGCCTCGGGCGCCCGTAGTCGCTGGTCAGTCGACTGCTTACGGTGTCGTAGGCGGCGACCGGTACCTCGAAGCGGATTTCGGTCAGCCGGTCGCGGCTGAACAGGAAGGCCAGGTCGCTGACCGTCTCGCCCGTATCGAGCGTCACCGAGTGCGGCAACACCGTATGGCCAAACCGGCTGGCGTAGGTGCAGGCCACGACGCCCGAGGCCGCCTCGGTCGCGCTCAGGCGAAGGCCTGCCCACTTCTCGGTCCTGAGTTCATTCGAGCAGACCGGCAGGGAGTCTGGCCCGATCCCCGGCGGCGGCGCCAGGGACCGCCACCCTTCGACGGTTATCCCCAGGCGCGCGCCCTTGAATGTGTCGGGCAGCAGCCCGGGCCTGGTCTGCGCCACTGCGCCGGTTGTGGCGCTCGTGGCAAAAAGCAGAAGGCAGAGGGTCAGGGTTTTGATCATCGGCTCCGTCGCCAAAACTCGGCGCCGCCCCGACTCTGTTTGAACGCTCAGAACGCGGGATCGATCTCCGATCGGTCTCTAAGCTGCCAATCAGGCGGCTTTATTGGCGAACGCTTCTCGGTGGCGGCCCAGGTATGCGGGGTGAGGCCAAAGACGCTCGTTCTCCGGAAGACGCAGGCGCTCGTTGCTGGGGCGAAACAACGCCCTGAGTTCCGCTGGCACGCGATTGTGGGCGACGAGCAGACGAAAGTCGTCTCCCACCGAAATGAGATGCCGGTCGAACAGCCAGTGCACCGTTGCTGAAAGGGCGAGGCCGTTTTGCACCACGTCCGGACCGCCCTCGGCCACCGGCCATATGTGGGCGGCCTGGACTTCCGAACGGCCGCCGCCGTTGACGATCCGAAGCCCGGTCACGGCGCAGGTGTCGTCGTAAGCGCGGCATACCTCCAGGCGGAAGCTGGCGTCGCGCACCTTTCGGTTGAGTAGGATTTGGTCGACACGCCGATCGGTCGCTTCCCCGACGCCGGGCAAATCCAGCGACGGAAACTCAATGGTCTCGAAGTCATCCTCAAGTCCCAACCTCAGGGTATTTTCCGGAGCTAAGGCTCCGCGAGACCGGCCCGAACTATCTCCGCAAAGTCCGCCTCCGAAATTGGTCGCATCGCTCGACCTTGCAGTGCTTGGCCAGCCGATCTGGGATTTTCCAGATCTCGCAAACGCTGCTCGGCGTATCGGCCGTCGGCAACGAAAGGCACGGACGTGGGAAATGCCAGGTAGTCGCGCACATAGGCGTAGCGATGATCCGTCCGCGCCGGGTCCGGCTCGACGGCCGTCACCTTGGCCGTTGCAACGTAGGCTTGTCGTCCCCCGTTGCGGCGAGGCTCACGGTAGAGCACCCAGTCATTGACCGCGCTTTCGGCGGCTTCAACGTACGGGCGCCTAGCGGGAAAATGATAACGGGAGATGATGTCGTCATCGTAGCCAGAGCCCGGGTTGACGTCGAAGACCGCCTTAGCCATCGGCTCACCGCCCCCTACAACGCCTTGACGATCCCCTCGACCATCTTCTTGGCGTCGCCGAACAGCATCATGGTGTTGTCGCGGAAGAAGAGTTCGTTCTCCACCCCGGCGTAACCGGCCCCCAGGCCTCGCTTGACGAACAGCACCGTGCGCGCCCGCTCCACGTCCAGGATCGGCATGCCGAAGATCGGGCTCTTTGGGTCGGTCTTGGCCGCCGGATTGGTGACGTCGTTGGCCCCGATGACGAAGGCGACGTCGGCGGTTGCGAACTCCGAGTTGATGTCCTCCAGCTCGAACACCTCGTCATAGGGCACGTTGGCCTCGGCCAGCAGGACGTTCATATGCCCCGGCATGCGCCCGGCCACCGGGTGGATGGCGTATTTCACGACCACGCCCTCGAGCTTCAGCCGATCGGCCATTTCGCGCAGGGCGTGCTGGGCCTGGGCCACCGCCATGCCGTAGCCGGGGACGATGATCACCTTGGAGGCGTTCTTCAGGATGAAGGCGGCGTCCTCGGCGCTGCCCTGCTTGACGGGCCGGGCCTCCGCCTGGCCGCTGGCGGCAGCCGCATCCTCGCCGCCGAAGCCGCCCAGGATCACCGACACGAACGAGCGGTTCATCCCCTTGCACATGATGTAGCTGAGGATGGCGCCGGACGAGCCCACCAGGGCCCCGGTGATGATCAGGGTGGTGTTGGCCAGGGTGAAGCCCAGGGCCGCCGCCGCCCAGCCCGAATAGCTGTTGAGCATGGACACCACTACCGGCATGTCCGCCCCGCCGATGGGGATGATCAGGGTCACGCCCACCGCCAGCGCCAGGGCGAACACGCCCCAGAAGGCCCAGATCGCCGTCCCGCCGCTCATCACCAGCACCACGATCAGGGCCAGGACGCCCAGCCCG
>DASXCH010000167.1:0-8570 GCA_036491275.1 Caulobacteraceae bacterium
CCGGCGTGAAGCGGTACTCGCCCACCCGCGCAACCGGCGTGACCTCGGCCGCCGTGCCGACGATGAAGCACTCGCTGAAGTCGGCCAGCTCCTCGGGCCGGATGTGGCGCTCGATCACCTCGAAGCCCTTGGCCTTGGCGAGCACCATCACCGCGCGCCGGGTGATGCCGTCGAGGAAGCAGTCCGGGATCGGCGTCACCAGCGCGCCGTCGTGGACGAAGAAGACGTTGGCGCCGGTCGCCTCGGCGACATAGCCGCGATAGTCGAGCATCATGGCGTCGGCGAAGCCCTCGCGCTCGGCCGCGTGCTTGGAGAGGGTGCAGATCATGTAGAGGCCCGCGGCCTTGGAGGCGGTCGGCGCGGTCTCCGGCGATGGCCGCTTGAACTTCGCCCAGGTCAACTCGATGCCGCGACGCTTCACCTCAGGGTTGAAATAGCTCGGCCACTGCCATGCGGCGATGGCCACGTGGATGTGGCTCGCCTGGGCGGCGACGCCCATGACTTCCGAGCCGCGCCAGGCGATCGGTCGGATGTAGCAGTCGTCGAAGCCGTTCCGCTTACAGGTTTCGATGGTCGCCTTCTCGATCTCTTCGGCCGAGAACGGGATCTCGAAGTCCAGCAGGCGGGCGGAGTGGAAGAGGCGCTCGGTGTGCTCGCGCAGCTTGAACACCACGCCCTCGTACATCCGCTCGCCCTCGAACACCGCCGAGGCATAGTGCAGGCCGTGGGTGATCACGTGCAGCTTGGCCTCGCGCCAGGGGGTGAACTGGCCGTCGAGCCAGATCCAGCCGTCCCGATCGTCATAGGGAACGAGCGCCATGGATCCTCCTTTGCCGGCGCTGCGCGCCAAGGCGGGCGTTAGACGACGCCACCCCCGCCCTCGTCAAACAAATTGGCGGCCTCGCAGGCTTGAGTTTAGATCAGGATATGGGCCCGGATACCTCGACGCGCCATCTGCTCATCGTCGATGACGATGACCGTCTGCGCGACCTGCTCAAACAGTTCCTTTCGCGCGCCGGCTTTCGGGTGAGCGTGGCGGCCTCCGCCGGCGCCGCTCGCCGGCTGCTGGCGACCCTGGCGTTCGATCTCCTGGTCGTGGACGTGATGATGCCGGGCGAGGACGGCTTTTCCCTGACCCGCTGGCTCCGCGCCCAGCCCAAGCCGATCGGCGCCATCCCGGTGCTGATCCTCACCGCCCGCGGCCTGCCGGGCGACCGGATCGAGGGCCTGCAGCTGGGCGCCGACGACTACCTCGCCAAGCCGTTCGAGCCGCGCGAACTGTCTCTGCGCATCGAGGCGATCCTGCGCCGGGTGGCGCCGACGGCGGACGGGCCGGTGACTCTCGGCCCCTGCTCCTTCGACATGGCCCGCGGCGAACTCGTTCAGTCCGGCGAGCCGGTTCGGCTGACCGAGGCGGAAGTGCGGCTGCTGCGGCGCCTGGCGATCGCCGCCCATAGCGCCGTCGACCGACTGGATCTGGCGCGCGGGAGCGCCGACCCCAGCGGCCGGGCGGTGGATATCCAGGTGACCCGCCTTCGGCGCAAGATCGAGCCGGATCCGGCCAATCCCCGCTACCTGAGGACCGTTCGAGGCGTCGGCTACATGCTGACCCCCGATTGATGCGCCGCATCCGGCCCTGGCCCGCCTTCTTCTGGCGGATGATCAAGCGCCAGGCGCCGACGTCGCTGTTCGGTCGCAGCCTGCTGATCATCGTCCTGCCGGTGACGATCATGCAGATCGCCGTCACCTACGCCTTCTTCGACGCCCACTGGCAGACGGTGAACAGCCACCTCACCGAAGGCGTCGCCGGCGACATCGCCTGGATCGTCCAGGCCTACGAGGAAGCGCCGACAGCGGCCAATCTCGCCCGCATCACCGCGCGCGCGCAGCAGACCATGGGCCTTTCGCTGGCGTTGGAGCCGGGAACCACCCTCCCCGGCGGTCGCCGCCCGTCGCTGATCGTCACCGTCGACCGCTCGCTCAACAAGGCGCTCGGCGAGCGGATCGACGCCCCGTTCTGGTTCGACACCGCCCGCTATCCGGCCTACGTCGACATCCGCATCAAGGTGTCCCAGGGCGTGCTCCGGATCATCGCTCCCAAGGACCGGGTGTTCGCCACCCGGGGCCACATCTTCATCCTGTGGCTGACGGTGGCCACCTTTCTGCTGACCGCGGTCTCGATCCTCTTCATCCGCAACCAAGTCAGGGCGATCGAGCGCCTGGCCGGGGCGGCCGAGGCTTTCGGCCGTGGCGTGGACCTGCCGTTCCGTCCGCATGGGGCGCGGGAGGTGCGCCAGGCCGCTAGAGCCTTCCTGGCCATGAAGTCCCGGATCCAGCGGCACGTCGACCAGCGGACCACCCTTCTGGCGGCCGTCAGCCACGATCTGAGGACCCCGCTGACCCGTCTGGAACTGGAGCTCGCCCTCTCCGAGCCGAACGCCCGCATCGAGGAGATGAAGCGGGACGTCTCCGAGATGGAGCACATGATCGACGAATATCTCGCCTTCGCCCGCGGCGAGGGCGCCGAGAGCGTCGAGACCGTGGACCTCGGTCGCCTGTTGCAGGAGGTCAGCGCCTCGGCCGGGCGGGCTGGCGCCAGGCTCGTCGTCGCGACCGATCCGGGCTTGGCGGCGGGGGTGCGCCCCAACGCCCTGAAGCGCGCACTCTCGAACCTGATCATGAACGCCGCCGACCATGGCGACAAGGTCGAGGTGAGAGGCCGCGCGACGGCGGCCGGCGGCGCGGAGATCATCATCGACGACGACGGGCCGGGCATCCCCGAGGAGCGCTACGAGGAGGCCTTCGCCCCGTTCGGCCGGCTGGAGGAGAGCCGCAACCCCAACGCCAAGGGCGTGGGCCTGGGCATGGCCATCGCCCGCGACATCATCCGCGGCCATGGCGGCGAGGTGACGCTGGCGCGCTCTCCGCTCGGCGGCCTGCGCGCGGTGGTCTGGGTGCCGGGTTAGGGCCGTTTGGTTTTCAGGGGGGCGTCTCCCCATCCTTCCAGTCGGTGATCCGGCGAGGAACCAGGAACAGGATCGGCACCATCAGGGCGTAGACGATCGTGATGGCCATGACGCAGACGTTGAAGTCGCCGAAACGGTCGTAGAGGTCGGTCCCGAGGAGGTCGCCGAACCTCTGGGAAATATAGAACAAGGCCCAGTAGAGCATCATCACCGTGCCCTGCAGGCCGGGCGGCGAGGAGCGGATGACGAGGTCGAGGTAGGCGGCGCTGTTGACGCCGCCCAGGAGCCCGATCAGGGCCGCGGCCCACAGCGCGCCTGGGACCGAGTGGATGAAGGCCAGCGGGACCATCTGCGGGACGGCCACGAGCGTCGACCAGAAGAGGATGGTCCGCAACTTCGCCCGCCGGCACAGCCAGCCGAACAGCAGGAAGGTCGGGATGAAGCCGCCGACGAAGATGGCGTTCCACTCGCCCCACTGGGCGTCGGAGGCGTGCAAACTGTTCTGCATGTAGAACTGCAGGGCGGTCGCCGAGCCGGGAGCAAAGCACCACAGCAGCCAGATCGCCAGAGCCGGATAGATCGGCCACCACCGCGCCAGCCGCTCGAGGTCGGCGAGGCGCGAGGCCTTGGCGGGCCGCTCGGCGCGGACATGATCGAAAACGATCGCCGGCCGCCACAGGCCATAGATGGCGACGACGGCCATGGCCGCCGCGCCGGCGAGGAAAAGGATCCGCGCGGCAAGGTCGGCCTTCTGGCCCTCGAGCGCCTGGCTGAGCACGCCGCCGAGGAAAAACGCCGTCAACACAGGAACATAGAGGAAGATATTCCAGAAGGCGCTGATCCGCCCCGACATCATGTGTTGCTGGCCGATGGCCGAGGAGAGGCCGTTCTGGGCGCTCCATACGAAGAGATAGGCGATGGTCGAAAGGACGACGGCGGCCAGCAGGCCGGCGTAGGTGATCGGAACGAAGGCGAAGACCACGTACACGGCGGCGGTGACGGCGCCGAACAGGACCAGGAAGCCGCGATCACGCATGCCGAAGGGGTTGAAGGTGTCGCGGACGAAGCCGAAGACGAAGGCTAGATAGAGCGGGATCGCTGCAATCAGCCGGAACAGGGCCGCCTGGTGCGCGGCCAGGTGCAGGCGGTTCTTCAGGAAGAAAGTGATCGGCGTCTCGATGAACCCGCCGTTCGGCGCGCCGAAGCCCAGGAGGAGGATGAGGACGCCGAGGTAGGCGAAGATGCGGAGGCGCGTGGCGCCGGCCAGCGGGGTGGGTGGAGCAGCCTCGGCGACGGACGTCATCACAGAACTAGCTCGGCTGCGCCGTCGCGGACGTCAAGCAGGATTGATCAGATTTCGCAATCAAAATCAGTGTAACTACGTTGCCCTTTAGTTGTATCAGGAATCATCAATAATAAGAATGATATAAGCAATCAACTCTTGCACTCATATATAAGCGCGAGTCAGAATCGCCTTACAATTGACTGCATGGAACCATATTCTATGATGGATCGGTTCCACATTTGTCGGAACGGTCTCTGGCTCCGTTCGTTCTTTACGGCGGGGCCTCCGGAGGAGACCGATGACTACGACCGAACTCAACAAGCCTGACTCAGCCCCCTCGCCTAGCGAGCTGGGCGGCGGCGCGGCGATCTACCGCCGTCTGGAGCGGAGCCAGCGCAGATCGGACAAATCGAAATGGCGGGCCGCCATACCGGCCGCGGTGATCGTGATCGTCGCAATCGGCGGCGCGCTTGCCTATGAGGCGATGAACCATCCCACGCCTGCCGCCGCGCCCGCAGGTTCGGCTGCCCCGGCGCCCGCGCCGATGGCCGCGGCCGCGCCGGCCCCTGCGCCTCCGGTCGCAAAGGCCCCGACGCCGGCCGCCAGGGCCGCGCCTGTCCGTCACCGTTACGCCACCGCCGCGCCCAGGCATGAGAGGGCCGTAGGCGTGGCGCCCAGGCGCGAACGGGCTGCGAGCGCGCAATCGAGCGCCCGCAACGCGAGCGCCACGGTGACCCCGTCGACGGCCTCCCCATCGTCGACAGGGAACTCCCCGCCGCTGGTCGTAGCTCCGCCTCCGGCGACGGTCACCGTCACCCCGCCGGCGTCCGCCACGGCGATTCCGCCAACAGGGCTCTAGAAACCTGCGCCCACAGCCTTAAGCCGCGAACGCATCTGTTTGAGACGCTTGTCGATTTCGGCCATGGTCCGGTTGAGGGCGCCCTCGTCGTCGCGCCACACCTGGACGATCCTGGCCCAGACCAGGGTCATGGCCGCCAAGCGCGGGGCTGTGGCCTCAACGCCGGCCGCCTCGAGAATGGCGCGGGCGGCGCGCGGCAGGTGTGACAGGAGCGGCGCGATCGCCGTTCCCTCGACGCCGGCCAGCATCGGGCGCCAGGGACCCATGGCCTCGATCCGGGCCATGGCCGCGTCGAACAGCCGGTCATGGATATCCTCGGAGGGCGTGGCGGCGGTCGCCAGGGCCGCCTCGTCCAGGCGTAGGGCGAGATGATCGATGAGCGCCGTCTTCGACGGCGCGGCGCGGTAGAGTTCGGCCAGCGGCACACCGGCCTTTTCGGCCACATCGCGCAGGGTGACGGCCCGCCACGGACGCTCCGCGCAAAGGGCGTTCAGAGCCTCCAAACCCTTTTCCAGCAAGGCGTCGCGACTGTTCATCCGCCGAGCTCGCGCGAGCGGGCTGTGGCGGCGGCCACCGCCTCGCGCAGGAGAGGATCCAGACCCGGCATCAGCACCTTGAGCGCCGCCTCGGTGGTGCCGCCGGGCGAAGTGACGCGCCGGCGAAGCTCGGCCGGGTCGTCCGTGCTCTGAGCCAACAGCGCGGCGGCGCCGCAGACGGTGGCGCGGACCATGCGGGCGGCGTCGCCCGGCGGCAGTCCGGCGTCCACCGCCGCCGCCTCCAGAGCCTCGATGAAGGCGTAGAGATAGGCCGGCCCCGAACCGGAGGCCGCGGTCGCGGCGTGCATCTCGTCTTCGCGCGTCAGGCGGACGACCGCGCCCAGACATTCGAAGAGGGACGCCACCTCATCCGCCAGGGTGGCGTCCTCGGCGAAGAGCGAGAAGGACCCCTGGCCGATCGCCGCCGCCAAAGTCGGCATCACCCGCGCCGTCGCTCGGCCGCCGAAAGCCGCCCGGATGTCGTCCGCGCCGATCCCTGCCGCCACCGAGACGATGGCCGCTTGCCCGCCGAGCTTGGGCGCCAGCTCAGCCGCCACCGTCCGCCAGATCTGCGGCTTGACGGCGAAGATCACGGTGCGGGCGCGGGCGATCTCGGCGTCGGACGGATCGAGGATCGCCCCCGCTTCGACGGCCGCCAGGGCGTCGGGGCCGGGCTTCGGGTCCCGGATCATCAGGCCGTCGGCGACGTCAGACCCGGCGCGCCGCCAGCCGGCAATGAGCGCGCCGCCCATGGCCCCGGCGCCGGCCATCAGCACGGGCAGCCGCGACATCGGATCAGCATTGTCGTTCGGGGCGAGATGGATGGCCATCTTTGTCATCACGCGAGCAGGCTGAATCCCAACAACTCCGCTCATCCCTGCGAAAGCAGGGACCCAGGCTTTTTATGAAAGGCTGGCGCTCTCCGATAAAACACCTGGGTCCCGGATCTCGCCGCTACGCGCGGCGCGTCCGGGATGAGCGGAGGAATATGTCAGGCGTTTTGTAAATCAGGAAATTCCGTCGTTCCGCACCACCGCCGAGGGCCGTGAATGCGGAACCCACACTAGGCATGGCCGACGGTCTCGAACATGCAGGCGGCCACGGCCTCGACGGGCGAGCGCCCGCCGGCGAGGAGGAAATCGAAGGCCGGATAGAACCGGTCGGCGGCCTCGATCGCGGCGTCGATCATGGTCGCGGTCTGGGCGGGCGTCGGCCGCTCGCCGTCCGGCAGGCACATCGAATGGCGGAAGATCAGTTCGCCCTCGTCGGACCAGACCTCGAAGTGGCCGAGCCAGACGCGCTGGTTGACCAGGTTGACCAGTTCGTGCGCCGCCGCGCGCTGCCCGGCGTCGGCCTTGCGGTCGATCGACAGGCACAGCTGCAGACAATCGGCCTCCGGCCGCCAGGCGAACCACAGCTCATATTCCTTCCAGTCGCCGGCCAGACTGAAGGCGAGATCCCCGTCCTCGGTGCGGTCGAACGAGAGATTCTCGGCGGACAGCACGTGCTCGACCACGTCGAGCGGGTCCAGCGCGATCAGGCCTTCGTCGACGTCAGGTCTGAGATTGTCCATTCGGCGTCCTTGGTTGTGAGGGCGTCAGGGAGACTCGCGAACACTATCGGCAACACGAAGCTAGCGGGCTTCGCGCGCGGCGTCTCGCGCGAAGGTTCAAGATTTCGATTGGACGGAAAGGGCGTCGAGGCGACCTTCGAGGGCGTCGATCCGGGCCTTCAGCGCCTCGAACTCGTCACGGCGGATGAGGTCCATTTCCGAAGCCCATTTGTCGGACTGAGCGCGAAAGGCGCTTTTCGCCTCCTCGCCGGCGGCCTGGGCCAGGCCCATGGCGGCCTGGGTCAGCTTCGACATCTCGTCGAGGAACGGGTTCTGCGATTGCATGGAGCCTCCTTAGCCCATGGCGCGCGGAAAGCGAACCTCGCCCCTGCGGCCCTCTCCAGCCACGCTACTCCACTCGCCCCGCAGGGATAGACGCGCCAGAAGCGCAGCCGTTCCAGAACCGGCGACCGGCGCATCGCTGGTTCTCGTGCAGCTTGCCGTCGCAATTCCAATCGACGTAAGCGGATCGCGTTGGCTCACCAGAAAAATGTCGTCCAGTATCCTGGCACCTGTACGACGCCACGCCGGCCGAGGGCGAAGCGGCCTTGTTCTTCTCTCGTGGCCTGAGTCCCTCCAACTGACCGTCAAAGGGCGACCCGAGGCGGACATGTCTTTCAGCCTCTGTTATCAACAGAGCGACAAGCCAGTCAGGTCGGGGGCCGATGTGAAACATCACAACTCGCACGTCGGGATGGCTATCGCGCTGGCCTTGGCGTCACAGGCCCAGGCGCAACCCACTCACGTAGGCGTTCCCGGTGACGCGTCAGCGGACGCGGTGCATGCCGGTGACGTCAGTTTCGCCAACTCAGGCGCGCCGGCTGCCCAGACAGGGTTTCTCTCCGGCCTCGCCCTGCTCCATGACTTCGAATACGAGCGCGCGGCCGAGGCCTTCCGGCGCGCCGAGGCGGCCGACCCTGGCTTCGCCATGGCCTACTGGGGCGAGGCCATGACCTTCAATCACGCAGTGTGGATGGAGCAGGACCTGGCGGCCGGCCGCGCGGCCCTGGCCAAGCTGGGCCCGACCGCCCAGGCGCGCGCGGCGAAGGCGCCGACTCCACGCGAACGCGACTACCTGGCGGCGGTGGAGATCCTCTACGGAGACGGGACCAAGGAGGCGCGCGACTTCCGCTACGCCGACGCCATGGCGGCCCTGCACACGGCCTATCCCGAGGATGTCGACGCCACCGCCCTCTACGCCCTCTCCCTGCTCGGAACGAGCCACGAGGGCCGCGACTTCGCGATCTATATGAAGTCCGCCGCCCTGCTCGAAGAGGTCTATCCTACCCACATGCGCCATCCAGGCGTGCTG
>DASXCH010000168.1:0-9006 GCA_036491275.1 Caulobacteraceae bacterium
CGAACCGCCGCGCCGCTGAGCTGCCGACCTGGCTACACCGCTACAACTGGCATCGCCCGCATGGTGGGATAAAGTCTCAGACACCCATCAGCCGACTCGGCCTGGATCAGGACAACCTATTGAGGCTCCACACCTAGAGCGGACGTCAGCTCACGCAGGCCGGCGAGAGCCGGCTACAGCCGGCTGTCCGCGCATCGCACCCATCACTGCGCGTTGGTTGCCTTGACGGATGCTGAGGGGCTAAGGGCGCCGTCCAGTGCAACGGATAAGAGGTCGAGGTTAAACGGCTTGCGGAGGATTGCCACGCCTCGCGGCGCCTCCGTCGTTTGGCTGTAGCCTGTGGCGAGCACCACCGGCAGATTCGGGTACTGCGCGCGGAGGCGGCCGGCCAGATTCAATCCGTCGACAGGCCCGGGCATCACAATATCGCTCAAGACCATATCGAATCGCTCGCCCTGATCCAGTCGGCGGAGCGCGTCCACCCCGTCGGCCGCCGCCACAACGCTGCACCCAAGGCTCCGCAGCATCGCCGTGGTCACTTTTGCGACGTCAGGATTGTCCTCCACGAGAAGCACCCGGCCAGCCGCAGCGGCCTGACCTCGCGCACGGCTTTTGGGTTCGACCTCGATGGGCCGGGCGGCGCGCGGCAGGCGGAGCACCACGCTGCATCCCTCGCCAGGGCGGCTTACGGCGCTCAGATTCCCGCCGGACTGCACCGCGAACCCGTGCACCTGGGAAAGGCCCAACCCGGTTCCCTTGCCCGTCGGTTTGGTCGTGAAGAAAGGATCGAACGCCTTCGCCAGCACCTCGGGAGTCATCCCCACGCCAGTGTCGCTCACCGAGATATCGACAAACTCACCCGGGAAGTCGCAGCCCGCCGGAACGAAGTTGCGGATCCCGATCCGGAAATTTCCCCCGTCGGGCATGGCATCGCGCGCATTGACCGTAAGGTTCAGGATCGCCAGCTCAAGCAGATGAACGTCAACCTCGATGGGCCAGACCGTCTGATCAAGGTCCAACTCTAGCGCGATCGCCTCTCCCAATGAGCTCTTCAACACGCCGCGCATCGCCCCCAGGGTCCGCGCGAGATCGATCACTTCCGGCATCAGCGTCTGCCGGCGAGCAAAGCTCAGGAGCTGCTGCGTCAGGCTCGACCCCCGGGCGACGGCGGCCTTGATGGCGTCCAGAGACTTCAGCTGCGCGCTATCGCGCAGCCCGCGCGAGAGAATGTCAGCCTGGCCACTGAAGACCATCAGCAGGTTGTTGAAATCGTGGGCGACGCCTCCGGTAAGTTGACCGAGCGCCTCCAGCTTCTGCGACTGCAGAAGCTGCTCGCGAGTGCGTTCAAGCGCGAGCTGCGCCTCCTGCTGCTGCGAAATGTCCCGGGTGATCTTGGCAAATCCGATGAGCCGGGCGTGATCATCACGAACGGAGCTGACCAGGACGTGGGCCCGGAAACGACTGCCGTCCTGGCGGACCCGCCATGCTTCGAACTCTGCAGCGCCGGTCTCGGCGGCTTGGCGGAGGTGCGCCATGAGGTCGGCGGGGTCGTCCGTCGGCGCCAGCTTGGTCAGGGGCCGGCCAATGATGTCCGCCGCGGCATAGCCATAGATTCGAGCTGCGCCGCTGTTCCAGGTCGTGATTTGACCCGCCGGGTCGATCATGAAGATCGCATAGTCACGAATGGCGCCGACCAGGAGACGGTAGTCCTTTTCCGTTTCCACTAGCGCGCGGCCGCGTGCTCCAATCGCTGAGCTAAGCGCAAGACTGGCTAAAGCGGCGGCAACCATGAACGCGACGAGCAGCAGAAACGAGCCGTTCAAAGTCGGCAGGATGAACGGGCCCGAGCCCGCGGCGGTCCCCCAGATGGCGAAGCCGGAGAGGATGACGGCAGCCGTGATGGTGTCGCGCTCGCTGCCGCGCAGGGCGCCCCAGAGCAAGGGAAGCACGGCAAGAAAAGCCAGTGCGACGGCGCCGAACGGCCGCGGCGCGGGGCCGAAGGCTAGAAGGCCGACCGCCACGGAGAGCATGACCACCAGGATCGTCTCGGCCAACGGTTGATAGGGTTCGACGAGCCTGGGCGGGTCAGTCGCCCAAAGCACCAGCGCGGGCGTCATGAGCAGGCCACCGGCAAGATCGCCAAGCCACCAGGTGGTCCAGACCGCCAGGAGGCTCGATGGCGCGACATGGCCGCCCAGCGTCAAGGCAAGCACGCCCATGGTGGCGCTGATCGGCGTGGCGAGGACGCAGATCACTGCCGCGAACTTGACGACACCAACCGGATTGCGGAAGGCCGTCACGCCGCCCGCGAGGACGTTCACGAGCCATGCCCCCGCGAGCGCCTCGAGTGTGTTGCCGACGCCGATGGCCAAGGAGATCCAACCCGAAGTCTGGACGTTGGCGGCGATCGCGCCCGCGAGGATCGCCGGCCAGATCCGATAACCACGCAACAGCATCAAACCGAGCGCGAGCCCCGTTGGCGGCCAAATTGGCGTCGCGCTGGGATTGATGGAAGCGAAACGGAGACTCAGCGTCGCCGCAAGCCAATAGGCGAAGGCGATCGCCGCGAGCTCAGCCGGGAAAGCCATCCAGGCGAAGCGCCCGCGCAGCATGAGTGGGTCGTCCGTGGAGACGGTCAGGGTTCTCCCCTCACAGCCCAGGCGTTGCCGCAACTATCGGCCGATCATCTAGACAGACTTCGTTCGACCGCTCAACGCAGGATCGCCAAAACCACGAGCGGTGACCATCGATCTTCGAGCCAGCGCTAAAGCCGCGTCGACACCCCAGCTGGATGCCCGCCTCCGTCGCGAACCGGGATGAGCGCATTTCAGGTTGGAGAGAGGGTTGCGCGCCTGGGTCGCAGTCCCGGCCGCGCCGTATCTCTGCAATAGCTCCGCCGCGCCAAATTGCCCCATTTTCTACTGGAAAAGTCGCCCGCCGGCATGGGGTCGCACCTGAAATTGGGCGCACGGTCTCCGTGTTTCGGAGTCAGGTCCGCTTTCGGGTGCGATGCGCACCATTGGACACCCGACGACCCGGCAAACCCATCACCTGGAATATCGGGGCATGTCGAAATCGTCGCGCATCTGCGCGCCCACCAGGAGATTGGGCAGGCCGGGGATGGCCATAAGCCGGACAGCCTGATTGCGCAGCCAGACTCCAAGGGCGGTGCGCGGGGTGAATGAACCGGCGAAGCGGCGTGCGGACACCTGCTTCGCGTCGATGAACGCTCTCAATCGCGTCTCGTAGGCCGCGAAGGCCTGCGCATGGTCGTCATGTCGCGAGAGTTCGCCGGCCAGCACATAGGCCTCGGTCATGCCGAGCCCGGTCCCTTCTCCGGCCACGAGCGAGACGCAGGCGGCCGCATCGCCCACGAGCGCCACGCGGCCCTTCGACCAGGCGTCCATGTGTATCTGGCTGACGCGGTCGAAATAGAGATCCTCGGCGTCCCTCAGAGCCTCGGCGATCTTCGGCCACTCCCAGTTCGACGCGGCGAACACGCGCTCGATTGTCCGCTTGCGTTCGTCCAGGGTCCGAGGTTCCGGGCCTGCCAGCCGCTCCGCCGCGAACACGAAGAGGATCATGGTCCGATCGCCGCGCAGGGCGAAGCGGGAGATCTGCAGGCCCGGCGCTCCCCAGCTCACATAGGCCAGCTCGTCACGCGGCGCGTAACCGCCGACCTCGAAGGCGGCCACGTAATAGCCGATGTGCCGCTCGAACTCGGCCTCGGGACCGAACACGAGCTGCCGAACGGTCGAATGCAGGCCGTCGGCGCCGATGACGAGGTCGAACTGGCGGGATTGGCCATTGGTCAGTTCGACGCCGACACCCGGCGGAGACTGTTCGATCGAAGATATGCTGGCGCCAAAAATAGTTTCGACGCGACCGGCGAGCGCGCGAAAGATGATCGCCGACAACTCTCCTCTGGGCAGGCTGGTGAAGCGATCGCCGAGCTCACGACTCATCGTGTCGGCGTTTATGCTGCCCGCGTGCCGCCCATGGGCGTCGAGATAGCGCACCTCCTGCATTTTGTAGCCACCCTTGCGCACCGCTTCGAGGATCCCCATCCGCTCGGCCACCTCGAATCCGACGCCCCAGAAGTCGATCATGTAGCCGCCGGTGCGCAGCGCCGGCGCGGTCTCGATGAGGGTCGGCGTGTGTCCCGCCCGCAGCAGCCAGAACGCCAAGGTCGGCCCGGCGACGCCGGCGCCGCTGATCGCGATCTTCATGGTCCCCTCGAGCGGCCGGCGCTCAGCCCCCGACGCTCGCCGATTGTGGGGCTGGCCGACCCAGATAACCTATCGCAGCATGATAGACTAGGTCGCGCGCCGAGGGGCAGTATCTCAGTGTGAAATCTCGCGCACGCTTAAGGTCTTGATGCACGTATTCCAGCTTCAGCCCATCTGGATCAGCCCAAAAGACGGCGTAGTAACCGTGGCCGTAGCGCGGGTAGTCGGCGGGCGCGTCGAGAATGCGAGCGCCGATCCGAAGAAGCAGCGCGTACAATCGGTCCACGTCAGCCCTGCTCTCGGCGCGCCAGGCGAGGTGATGCAGCCCAGGCGAATAGCGGTCGTGCCGGCGCCGGCGGCCCCTCGCCTCCGACTTCTTGATCCCGATGGAGCAGAACGAGCCGTCCAGGCGGCCGATTTCCCAGTCCACGCCCCGCGCGTCTTCATTGGAGCGCTCATAGCCCAGAAAAGTCAGAACGCACTCATAGAGCGGCAGTGACGCCGCAACGTTCGCCACGGTCAGGTAAACGTGGTGCACCATGCCTCGCAGGTGGTCGGACTCTGGCAATGGACGCTCCGTTTCTTGTCGGGCCCGCGCCTACCCGGCTGCGGCCGATCCGCTTCGATCCTCGCCGCAAGGTCCTCCATCGTCCATAGGGTGTCCCCCAAAGCGCCGTGACGCGAGAAATCGCCCGACATGGGCGTGGCCGGAACAAACGAGATTCATGGCCGGACTCCTGGCCTCCCAGGGTGATTTGAGCGGCTCCATCTGTATCATGTTGTGATATGGGCAACGATTTTTGATCAGCTCCACTCAGGCTGTCGATTTTGGCCGATTGGGCGATTGGGCTAAGGGACGCCATGGCGCTCGACCCCGAACGATACAGAGGCCTGTCAGGCTTTCGCTACGCGCTTCGGCGATTCCTCGCCGCCAGCGAGGAGATCAGCCGGCGCGCTGGAGTCACGCAGCAGCAGTATCAGGTACTGCTGGCCATCAAGGCGGCCGAGAACGGACCCCTCACCATGACCGACCTGGCGGAGCAGCTGATGCTCACCCATCACGCGGCGGTGCAGATGATCGACCGACTGGCCGAAGCGGGGCTGGCCGAGCGGCGGTCGTCGGCGAAGGACGGCCGCCTGGTGCTGCTTCATCTGGCGGAAAAGGGCGAAGCGCTCATCGAGGATCTGGCGGCCAACCACCTGGCCGAGATGCTGCGTCAGGAGCCAATCCTGCGGCGCTCGCTCAATCAGCTCAAGCGCCTGGCCGACTGACCGATCCGCCTGGCGCGGTCGCCGGGGAGCCTCTCATCCCCGCGGATAGAGCCTGACGCTGAGGGCCACCGAGTCGGCCACATGCTCCTTGGTGATCACGCCGATCACCGTGTCGGGCCTGGGCACGCCCCGGCCTTTGACGACCACCGCCATGATCGCGTCCCGTCGCCACATGCGGTCGATGACATCGAAGACGATCGCATCCTCGCCGACGACAGTGAAATCGCGGCTCGCGAGGTCCCGCAAAGTCACGCCCGCGTCCTGACCGGGCTCGCCGCGACGAAGACTCATGTTGACGCGCATCACCCCGAATAGCCGCGTTCGGTCGAAGACCACGACGTGTCTCAGGCGATGATCGCCCCTTTGTTCGCGCAGGAACGCCCCGAAGTCCATGTCGGCCGGCCGGACCAGCACATCCGGGTCCATGACTTCGCTAGCGCGCCGGACGAGGAACATGTTGGCGTGTCGGACCTTGGGGATTGCCTGGCCGCGGCGCACGAGCTTCAGCGTGTAGATCGTCTCGCGCGAAAGCACGCGGCGGACGCCGACGCTGACGGCCACCGCCACGATCATCGGCATGACGATGTCGTAGTCGAGCGTCATTTCGAAGATCATCACTACGGCGGTCATCACCGCGCCGGTGGCACCGCCGACCATCGCGCCCATGCCCACCATGGCGAACGCCGGCGCGCTCAGCTGGATCGGAAAGTCGATCCGGTTCAGCGCCGTCGCGAACGCTCCGCCCAGCGCGGCACCCATGAACAGGGACGGCGAGAATATCCCTCCCGACGAGCCCGAACCGAGGCTCAGCGAGGTCGCGAGCAACTTGGCCACAAAGAGCAGCGCCAGCAGCCAGTAGAGCGAGAGACCGCCGGTTAGGACCGACTCGACGGTGGCGTAGCCGACCCCGTCGACGAAATACTGGCCGAAGAGGCTGTAGAGCGCGAACATCAGCACTCCCAGCAGCATCATCCCCAGCGTATGGCGCAGATAGCTGTTGCCGATCCGCTCGAAGGCATCCTCGGCGAAGTGGAGGCCATGGATGAAGGCGGCGGCGGCGACGCCGGTGACGGCGCCCAGCACCGCGTAGAGCGTCAGGGTGATGACCGCCTCGCCGCTGGACGCGAGCGGGGCCAGATGGGGAACCCGGAAGGCCGGAGCGTCGCCGATCAGCCAGCGCCCGACGAAGGTCGCCGCGCCGGTGGCGATGGCGACCGGCAGAAATGTCGAGACGCTGACCTCCGGAAGCATCAGCTCGATGGCGAACATCACCCCGCCGATCGGCGTGTTGAAGGTGGCGGCGATCCCCGCGCCCGCCCCCGCCGCGACCAGCGCGATCCGCTGCCCCACCGGCATGCGCACCATCTGGCCGATGGCGGAGCCGAGAGCCGAGCCGATCTGGATGATCGGCCCCTCACGACCAACTGAGGAGCCAGTGCCGATGGCGATCGCAGAGGCAAGGGATTTGACGACCGCCACCACCGGACGGATGACACCGCCCTTGTAGTATACCGCGTCCATGACCTCGGGCACGCCGTGTCCCTTCGCCTCGGGCGCGAAGTTGCTGACAAGGAACGTGACCAGGATACCGCCCGCGACCGGAACCAGGATCACCAGGGCTCCCCATGGCGAAGCCTTGGTGAAGACATTGGCGTCGTAGGCAAACGACAGGCGACCGGCGAAGGCGAGGTTGTGGACGAGGCCGATCAGATCGCGGAACCCCACCGCGCCAAGCCCCGTGATCACCCCGACGAGCAGCGAAACCAACGAGATCCCCGCCAGGGACAAGCGGGCGCGCTCTTCGGCCTCAAGCTTGGCGAGGCCTTCGGATGGACCGGCGGATGATGCGCCAGAAGACCGGATCTCGGCCTTTGCGGAAGTGTGCCCCCAGTGTCGCGCCATCACCCGTGATCTCTCCCGTTATAATATCACGCTATGACTCTGTTTTCCATCGTCGATCGATCTCCGCCCTGATCGCGCCGCTTATTGAAGAGGGGGCCTGGAAATGGCGACCGTCGTTGGCGGCGTGCCGGTGCTGGAGCATCGAAGCGCGCTAACCCGGCGATGTGTTGCCTTTGCAGTCCACCGAGAACAGCCGGGTCATGCCATTATAGACCACGATCTTCTCGCAGCCGTCGTGCTCATGAAGGAGCTCTGGAATCCGAGCTGTGACTTCGGGCGCGCCTCGTAGGCGTTCTGCGTAGCGTGGGCCCGCCTCGTTCGGAAAGAACACTTCGAGTACGTACACCGGGTGACCCGTGGCGTCTCGACAAGGATGCGTCGTTAATCCCGATCAAATGGCAGAGTCGCGACGCTACGACAAGGTCGAAGCGCAGCTGGGCGGCGAAATTCAAGCCCCATTGAGACCGCTTCACATGAATTACTTTT
The DNA here is from genome assembly GCA_036491275.1 of Caulobacteraceae bacterium. Lineage (GTDB taxonomy): Bacteria > Pseudomonadota > Alphaproteobacteria > Caulobacterales > Caulobacteraceae > Acaudatibacter. The sequence continues at coordinate 7,890 of DASXCH010000168.1, forward strand.
TATCCTGCCGTGACTTTAATTTACGGTCATCGGGCCGATCGGAGGCGTGGCGCGCCGGCGGCTTGGCGACTACATGAGGGCGGGAGGCTCGTTGCAATGGCTTGACGGAAAGTGCGGTGCAATGGCCCAGGCAATCGGGCACACTGAGTCCCTGGAGAAAGTCGCCCAGGAACCCACCCGACGCGACTTCATAAACATACTGGCCGTTACTTCGACGGTCGGTGCGGCGGCGGCCTTCACATGGCCGCTCATCGACCAGTTGAACCCTGCGGCCGACGCCCTGGCGCTCGGCTCGCCGATGACCGTGGACCTCAACAAAGTCCAGCCCGGTCAGCAGATCGTCGTCATGTGGCGCAAGATGCCGATCTTCATCGTCCATCGCACGTCGGCTAACCTCGCTGAGCTAACCAAGCCGCAAGACCTTGGCCTTCTAAAGGATCCCGACTCCACGAGCCGGCAGCAGCCGACGTACGTGCAGGCCTGGTGCCGTTCGATCAAGCCGGAGTATCTCGTGCTCGTAGGCATCTGTACGCACCTGGGTTGCACGCCGGGCTACCAGCCTGGCGTGGGATCCCTGGGGCCCACCTGGCCAGGAGGTTGGCTGTGCGCCTGCCACGGATCGAGATACGACCTGGCCGGCCGCGTGATGAAAGGCTCGCCCGCGCCTTTGAACCTGCCGGCGCCGCCGTATCATTTCGCCAACGATACCTCCCTGGTGATCGGGGCCAACCCGCCAGGGGGCGCGTTCGAGATGTCCGAAATCGAGACTTTGTGAAACTGCCCCCCGCCGCCAATCTGGGCGCCTGCCTCGATGGCCCAGGCCCACGCGGGCCTGCGGTTGCCGCGTCGCATCTATGGGATTTCCGATCAGACTGTCAGACCCGACTGATCTTTTCCGTGAGTCTCCGGATCATGGCTGCCGGATAGGAGCCGCTTGAGCTTCTTCTCTTCCTCGCCACCGGTTTGACAGCGTCGCCCGCCGCGCCGGAGCTGCTGGCCCACGCAGAGGTCACCGGCATGGCCCTGGAGGTCGGCGTCCTCGATCTCACCGCCACCTTGAGCGCCCTGCGGGCCGATGCCTGGCTGCACGGCTGGGGCGATCCGGCCTCGCCCCAGG
>DASXCH010000169.1:0-11325 GCA_036491275.1 Caulobacteraceae bacterium
CCTGGGGCGAGGCCGGATCGCCCCAGCCGTGCAGCCAGGCATCGGCCCGCAGGGCGCTCAAGGTGGCGGTGAGATCGAGGACGCCGACCTCCAGGGCCATGCCGGTGACCTCTGCGTGGGCCAGCAGCTCCGGCGCGGCGGCCAGGCCATCGCCCTTGATGTCGGCCGAGGTCGAATCGCCAGCGGCCGGACAGGTGATAGCGGCGCCGAACCAAGTGCGTGCCCGCTCGTAACCGGGGGTTCCTGGCCGGTCGGTGACGATCTGTTCGCCGAAGCCATAGGGCCCAAGGCCAGTGTGGTAGTCGAGGATGCCGACGCCGGCGGCGCCGGCGAGATAGTCGGCGAAGATCGCGGTCTGGGTGCGCCTGGACCAGGTTGGGCCGTCGCCGCCGTAGAAGATCCCTTTGGGATGCCGGTACTGGCCGCCGGACATGGCTTGCTGCAGGGCCGGGAACCCATGCTCGCCGGCGTAGGCCATCAGCCGCTTCGCCGCCTGAGCCTGGGCCTCGTCGGTCCATTCAGCAGGGACGGCGGCGTCGGCCAGGGCGTCGTAGCCCGAATTCTCTGGCAGGGGCTCGGCGAAATCGATCCAGTTGCGGTTGAGATCGACGTTCTCGTGGGTGACCCGGCGCAGCCAGGCGAAGCCGTAGGGATTGATGGCGTGGATCAAGAGCACCGCCAGGCCGGCGGGCAGGCTGGCCGCCTCGCCGCGGCGCAGCCAGTCGACCTGGGCCCCTGAGCCGCAGAAGCCTTCGACGCCATGGGTGGCGGAGATCATCACCAGCACACGTTCGGCCGACTTCGGTCCAATGAAGGCAACGTCGGTGGAAAGATCGCCCCCGCCCGGCCCGCGTTCGGGATGGGCGAACGTTTCGACCGCCGCCCCGGCGGCCCTGGCCGCCTCGCGGAATTTGATCCGGGCCGCGGCGTAGTCGGGGCTGAAACTGTCTGTGGCGTTCATGGCTCAGGCCTCGCGCAGGAATTCGCGCAGCACGGCTTCGGCGGCTTCTGGCTCGTCGCGGTGGACGCCGTGCCCGGCGTTGTCGAACACCTCCAGTCGGCCGAGCCCCGGCGGCAGGGCGGCGAAGATCTCCTCGGCGCAAGCGACAGGCGTGATCGGATCGAGGGCGCCGACGAGGACGAGCGTCGGCGACGTGACCCGGCTGAGGTCCAGGAGGAAGTCCATTTTCCGCTGTTCGCCCTGGATGAAGGAGAACATCACTTCCAGGCGCATGATCGCCCGGGCTCTGATCGCCGCGGCGGCCTCACCGCCGGTGGGATTATAGAGCGGCATGCATTTGGTCATGTATTCGTTGGCGCCCCGGGGCGTCGGATCGTCCCAGAAGCGGCGGGCGATGGCCGCCGCCTCCGGCCCGCCGAGCCGCTCCATGATCTGGTATGTGTCCTCCAGGCGCATGCGCGCGGCGGTGGACGAGAGGATCAGCTTGCCGACCTTGTCCGGGTGGCGGGTGGCGAAAGCCATGGCCGCCATGCCGCCAAACGACTGGCCGAACACCACCGGCTTTTCGATGCCGAGTTCGTCGCAGAAGGCGGCGAGGTCGTCGCCCCACTGGTCGAGCGTCCAGGTCGACGGTTCGCCGCCGGAGCGGCCGTTGCCGCGATGGTCGAGAAAGATCACCTGGTGGGTGTCGGCGAAGCGGTCGAAGTAGGGCCGCATCGACGAATGGTCGAAGCCCGGACCGCCATGCAGGGCGATGAGCGCTGGCCTCGGTTTCATGCCGTCGGCCTCGAGCGCCAGGCCGGGCCCCAGGGTGTCGAAAAACAGTCTGGCGCCATTGATCGAAAGGAACATCGCCTTGCCTCCGCAGAATTAATTCGGGGTTAGCTGGCAGGCGCGGCCTTGCCAATGGGGCCGAACCTGGCCTCATGGCCGATCGGGTGAGCTGAAGGAGACGGCGCCGGTGGCGACATCAGGGCCTGCCGCGCCGCAAAAGCTGCCGCTCCGCATTGCCCTGCCCTTCTCGACGCCTAACATTCCAATCTCGGCCATGGGCCTCGCCGTCGCCGTCGCCCTGCCCAAGTTCTGGGCCGGCCACCTGTTGGTGCCGATGGCGACCATCGGCTCGGTGTGGGGCCTGGTGCGCGTCCTGGACCTGCCGGTGGACGTCATCCTGGCGATGTTCATGGACCACACGCGCTCGCGACTCGGCCGCTACCGGTTTTGGCTGTTGCTGGGCGCGCCGTTGACCATGATCTCGCTCTACGCGCTGTTCATGGCGCCGATGAGATTTTCCGGGATCTATCTTTTCATCTGGCTGTTCGTCCTCGCCCTCGGCAACTCAATCCAGAGCCTGGCCCACCAGGCGTGGACCGCCACCCTGGCGCCGCAGTACGACGAACGATCTCGCCTTTTCGGCCTGATCAACGCCGTCGGCGTGGTCGGCACCCTTGGCGCCATGGTCGTGTTCATCGCCGGCCCGTCATTTGGACTCTCCAACGCGGGCAGCGTCGAGGCCTGCGGCTGGACGATCATCGCCGCGACGCCGCTTTGCAGCCTCCTGGCCGCGATGGCGGCGCCCGAATACGTCGCGCCGAACCTCGCCAGCCGGCCAAAGCTTCGCGACTACCTCGAGGTCCTGTTCAAGCCGGACCTGCTGCGCCTGTTCCTTTCCCAGCTCTGCCTGTCGCTGGGGCCGACTTGGATGAGCTCGATCTATCTCTACTTCTTCGAACAGTCGCGCGGCTTCGCCGAACAGCAGGCCTGGCTCCTGCTCGGAGTCTACATCCTGGCCCAGATCCCCGGCGCCGGCCTTTCCGCCTGGATGGCCAAGCGGATCAGCAAGCACCGCACCTTGATGGTCACGGCCACCGGCTTTTCGCTGGGTCTGCTCTCCATCTTCGTCCTGCCCAAGGCCAACATGGCGTTCCAGGTCCCCTTCCTGGCCTTCTCCGGGGTCATGGCGGCCGGCTTTGGGATGATGGTCCAGGCCATGCTCGCCGACGTCGGCGATGAGATACGCCTCACCCAAGGCCGTCAGCGGATGAGCCTGGTCTACTCGGTCAATACCCTGGCCCAGAAGATCGCCGCGGCGGCCGCCATCTTCGCCACCTTCAACCTGCTGCCGGCTCTGGGCTTCAAAGGCGAAGACGGGGCGGTGAATACCCCGGCGGCCCTACACAACCTCGACCTCGCCTTCCTGCTGGGGCCTTTCATCTTCGTGATGCTGGGCGGAGCGTGCGTGATCGGCTGGCGGCTCACGCCCGAACGGCACCACAAGATCCGGACCGAACTCGAGGCCCGCGACGCAGTGCTCGAGGCGACGCCGGCCTTCGAGGCGGGATTGGACCATCCGCTGGCACCAGAGACATCGAGGATCCGGGCCTAACGCCGCCATTTCCATCGCCGCAAAGACGCCGTAAAGGCGGCGCCCATGAGTCCCCCGCCCGCGACTCGCGGCCGTTTCCGCGCCTTGATGCTGGGCTCGATGGGCGTGGTGTTCGGCGATATCGGCACGAGCCCGATCTACACCCTCAAGATCGCTCTGGGGCAGGCGGCGCATGGCGCCGCCACCCGCGGCGAAGTGCTGGGCCTCATCTCGCTGATGTTCTGGGCCCTGATGATTGTCGTCACCCTCAAGTACGTGACCTTCATGATGCGGGCCGATAACCGCGGCGAAGGCGGCATCCTGTCGCTCATGGCCCTGGCCCAGAGTGCGCTTGGCCACAGAACCTTCATGGTCCTGACCCTGGGGGTGGTCGGCGCGGCCCTGTTCTATGGCGACGCCATCATCACGCCGGCGATCTCGGTGCTGTCGGCGGTGGAGGGCCTGCGAACTGCGCCCAGCTTCTCGGGCATGACAGCCTCGGCGAGCATCTTCATCACCCTGTTCGTGCTCATCTTTTTGTTCATGGTCCAGTCGCGAGGCACCGGGAGGGTCGGCGCCTTCTTCGGGCCCATCTGCCTCATCTGGTTCGTCACCCTGACGGCAATGGGAGTGATGCGCATATTCGACCAACCCGGCGTGCTGGCCGCCCTGTCTCCTGGCTTCGGGATCCGCTTCCTGCTGCGGCACGGATTCGCCGGCTTCGTCGCCCTCGGCGCGGTATCCCTGACCATCACCGGGGCCGAGGCGCTCTACGCCGACATGGGCCATTTCGGGCGTGGGCCGATCCGGGCCAGCTGGCTGCTGGTGGTCTATCCGGCCCTGGCCACCAATTATTTTGGTCAAGGGGCGCTGGTGCTGCGGTTCATTGCCGAAGGCCATGCAGAAGCGAGCCAGAACTGGTTCTTCCTGATGGCCCCGGCGGCGCTGCGCGTACCGCTGGTGGTGCTGGCGACAGCGGCCTCCGTGATCGCCAGCCAGGCAGTGATCAGCGGCGCCTATTCGATGTCCAATTCGGCCATGCAGCTGGGCCTGCTGCCCCGTCTCCACGTGCGCCGCACCTCGGCCACCGAAGCGGGCCAAATCTACCTGCCGACCGTGAACCTGCTGCTGATGGTGGGAGTCATTCTGCTGGTCGGCATCTTCAAGAGTTCCGACGCCCTGGGCGACGCCTATGGTTTCGCCGTGACCGGCACCATGACCGTGACGACTGCCCTCGCCGCCATCGTCGTGCGAAGGCTGTGGAAGTGGCCGCGTTGGCGCAGCGCGCTGCTCTTCACGCCACTGTTGTTCGTCGACCTCACCTTCTTCTCGGCCAATTCGCTAAAGGTCCTCTCCGGCGGCTGGGTGCCACTGACCATCGCCTCGGCCGTGATCCTGGTCATGGCCGCCTGGATCCGCGGCAGCGGCATCGTCGCGGCCAAGGCCCGCCGCGACCGGATTCCCCTGGCCGACTTCCTCAGCTCCCTGGCCCGCAGGCCGCGGCACATGGTCAATGGCGCGGCGGTTTATCTAACGCCGGAATTGGACCTGACGCCCGGGGCCCTGCTGCACAACCTCAAGCACAACGGCGTGCTACATGCCCAGAACATCATCGTCACCGTACGCACGGCCGATCAGCCGCGCGTGGCCGATGCCGACCGGGCGAGCTTCGAGCGCATCAGCGACGCCTTCGTGCAGGTGAGCCTGGCGTTCGGCTTCATGGAACGCCCGAACGTCCCCGCCGCCCTGGCGAGGTTGGACATTCCCGGCGTGTCGTTCGAGCCGTTGCGGGTTTCCTATTTCATGGGTCGCCGCTCGTTCGTAGCCGGTCGCGAGCACGGTCTACGTCGCATCCTCGACCGCGTCTTCCTGGCGCTGGCCCGAAACAGCGCCGATCCCAGCGAGGTGTTCGCCATCCCGCCCGGCCGGGTGGTGGAGATGGGCGTGCAGATGGCGATCTGAAGAGGAAGGCCGTCAGGGATTCCTTGACAGAAACTTTGTCAGGATTTACCTGACAAATTGACCCTTCCCCAAGAGACCGCGCGTGACCGCCGATACGCCGCCAAAGATCGACCTGCCCGGGGCCTACGCCGGCAAGGGTCCCCTCCACTGCTCGTTCTGCCTGAAGTCGCAGCACGAAGTGAAGAAGCTCATCGCCGGGCCGGGCTTCATCTTCATCTGCGACGAGTGCGTCGGGCTTTGCGACACGATTCTCGCCGGGCGCACGCCCAAGACCGACGTCATGTCGATCGACAGGATCGCCTCCGACACCCTGCTCGCCCGCCTAAAGCCGATCGAACAGACCCTGCAAGGCATGGGCAACCAGCTGCAGACCGTCGTCGAAGAGCTGCGCGGCCGCGAGGTGAGTTGGGCCCGCATCGGCGGGGCGTTAGGGATCTCGCGCCAATCGGCCTGGGAGCGGTTTTCGTAGGCGTCCGACTTTCCTGTTCCGCCTTAGCTATCCGCTCCTGCCGCGCCGAAGGCGGCCAGTCGGGCTTCGAGCCGCCTACGCAAGTCCGGCCACTCGTCATCGAGTACGGAGAATACGACTAGGTCCCTGACGCGTCCGGTCCAGGTCACGCTCGCCTTGCGCGCCACACCTTCTTCGACGGCCCCGATTTTCCTCATCGCCGCTCGAGAGCGTGCGTTCACGGGATCGACGTTGAATACGACGCGCCGCGCTCCTCCATCGAAGGCATGCTGCAGGAGCAACAGCTTGGACTCCGGATTCGCCGGACCACCCCGCGCCTCGGGCCGCAAGTAGGTCATGCCGATCACGGCGACCCCGGGGGCTCTCTCGGGCACGAAGCCGGTAACGCCCACGACCTCTTCTGCGGCTATCACAGCAAACGCCATCCATTCGCTGCCCGGATCCTGCATTCGCGCCCACCACCCGTCGAAATGCTCGTCGAGCATCGAGTATGGAAAAATTTCCCAGATTTCCGGGTCCGCCGCGCAGGCGAGGCGAAGCGCTTCGCGATGGGCTTCGACGAGTGGTTCGAGCCTTATGTGACGCCCGAACAGTGTTCGACACCTCAGCCGCATTGGTTGCTCACGGTCGGCGATGACATTGGGCTCGACTGGTTGCCCAGCCGTGAACTCAGAGGCCGCGGCGAATCTCAGCCCACGCCCGGGTCAGGTCCGCCCTATGCTCCGGCGCAGCGATCGCGATCAAGGCCTCGGCGCGGTCATCGAAGGCGAGGCCGCGGACATCGGCGATGCCGCGCTCGGTGATAACGAGATCTGCGTCGGCGCCCGGCAGGGAGACGGTGGGCGAAGCGAGACGCGGCACGATGCGCGAGACGCGTCCAGCGGAAGCCGGCATGGCGAGGATGGCGCGGCCGCCGCGCGAGCGCCGGGCTGCGCGGGAGAAATCCGGCGCGCCGCCGAGGCCGCTGACCAGCTGGCCCGCGCGCCACTCGATGTTGGCCTGGCCGAAGAGATCGATCTCCAGCGCCGAGTTGACGGCGAACAGGCGATCGACGCGGCCGAGCCTGGCCGGGCCGTGGGTCTCGTTCGCGTCGGCGAAGACGCAGCGGTCGCAGGCCCACTTCACGAAGGCCGCCGAGCCATAGGCGAAGCCGGTGACGATATCCTCGCGCGGCGCCAGGGCGCCGGCCTCGTCGAGCAGGCGATAGCCTTCGGTGACCATGCCGGTGTGGACGCGAAGACCGCGCCGCTTGGCGAGTTCGGCCAGAGCCGCGGCCGGGACGCCGCCGATGCCGGTCTGGATGGCCGCGCCGTCGGGCACCATGGCGGCGACGCGTCGGGCGATCTCACTGTGGGCCGGCGTCGGAGCCGGCTCGGCGACGGTGATGAAGGGCGCCTCGACCTCGATGGCGACCTCGAGCGCGGTGAAGGGAATCGATGGGCCGCGACGGGGCCTCGGCAGCAGGGGATTGACCAAGGCAAGGCGTCGGCGGGCCCGCCGCGCCACCAGGGGGGAGAAATCGGCACACGGACCGAAGGAACACTCGCCCTCACCGTCTGGCGGCGTCACCTGGAGGATGGCGAGATCCGGCGCCGGTCCGCTCCTCAGCGCCTCGACGATCTGGGAATAGGCCATGGGTCGCACGACCACCTGGCCGGTCTCGAAGGAGGGCCGGAAGGCCGGCGCCAGCATGAAGCTCGTCAGCCGGGCCATGGGATTGAGGGCGGCGTAGTCGAAGTCGTTGATCCCCGGAATGAAGCAACCGGTCAGAGACACGCCCGAGAGCGCCTCGGGCTCGGCCATCAGCGCCTCGCGCAGGGCCAGGGGCTCGCCCACCGCGCCCTGCAGATAGACCTCCAGTCCGGGTCGGAACTCGGCGAGGATGCGCGAGGCGTCCTCAGCCTTCACGCGGTCTCGACTTCGGCCAGGCCGAGCTCCTCGATCATCGTCTGGCGCATGAGGAATTTCTGCACCTTGCCGGTGACCGTCATCGGGAAGGCGTCGACGAAGCGGACGTAGCGCGGGATCTTGTGGTGGGCGATCTGGCCGCGGCAGAAGGTCCGCACCGCTTCGTCATCGAGGCTGGCCCCGTCGCGCAACCGGATCCAGACGCACAGTTCTTCGCCGAAGCGAGGGTCGGGCACGCCGACCACCTGGGCGTCGGCGATGTCGGGATGGGTGTAGAGGTACTCCTCGATCTCGCGCGGATAGAGGTTCTCGCCCCCGCGGATCACCATGTCCTTGATGCGCCCCACAACTTTGCCATATCCGGCCTCGTCGACGGTGGCCAGATCGCCGGTGTGCATCCAGCCCTCGACATCGACCGCTTCGGCGGTGCGCTCGGGATCGTCCCAGTAGCCCAGCATCACCGCATAGCCGCGGGTGCAGAGTTCCCCGGCGGCGCCGCGCGGCACGGTTTGGCCCTCGGCATCGACGATCTTGACCTCCAGGTGGGGCTGCACCCGGCCGATGGTCGAGACGCGGCGCTCAAGGGGATCGTCGGTCGCCGACTGGAAGCTCACCGGACTGGTCTCGGTCATACCGTAGGCGATGGTGATGTCTCTGACATGCATGCGGGCGACAGCGGCCTTCATGACCTCCACCGGGCACGGCGAGCCGGCCATGACCCCGGTGCGCAGGGACGATAGGTCGAAACGGTCGAACTCCGGCGCGTCCAGCATGGCGATGAACATGGTCGGCACGCCATAAAGGGCGGTGCAGCGCTCGGCCTCGATGGCCGCCAGGGTCGCGGCCGGCTCGAAGGCGGGGCCTGGATAGACCACCGCCGCGCCGCAGGTGAGCGCCGCGAGGTTGCCCATCACCATACCGAAGCAATGATAGAGCGGCACGGGGACGCAGATCCGGTCCTCCGCCGTCAGGGCCTGGGCGAGGCCGACGAAATAGCCGTTGTTGAGGATGTTGCGGTGGGTCAGGGTCGCGCCCTTGGGCGCGCCTGTCGTGCCGCTGGTGAACTGGATGTTGGCCGGCTCGTAGGGCCGAAGGCCAGCGCCGATGCGGGCGACTTCCGGAAGCCTCGAAGCGTCGCCGGCCGCCACGGTCTTGAAGTCGAACCAGCCGGCACGCGCAGGTCCGCCGATCTTGATCAGGACCTTCAGGTCAGGCAGGGCCACGGCGCAGAGCGTGCCGGGGTCCGAAGCGGGAACCTCCGGCGCCAGGTCCTCGATCATCGCTGCATAATCGCTGGTCTTGAAGCTTTCGGCGGCCACCAGGGCCTTCGCCCCGACCTTGACCAGGGCATGGGCGAGCTCGGCGCGGCGATAGGCTGGATTGATGGTCACCAGGACGAGGCCGGCCCTGGCCGCCGCGAACTGGGTGAGGGCCCATTCGGCGCAGTTGGGCGCCCAGATGCCGATCCGGTCGCCGGGCTCGAGGCCAAGGGCGAGGAAGGACGAGGCCAGGGCGTCGGCGCGAAAGGCCAGGGCGGACCAGGTCCAGCGAATGTTCTGAGCGACACTGATCAGCGCCGGGCGGGCGCCCCAGCGGGCGACGGTCTCGCTCAGGGCCTGGCCTATGGTGGCGACCAGCAGCGGCGGCGTCCTGGCGCCGCGCACGAAACTGGGCTCAGTCGATTTCGGCGGGACCGGTTCCCGGTCCATGGCTGTATCTCCGCGCGTTTTGAGGCAAATCTAGCGCCGCGCGCTTGGGAGAATAGTCCTCAAGCGCCGCGGAGGTCGGAAATGGCGGAGTGGCGCAACTGGTCGGGCAGCGTTCTCGCCCATCCCGAACGGATCGAGCGTCCGAAGACCGAAGCCGAACTCGCCAGGATCGTGGCCGGCGCCGCACGAGTACGGGTGGCCGGCACGGGCCATTCCTTCATGCCGCTCTGCGAAACCGACGGCGTGCTGCTGTCGCTGGCCGACATGGAGGGCGGCCTCCAGGTGACGCCGAGCCGCCAGAGCGTCTGGGCCCCGGCCGGCATGCCGATCGGCAAGCTCACCGCCCTTATGTGGGCCGAGGGCCTGTCGCTCGCCAACCAGGGAGACATCGATAAGCAGGCCATCGCCGGCGCGCTTTCCACCGCCACGCACGGCACCGGCCGCACCCTGGGATCGCTGTCGACCTTCGCCCGCGGCTTTCGCCTGATCGCCGCCGACGGATCGATCGTCGAGTGCGACGAGACCCGCGAGAGCGACCTCTATCAAGCCCAGCGGGTGAGCCTGGGCGCGCTGGGCGTAATGTCGAAGGTGGAGCTCTCGGTGCTGCCGGCCTACCGCCTCAAGGAGACTCTCCGGCGCGCGCCGCTCGCCGAGATCCTGGACGGCTGGGACGCTGTGGCCGACGGTCACCGCCATGCGGAATTCTTCGTGTTCCCTTATGCGGACGATGCCCTGGTGAAGATCCTGGAGATCGTCGAGGAGGGCGACGACCAGCCAGGCGTCGACATCGAGAGCGGGGCCATGCAGTTGATGTGCGATCTCGCGCGCCTGTTCCCTGGCCTGGCGCCCGGCCTGCAGCGGATGATCACCAAGGCGATGAGTCCGTCGGTCCGGGCGGCGCCGGCCTATCGCATCTTCCCGTCAGAGCGCCCGACGCGGTTCGAGGAGATGGAATACGAGATCCCGGCCGGGAACGGGGCCGAGGCGCTGCGCGCCGCCATCGCCGAGGTGCGCGGGCGCAAGCTGCCGATCATCTTCCCCTTCGAATACCGCACGGTGGCGGCGGACGAAATCTGGATCTCGCCGATGAACGGCCGCGACTGCATCTCCATCTCCTTCCACCAATACGCCAAGATGGAATGGCGCGAGGCCTTCGCCGCGATCGAGGCGGTGTTCGCAGCCCACGGCGGGCGCCCGCACTGGGCCAAGCGGCATAGCCTCAAATCCGAGGATGTGCTGAGGCTCTATCCCCAGGCCGCGAAATGGGGCGAGGTGAGAACGCAATGGGACCCCGAGGCCAAATTCCTCAACGCGCACCTGCGCGAGCTCTTCGCCTTCTCGCTGTGAAGGCCCGGCCGTGAGCGAGGTCGAGCCGCTGAACGCGGCGCTGGTGGGCCGTCAGGGCGGTCGCCGGGACATGGCGACGCCGGCCCTGGTGGTCGATCTCGACGCCCTGGACCGCAACATCGCCGCCATGGCGAGGTTCGCCGGGAAGGCGAAGCTGAGCCTTCGGCCTCACGCCAAGACCCACAAGTGCGCGACGCTGGCCCGACGCCAGATCGCCGCCGGCGCGCTCGGGGTGTGCTGCGCCAAGCTGGGCGAAGCCGAGGCCCTGGCCGACGCAGGGATCGACGGCATCCTCATCACCTCGCCGGTGGTGGGGGTGATGGGAGTCGAGCGCCTGGCGGGCCTCGCCGGCCGTTGCAAAGGCCTGATGGCGGCGGTCGACAATCCCGAAGCGGTTGACGCCCTGATCGCCAAGGGCGCGAGGCTCGACCTCGTCGTCGACATCGATCCCGGCATCCACCGCACCGGTGTCGCCGACGCCGACGCGGCCGTGGCCCTGGCGCGCAAGATCGACGAGGCTCCCAATCTCAGCTTCGCCGGGGTGCAGTTCTATTGCGGCATGCAACAGCATATCGAGGATTTCGCCGGCCGCCGCGAGGCGATC
>DASXCH010000170.1:0-11032 GCA_036491275.1 Caulobacteraceae bacterium
ACTACGTGGCCGATTTCGTCGCCCGGCAGGGCGTGAAGCATGTGTTCCTGGTGCCAGGCGGGGGGGCGATGCACCTGAACGACTCGTTCTTTCACCACGAAGGGATGGAGTGCGTTTCCAACCTGCACGAGCAGGCCAGCGTGAGCGTCCCACTCACACCGTCATCCAGTCGTCCTCGTAGTCATCGATGATCGAGCGTTCGGCGCCCCAGCGCCCGCCCGGCGGGGGAGCGGTGAGCAGGCGGCTGAGACAGGCGTAGCGGGTCTCGTCGGCGATGTGGTCCTCGGCGCGGGTGTCGACGTCCTCGGCCTTGATCGGATCGTGCTGCAGCACCGGAACGGTGCGGATGAAATCGCGGCAGGTGTCGAAGACGAAGAGCATGGGGCCGAATTCGTCACCGGCGATGCGCGCGCGCAGCTGGTCCCAGCCGGAGAGGCGGGTATTGTCGGCCGGCCGGAAGTTGCACCCGGCGGCGGCCAGGCGCTCGCTGATGGAGGGGCCGCCGTCCTGGGCGCGGATCGACGGGTCGGCCACCGAATCGGCGATCTCCTCCCGAAGGCCCGGCGGTCCTTCGCGCGCCAGGATGCCGGCGGCGATGGCTTCGGCGGGGAGGCGTGCGCCCTTGGAATCCGTGCCAAGGCCGTACCATTCGCGATAGCGGACGAGAGCGTTCTTGCGGATCTTGATTTCGGCGCCCGCGCCGTTTTCCGCCCGCCACGCCTCCGAGGCGACTGCCCACCAGCCGACGCTGAAGGGCGATGCGAAGCCCCAGTCGAAGGCGCGGAAGCGCGTCCAGCGTTCCGGGATCTTGAACGGCCGGACGATGTTCTTCACCGACCACTTGTCGAAGAAGGCGCCCTCGATGATGTTCCAGTCTCCGTCGAGCCAGGCTTTGATCAACTCGGCCGAGCCCGATTGCATCAGGCGCGTGACGTAGCCCGGGTCGTTCTTGAGCAGCTTGGGATTGTCGGACAGCCTGGCGGGAATGAACATTCTCCCCGCGGTTTTCGTCGTGCCGTCGAACGGATCGACAAAGTCTTCAACCGTGACCGCGTAGGCGCCCGGGTCGATGTAACGGGCCTTGACCCAGTTGTGCCCCGGGCCGCCAGGATTGCACGTCGCGCGGAAATAGCAGGGTACGCCAGCAGCGCTTCGGAGCGTGGCCCTCAGCCTATTGACCGGGGCCGGGTTCGGGAACTGCGTCAGCTCCTCGACATAGACGCGGGTGTAGGAGTGGCCCTGATAGCCGTTGGCGTCGGCGTCGTTCTCGAGATAGCGGACAAAGAGCACCGCCCCGTTCGGCCATTCGAAGCGCGACTTTGACTCCAGCCAGCGCGCGCCTGCGCCATAGATCTCCTGCGCACGGAGGACAGTCGGCGCCAGGGCGATCTGCGTCCGCCGCACCAGCAGGCCGCGAGCGTCGGCGCCATACTTTGCCGCATGCAAGCCGAATTCGCCCAGCACGCCGTCGGTCTTGCCGCCGCCGCGGGCGCCGCCATAGACGACGTCGTCGATCTTGCTGTCGACGAAGGCCTGCTGCGGGCCGGGCTGGGCTTTCCAGGGGGATGTCTCTTGGGTCATCCTTGCAATGTGAGATCTTCCTGGCAAAATGCAATAGGGGAATGAAAAATTTTTCCCCGCGAAGAAGCGGCGCAGCAAGGTATGGCTCCCACGCCCGCGGCCAGCTTTGGCGTGGCGCCACCCAACGGAGGCCCTTTGAGAAAGGTGATCCGCCTTAACCCGGGAGTTAAGCCGCCCCGGGGGTGCGCGCGCGGAGACGGCGGCGAAAATAAAATTGCTCTTCGCAAGAATCCGCTTGACACGACCGGTCCATAAGGTGGTACAATACGTAAATTGGACGAAGGTGCGCCTGGCAGGGTCGGACTCCAAAGCCCAAGCTCCCATTTCCTGTAAATCCTCTCTAACCTAACCGACTGAACCGCCTGCAACCGGGGTTTCGGGCGGGCGCGCCCGGCCGCCGGCCATGAGCGTGAAACTTGCTATGCGCAAAAATATCGCTTGACACGACCGGTCCTTAACGTGGTACAATATATAAATTGGACGAAGGTGCGCTTGGCGCTCCCCCCCTGGCCTTCGTCCGACCCCGCCATCCCGGAAATTTCCTTTTCTTCGTCACCTCGCACGATGGCCAGCGGCCTCTGATGCGAACCCCTGGGCCTGTCGAGACATCGACCCCAGGGTCCGGCTCTTCGCGACTGCAGCGATCGGCCCGGATGACGAGATCCGGAAGGTTCCGGGATGGCGGCTCCTATTCGATAAGGAGTCCCGTATGGGCGCACCCACACGCGATGAAGGCGAGATCGCGCCGGCGGCGGACTCCCTGACTGCACCGGCCGGGAAGCCCGACCTGGAGAAGCTGAAGCGCTATTTCACCGAGGCGCGGCAGCTGACTGAGCAGGCCCGCCTGAACTCCCTGAAGTGCCAGGATTACTACGACAGCGACCAGATCGCGCCGCGCCAGCTGGCCATCCTCGAGAAGCGGCGCCAGCCGCCGATCGTTGTCAACCGCATCAAGCCGGCGATCAACGGCATCGTCGGCGTCGCCGACCGGGGCCGCACCGATCCCCGCGCCTGGCCGCGCAATCCCTCGAACACCGACCAGGCGGACACGGCCACCGACATCCTGCGCTACGTCGCCGACTTCAACCGCTTCAAGTCCGTCAAGCGCGACTGCTTCTTCGACATGCTGATCTGCGGCGCCATGGCCGTCCTGGTGGGCGCCGACGCGGACAAGAACGTCACCATCTCCCAGGTGCGCTGGGAGGAGTTCTTCGGCGATCCGCGCAGCCGCAGGCGGGATTACAAGGACGCCCGCTTCCTCGGCATCGCCAAGTGGATGTATGCCGACGACGCCGCGGCCCTGTGGCCGGAGAAGCAGGCCGCCATCGAGGCCACCGTCGAGACCGGGACCGGCGGCGGTATCATGCCCGACCAGTCCTACCAGGACCGGCCGATCCAGGGATCGGCCACCGGCGGGGCCTGGGTGGATCGCCGCCAGCGCCGCCTGATGGTGGTGGAGATCTACTACCGCGAAGGCGGCTGGAAACGGGCGGTGTTCACCGTCACCGACATCCTCGAAGCGGGCGACAGCCCGTACACGGACCACAAGGGCAAGCCGGACTGTCCGATCGAGGTGATGAGCGCCTATGTCCGCCGCGACAACATGCGCTATGGCGCGGTGTGGGACATGATCCCCATCCAGGACGAGATCAACAAGCGCCGGAGCAAGGCGCTGCACCACCTGATGGCCAGCCGCGTGCAGCTGAAGGACCCGCAAGGGACCAACGCCGACCGCGACTGGGTGCGGACGGAGGCCGCGAGGCCCGACGGGGTCATCCCGCCGGGTTGGGAAATGGCGCCATCGACGGCCGAGTTCCAGGGCAACGTCGAGCTGCTGGCCGAGGCCAAGGGCGAGATGGAGCGCATGGCGCCCAACCCCGCGGTGCTGGGCCGCGGCGTCGAGGACGCCAGCGGCCGGGCCCTGATGGCGCGCCAGCAGGCGGGCCTCATCGAGCTGGCCCCGATCTATGGGGCGCTGGAGGACTGGGAGCTGCGCGTCTATCGCCAGTGCTGGGCCAGGGTGAAGCAGTTCTGGCGCGCGCCTCAGTTCATCCGCGTCACCGACGACGAGAACGCGCCGAAGTTCGTTGGCCTCAACCAGCCGGTGCTGGGGGCGCCGAGCCTCGAGCCGGATCCCAAGACTGGCGAGCCGGACCTGACGCCGGGCGTGCTCGGCTACCGCAACGCCGTGGCCGAGATGGACGTCGACATCGAGATCGACGCCACGCCGGATATGGGGACCGTCGCCCAGGAGCAGTTCAACGAGATCGTCCGCCTGGTGGGCGCGAGCCCGATCTATCAGCAGCAGGTGAGCGTCACCCAGCTGATCGCGCTCTCGACCCTGCCGCACAAGCAGAGCCTGATCGACCAGATCCGGAAGGCCGAGGAGGCGAGCCAAGTGAGGGCCGCGCAGGCGCAGCAGCTGCAGGCCGCGCACCTGACGGCGCGCACGCACGAAGCCGGCGCGGCGGCCGTTGACCACATCGCCTCAGGCCAGGCGCGGGTGATGAACGCGCTGACCGAGGCGCACGCGATGCACGCAGATCATGCCGCCGCCGGCTTTGAGGCCGGATTGACCACCGGCCATCGCGCCATGACACCACAGGTTTCCGCCGGCACGCCCGATCAGGGCGAGCCGCAGACACAACCCGCCGCCGGGGTCCAACCGGGCGTCTGACAGCCTGGACGGCGCTGAGAGCCGTCATCCGCCGCCGGGAGATCGGGCGCCCTGCTTCGCAGGATTTTCAGTCGCGGCGCGCTGAACGCGCCGCACGGGCCGCCGCCGCCACGGGCGAGGAAGATCGTCGAACATGAAGTCTCCATTGGACGCCGCGCTGAGCGATCAGCCGGCCGCTGAAGCCGTGCTGCCTGAAGTCGAAACGCCGGCCTCGAAAGATGCCGGCGAGACGCCGGCGCTCCGAGAGGACGCCGGCGCCGCGAGCGCGCCCGAAAGCCCCGAGAGGGGTCCAGACGGCAAGTTCGTGGCCAAGGCGGAGGAGGCCGGCGAGACGCCGGCGCTACGGGAAAATCCCGAGGCGTCGGAGGCTCCTCGTGCCCCCCTCCCGCCCTCCGGGCGTACTCCCCCCGCTTCGCAGGGGGAGAGCGGGCAGGTGCCGATCTCGGCCCTGCTGGACGAACGCGAGCAGCGTCAGACAGCCCAGAAGGAACTCAAAGCCCTTCAGGAGCGCCTGGCGCAGGAACGCGCCGACTGGCAGGCCAAGAACCCGCCGACCGAGGCCGAGGTGCTGGAAGCCCAGCGCTACGCCGACAACCTGCGATTCAGCAGGCGGTTCGCGGAGAAGGAGTACGGCAAGGACTTCGTCCAGAAGGCCCACGACTGGGCCTTCGCCAAATGTGAGACCGATCCGCTCTTCAACGAGCAGATGAAGACGTCCGACGATCCCTACGAGGCTGCGGCGCAGGCGTTCAACCGGGAGGAAATCCTCCGCCAGGTGAGCCTCGCCGACCTCGAAGCCTTCAACGCCTGGAAGGCGGCGCAAGCTAGCGCGCAGCCTTCAGGTTCCTCGGGCGAGGCGGCCCGGGGAGAACCCCCGCAACCCCCGGCGTCTCCGGCGCCACCTCGTTCGCTCGCCACCGCTCCCGGAAACGGGGCGGCGGGCGTGACCGTCCTCCCCCTGGGGGGCGGCGAGGCCTACCGGAGCGCCCTCGGATAGAAAGGAAATAGGCGATGGCCGAAACCGTCCTCGTCAGTGCAAACGAACGGCAGATCTGGCTGACCCAATACTTCCAGGAGTATGTCCGCCAGTCCCGTTTCCGCCCCTACATGACCAATACCGACATCAACAAGGGCGGCATCATCCTCACCAAGTTCCAGCGTGAGGAGGAGAGCTACCGCACGATCAACGTGCCCTTCATCGGCCGCCTGAAGGCCGCCGGCGTCACCGGCGCGACTGTGCTCGATGGTAACGAAGAGGAGCTGACCAACTACAACTGCCCGATCACCATCGACTGGCGCAGGAACGGCGTGCGGCTCCCCAAGTCGACCACCTTCCGCACCGAGATCGACCTGTGGAACGCCGCTCGCGACGCCCTGATGGTCTGGGAATCGGAGAAGCTGCGCGACGATATCATTAAGGCCTTTGGCTCGATGATCGTTGACGGCAGCGGAAACGCCGTGAACTTCGACGCGGCGAGTGTGGCGCAGCAGAACAGCTGGAACGCCGGCAACGTCGACCGGGTGCTCTTCGGATCGCTCAAGAGCCACTACAACGCGACCTTCGCGACGGCTCTGGGCAACGTCGCCACCGGCGATACCTGCTCGGCGGCGATCATGTCGCTGGCCAAGCGCATCGCCAAACAGGCCGATCCTCATATCCGGCCGTTCCGGGCCACCGACGGCGACGGGCGTGAGTTCTACGTCGCCTTCCACGGCAGCCGGACGTTCCGCGACCTGAAGCTCGATACGACCATCGTCAACGCCAACACCCAGGCGCGTTCGCGCGAGAGCCCGGGCATGAAGGACAACCCGCTCTTCCAGGACGGCGACCTGCTCTATGACGGCGTCGTCCACCGCGAGGTTCCGGAGATCGACACCTACTTCGACTCCGTGAACACCGCCGGCGGAACAGTGCTGGACGGAGCTGGGGCCTCGGCCCACGACGTGCGTCCGGTGTTCCTCTGCGGCGGCGGGGCGGTCGGGATCGCCTGGGGCCAGGAGCCGACGCCCCGAACCGAGACGATCAAGGACTACGGTTTCCGTCCGGGCTGCGCGATCGAGGAGCTGATCGGCGTCAAGAAGATCAACTTCAACGGCGTCCAGAACGGCATCGTCACCGTGTTCTGCGCGGCGACGGCGGATAGCTAGCGTCCACTTCTACAGCTGACCCCCCTCCCGGCTTTGCCGGCCCTCCCCGCCCTCAGGGGGGAGAGAACGCCAATGCTCTCCTCCCCCGCTGGGAGAGGGGGCCGCGAAGCGGTGGAGGGGCCATCGCCTCATTCCTCATTCCACTCAGGAGAACCCCCATGGCCACTTACCAGGCCCCCAACGTCACGACCTATGGCTACCAGCCGCCCGGCACAGGGCATGGCGAAGCCGGCGTCACCCAGCACCTGCACGCCAAGTGCTTCGTGCCGGCGACGCTCGCCGCCAACGACGTGATCCAGTTCGGCTACCTCCCAGCGAACGCCATCGTCACCGGCGTCACGCTCGTGACCGACAGCCAGCTGGACAGCAACGGCTCGCCGACCCTAGCCTTCGATGTCGGCATCGTCGGCACGACGCAGCTGTGGAAGGCGGCGGTCACCACCGTCGGTCACGCGGCCGGCGTCACCGGCGATGCGACGATGGCCAGCGCCGGGCTGCTCTACAAGAACACGACTGGCGCCAAGCTGCTGGTCGAGGCGACCTGCCACACCGTCGCGGCGACCCCGGTCGCCGGAACGCTGGAACTCGACCTCTCCTACTTCGTCGAAGACACGCCAGGCTCTCAGGCCTAGTCGCCCCCACCCGGCGGCCTTTCTTCTTCACCGCCGCAAACTGACCCCCCTCCACTGCTTCGCAATCCCCTCCTCGGACTGGGAGGAGAGCGATTGCTCTCGCCCTTTTGGGGACCAGCGGAGCCGGAGGGGGGTCTCTTTCCAGATCCGGATACTCACCATGCTCGATCCCTCCCTGATCGGCGGGCTCGCCGGCGCGCTCACCATGGTGGCGCTGGGGGCCATCCCCTTCCTTGTCGGCTGGGGCCGCCTGCACACCGAGGTCGAGGCGCTGAAACAGCGCGTCGCCGCCCTCGAACTCGAAACCAACGCCATCACCCACATCCGCGAGGACGTGGCCTTCATCCGCGGCCAGCTCTCGGGACCGGTCGCATGACGACGCCCTTCCTTATCGACGACCTGAAGCGCGACGAGGGCCTGAGGCTCAAGGCCTACCCCGACCCGCTCTCCGGCGGCGATCCCTGGACCATCGGCTACGGCCACACCGGGATCAGGATCCGCCGCGGCGTCACCTGCACCCTGGAGGACGCCGAATTCTGGCTGGAGGCCGACGTCGGCTTCGTCGAGGCCAGGCTCGACGCCCAGATTCCATGGTGGAGCTCGCTCGACGACGTCCGCCAGGACGTGCTGGCCGAGATGGCCTTCAACCTCGGCGTCCTCGGCCTCCTCGAATTCGAGGTGATGCTGACCGACGCCCGCCTCGGACGCTACGACATGGCCGCCGCGGCGATGCTGTTCAGCGAATGGGCCCGCCAGGTGGGCGATAGGGCGATGCGACTTTCGATCCTGATGAAGACGGGCGTCAGACCGACGCCGAAACCCCCGAAAGGAGATCGTACGTGAACGGACTAATCAACCTGCTAGTCAAGGGCCAGCTGAGCACACTCTCAGGCGCAGCCGGGGCCTATCTCGTCGCCCAGGGCGACGGCGCCGGCTTCACCGCCGCGCAGATCACCGGCGCGCTCTTCTGCATCGGCTCGATCGCCCTGCAGATCGGCGAGAACTACCTCGCGAAGAAGGGGCCGCAACAATGAGCCTGCAATCCTTCGAAACCGACGTGCTTTCCGACATCCGCGAGTGGGCCGGGAAGACCACGGAATTCCTCGAGGCCGAGTGCCGAGGGGCGTGGGACCTAGTCTGGCCGATCCTCAGCGACGCCACGCCGGCCGAGATCGCCGTGCTGAAGGGCTTCATCCAGGACGTGCTGGACGAGCTTCCGACGGTCACCGACCTGCCCACCCTGGAGACCGCGCTGCTGAACAGCCTTGAGAAGGCCGGCGCCGCCGAACTGGCGGTGGCCAGGGCGATGGGCTCGAAGCTGCTGCAGGCCCTGATCGCCGTCGTGGCGGCGCTGTGACCTTTCACCTCAAAAGGAAAATCAAGATGCAACTCGACGACGTGGTTACCGAGCGCGTGCCAACCCGCTGCATTGTCAAAGAGGGCCCGAAAGGGGAGCCGTACCTGAGCTTCGAGGCGCGGGATTTCGACTCACTGCCGAATGTCCATTTCGGGATCGAGTTGGCCCCGGAAACATCGCTTGGCCAAGCGAAGGCTCTTGCCGAGGTCATCAATATTCTCTCGCCGAACATCTTTGCGCTGATCTTCTCACATCCGCCGCTCCGATTCTGCGACCTACCCAAGGTCAAACCGGCCCGCGACAGGGCGCGGAGGGCGTGGCGGATGGATTGAGGATGCAGACGTCCTGATCGCGGCCTAATCGGCCTGGTTCCCTAACCCCTCACCCGGACGGGCTCTAGCGAGCCCGTCTCGGCCTCTCCTTCCGGGAGAGGCAAAACAACCTCCAACCCCCAACCATGAGAGTCGGCCATGCCCGAAACGCCCGCGTTCAGCGCGGCGGCGACCCTGCACGTCGTCGCCGTGTTCTTCAACTTCAACCGCTTCAAGGCCCCGGCCCGGAACTACCTGGCCTTCGCCGAGCGCATGGAGGGCCAGCACGGGGTGACCCTGCACCGCGTGGAGTTGGTGGCCGGCGGAAGCCCCTTCCAGGTGACGCACGCGGGCAACCCGCTGCACACCCAGTTGCGCACGCAAAGCGAGTTCTTCCAGAAGGAGAATCTGATCAACATCGGGCTGAAGAGCGCCATGCGCCTCTTTCCCGACGCCCAGCACTTCGCCTGGATCGACGCCGATATCACCTTCTTCAACGCCGACGTGGTGGCCCAGACCCACTTCGCCCTGGAGCGCAATCCGGTGGCGCAGATGTGGAGCTTCGCCCTCGACCTCGATCCGCGCGGCCACCCGCTGGAGGCGCCCGGCCAGGGCGGCAAGGGCGCCACGAGCTATGCTAAGCGGAGCTTCGCCTGGTGCTGGGTCAACCGCGTTGGCCACGCCGACGGATACGCCAACGCCGTGTGGCACACCGGCTATGCCTGGGCGGCGACGCGCTGGGCCCTGGAAGCCATGGGCGGCCTCTTCGAGCATTCGATCGTGGGATCGGCCGACCACCAGATGGCCTGGGCCTGGATCGGCAACGACCGCGGCGTGGACGGCCGCGCCAGCCCCGCTTATCGCGCCGACCAGCTGGCCTGGAACCGGCGCGCGTTCGCCGCCATCGGCGGGCGCATCGGCTGCGTCGACGGCCTGATCCACCACGCCTGGCACGGGCGCAAGACCGACCGGCGCTATGTGGAGCGGCTGTCGATCCTGATCGACCACCAGTTCGATCCGGCCCTAGACCTGAAGGCCGACTTCCACGGCCTCTTACATCTCACCGGCCGCAACCCGCGGCTCGCGAGCGACCTGCGGAGTTACATGGCGGCGAGGAACGAGGACGCGAATACGGTTGGGTGAAGGTTTCTCTCCACGCCTGCGCGCCTTTGGCCGGAAGGTGGCCGCCGAGCGCCCTAGATGACCCTCCTCGCCGCAAGCGGCTTGTCGCGGTCATTCGTGCCTTGACATTCTGCGCGAGCGTCGATTAGAACAAACAGAGAACACATCGGGTCAACTCAATTCGGACAATTGCAACATGACACGTCAATCCAACAAGCATCCCACCAACCATCTCCGAGCGTGGCGGACTTACCGCGGCCTGACGCAGCAAGAACTCGCCGACGCGGCGGGGACGACGGGCTGCGTGATCAGCCTTCTGGAAAACGGTGAACGCAAGCTGACACACGGCTGGCTCCAGCAATTCGCGGCTGTCCTGAAGACGACGCCCGGCGTCATCCTCGATTTCGCGCCAGAGGAAGTGGACGGAGATATCACGCGCGCCGCCATGAACGTGCCGGCGGAACGCCAAACAGACGCGATGGCCCTCCTGGAATGGATGTCTCGTGACTCCGTGCAGCTCGCGGCCTCGGAAAATTCTAGGAGATCCTCAACATGAGACCTCGAGCCATCTCTCATCCCGCAAATAATCTCCGCGCGTGGCGAAAGCACCGCGGCCTAACGCAGCGCGAGGTCGCCGAGGCGGTGGGTGAGACGGTCCCCGAGATCAGCCTGCTCGAAAGGGGGGTGCGCAGGCTCTCCCATGCATGGCTCAGGCACGTCGCGCCCCTCCTGGAAACGACCCCAGGCGCCATCCTCGATTTCATGCCCCACGAGATCGATGCGGATATCGTACGCGCCGCCATGAAAGTGCCGTTGGAACGCCAGTCAGATGCTGTGGCCCTCCTGAAGTGGCTGGGCCGGGACTCCGTGCACCTGACGACCTTCGATACCAGCGACCGGAGGGCGCGCCGGCCTAAGGCAGAGATTGAATTGCGGCGGACGACACCTACCTGTGCTTCCTCCCGGCGGTCCCCAAGCACTCCGCTGGAGGCTTAAGCAGGGGCCGTCGGCAGGAATGCGAGCCGGCCGGCGGCCCTTGTGACTCCAGGATGCCGGCGAGACGCCGGCGCTCCGGGCCTAGCCGGATAGTTCGCTACCCACAGGTTCCGCGCTCGCGAGCGGCTCGCCCTTCGACCGCCGCGAGCTAGCGGACGCTCCTCGCCGCAAGCGGCTCGTCGCGGTCGCTTCTCTTCCTCATCCAGAT
>DASXCH010000171.1:0-28163 GCA_036491275.1 Caulobacteraceae bacterium
CGGCAAGGGTATCGGTGGCGTGCAAAGCCGGATTGTCATCGTCGGCCAGGGCCGCGGCCATGCCGCCCTGGGCCCAGGATGAGGCGCAACCCTCGCCCAGCAGGTCCGGGGTGAGGACCAGCGCGCGTCTGGGCGCGGTGGCCAGCGCGGCGGTGAGGCCGGCGAGCCCGGCGCCGATGACAAGGACGCCGTCGAAATGGACCTGCTCCGTCATCAGAAACTCAGATCAGCTCGACATCCACGTGATGGCGCGCCCTGACGAGGTCGTAGCGCGCGGGAACGGCCGGGGGCGGCAGGTCGATCATCCTCTGGACCGCGGCGCGGGCGCGGACCGCGACGTCATCGGCCACGATCACCTCGAAGCGCTCCAGGCGCAGGGATTCCAGGATGTTTTCCAGCGTGATCCGCTTCATGTGCGGGCAGAGGTTGCACGGCCGCACGAATTCCGTCTCCGGCGCGTCGCAGGCGACGTTGTCGGCCATCGAGCATTCGGTGATCAGCACCACGCGCGCGGGCCGACGCTTGACGACGAAATCGCTCATCGCCGCCGTCGAGCCGGCGAAGTCGGACGCCTCCAACACCTCGGTAGGACATTCGGGGTGGGCGAGGACGAGGGCGTCTGGCCAGGCCTCGCGCATTTCGGCCACGTCCTCGGCGGTGAAGCGCTCATGCACCTCGCAGCGGCCCCGCCAGGCGACGATGCCGATCTCCGTCTGACGGGCGACGTTACGGGCGAGGAACTCGTCCGGCAGCAGGATCACGCGGTCGACGCCGAATTCGGCGGCGATGGCTTCAACCACCTGGACGGCGTTGGCGCTCGTGCAGCAGACATCGGTCTCGGCCTTCACCTCGGCCGAGGTGTTGACGTAGGTCACCACAGGCAGGCCGGGATAGCGCTGACGGATCAGGCGGACGTCGGCGGCCGTTATCGAGGCCGCCAGTGAACAGCCGGCTCGGAGATCCGGGATCAGCACCTTCTTTTCCGGGCAAAGGACCTTGGAGGTCTCGGCCATGAAATGCACGCCGGCCTGGACGATGATCGCCGCATCGCTGCGCGCCGCTTCGCGCGCCAGGCCGAGGCTGTCGCCGACGAAGTCGCCGACGCCGTGGAATATCTCAGGCGTCATGTAGTTGTGGGCGAGGATGACGGCGTTCTTTTCCCGCTTGAGGCGGTTGATCTCGTCGATCAGGGGCGCCTGCAGCCGCCATTCCAGCGGCGAAACCTGACCGCTGAGCTTGTTCCAGACAGGGCGGGTCGCGACTTCGACCGCGGGCGTGAAGCTGAGTGATCCGTCGGCCATGGCGTCCTCCTTATGCTCATTTTGAGCATTTTATGCGCCTTTTAAAGGGGGCGTCGGCCGGATCAGGCCTGCGCCCCCTCACTTATGCTTAATGTGAGCATAAGCTTGAAGGGTCATATAGCCCGCCGGGGACCGGGCGAAAACCCCCATCGGGTCAGAATTGTCCAATCGTGATGGCGGCTCAGTCGAAGGCTGGCGGGTAGGCGAGGGTCATTGGCCTGGCAAAGGCCCCGTTCTCGAAGGCCACGGCCTGGAAAGCCTCCAGCGAGGAATAGCGGCAGGTGATGGATGCCGGAGCGCGACGGAAGCCGAAGCGGCCGTAGTAGGCGGGCGAGCCCAGAACCACGCAGCCCGCCATGCCGAGTTCCCGGCAAGCCTCCAATCCCTGACGCACGAGCGCGCCGCCAATCCCCCGCCCCTGCTTCCCGGGGGCGACCGCCAGCGGCGCCAGGCCGGCGACAACGGCCGCCGGCTCGCAGGTCATGCGGCTGAAAAGGACGTGGCCCGCCACGGCGCCGTCGGCTTCGGCGGCCAGTTCGAAAAGCAATTGGCCGCCGGCTCTGACCTGATCGACCATGTCGGCTTCTTCCGCGCGCCCGAAGGCGGCGGCGGCCACCGCGCGGATCGCGGGGAAATCTGCCGGCCGGACCGGCCGAACGATCACCAGACGCCGATCTTCTCTGCTTCGGCGTGGGAAAGGGGCCGATGGGCGCGCGCGTGGTCCTCCTCGGCGAGCAGCCGCACGGCTTCCAGCGCGGCTATGCAACCCATGCCGGCGGCGGTGACCGCCTGGCGATAGATGTCGTCCGTGACATCGCCGGCGGCGAAAACGCCCGTTACCGAGGTCGCGGTCGAGCCGGGCGTGACGGTGATGTAGCCGCCGGCACGCGTTGCCAGCTGCCCGGCGAAGACCTCGGAGGCTGGCGAATGACCAATTGCGATGAACACACCGTCGCAGGCGAGTTCGCGCATCTCACCGGTCTGCGCATGGCGCAGCTTCACGCCGCCGACCGCCGCCGGCTCGCCGGCGCAGAGGATTTCCTCGACCAGATGGTCCCAGACAACCTCGATCCGGGGATTGGCGAAAAGGCGCTCCTGCAGGATCCTTTCGGCCCTGAGCTCATCGCGGCGATGGACGAGCGTCACTTTGGTGGCGAAGGTCGTGAGGAAGAGGGCCTCTTCGACCGCGGTGTTGCCGCCGCCGACCACGACCACTTCCTTGCCGCGGTAGAAGAAGCCGTCGCAGGTGGCGCAGGCGGAGACGCCGAACCCCTGAAGGGCGGCTTCGCTTTCCAGGCCCAGCCACTTGGCCTGGGCGCCGGTAGCGATGATCAGGGTCTCGGCGAGCCAAACCTGGCCGGAATCGGTCTCCAGCCGGAAAGGCCGCCGCGAAAGATCGGCGGAAAGGACGATGTCGTCGATAACCTCGGTCCCGACATGAGCGGCCTGGGCGCGCATCTGCTCCATCAGCCAGGGGCCCTGGATGACTTCGGCAAATCCCGGATAGTTCTCGACGTCGGTGGTGATGGTCAGCTGGCCGCCTGGCGTGAGGCCGGTCAGCAGGACCGGTTCAAGCAGGGCGCGGGCGGAGTAGACCGCGGCTGTGTAGCCGGCCGGGCCGGAGCCAACAATCAGGCAACGAACGGAGCGCGGTTCGGCGGCGGCCATGCGCCGCTCAGACCCACTCGACCTTGAGGATCTCGTAGGCCTTGACGCCGCCGGGCGTATTGACCTCGACCACGTCGCCGGTCTCCTTGCCGATCATTGCCCGGGCAATGGGCGAGGCGATGGAGATCTTGCCAGAGCGGACGTCGGCCTCGTGTTCGCCGACGATCTGGTAGCGGGCCGCTTCCTCGGTGTCTTCGTCGACGACGCTCACCGTGGCGCCGAACTTCACCTGGCTGCCGGAAAGGCGCGAAACATCGATGATCTGGGCGCGCGCCATGCGATCCTCGATCTCGGCGATCCGGCTCTCGATCCAGCCCTGGCGGTCCTTGGCCGCATGATATTCGGCGTTCTCCGAGAGGTCGCCATGGGTGCGAGCCTCCCCGATGGCGGCCGTGATCGCCGGCCGCTCCTGAGTCTTGAGACGCCTCAACTCTTCGTCGAGAGTGTGAAAACCCTCGGCGGTCATCGGTACCTTGTCCATCGTCGGGTGAGCCAGATCCGCCTTTTGCTTTGAACAGCCCGATTCGGCCTTGGGCGACGAATTTCAGGGCGAGATAGATTAGGGGCGGCGCCGGATGGATTCAAGGGCGAGACCGCTCGAGCATCGGCTTCGGGGGCGCGACTAGTCGCCGCGGCGCATCTGAACGTCGGCAGTGCTGCCCTTTTCGGAGACGAACAGGCTGTTGCTCCAGCGGTCGAAGGCCATCACCGTCTGACCGCCGGGACCGGTCAGGCGCATGCCATCATGGGTCGGCGCCCATCCGGTGGGCTGGGCTGAGAGCGCACCGGAGCAGTCACCGTCCGTCCGCACGGTGTGGCGGGCCCCAAGGCGGACCATGCATACCGGGCGGCCCTGGGTCGAGAGCGTCCAACCGCCCACCGCCTCGACAGGCGTGAGCGGCACGCCTGCTTCACGGTCAGCGGCCAGGGTCGGACCCGCGAGGCCGGCGCCGATGGCGAGCACAGCGCAGAAAGCCGGTCCTTTGATCATGTCATCCTCCTTGATCGAGTGTCCCGCTCAAAAAACGCCTTTGTTGCGCGAAGCGTTGCGCTTGCAGACCGGCAATGGCCTCTCGCGCGGAGGCGCCGAAACAGTGCTAAAGGCCGGCGAGCCAAGTCCTCGGGAGCTGCCGTGAGCAATCTGATCGTGCGCGGGGGAAGGCCCCTCAAGGGGCGGATCACGCCCTCGGCCAACAAGAACGCCGTGCTGCCGATCCTTTGCGCCACGCTTCTCACCGATGAACCGGTGACCCTTCGAAATCTGCCCGAGATCACCGACGTCACCCAGATCCTCAGTCTTTTTCAGGCCCTGGGCAGCGAGGTCGACTGGGACCGGTCGGCGCAGGTGCTGCGCCTCAGCCACGCCGCCGCGCGGGCTCGAGACGGAGCCTCGCTGCCGGACGGCATGCGCTCGTCGATCATGCTCATCCCGCCGCTCATCGCGCGGTTCGGTGAGGCGAGGCTCGAGGGTGAGGTCAAGGGCTGCACCCTCGGCGCGCGCGAGATCGACCCGCACATCGAGGTCTTCCAGGCGTTCGGAGCCGCCGTCGAAGAGCGCGGCGAGACCCTGGCCATCAGTCTCGACCGTCCGTTCCATGCCGCCACGCACTGGCTGGACTACGCCTCGGTGACAACCACCGAAAATTTCGTGCTGTGCGCAGTGAAGGCGCGCGGCCAATCCCAGCTCACCAACGCCGCCTGCGAGCCGCACGTGCAGGAGTTCTGCGCCTTCCTCAAGCTGATGGGCGCGCGCATCGAAGGCGTGGGCGCCAGCCGGCTGGCGGTCGAGGGCGTCGATCGGCTGGGCGGCGCCGACTACGCCTTCGCCGAGGACTTCCACGAGATCACCACCTTCCTGGCTCTGGGCGCGATCACCGGCGGCGAGGTGACCGTGAAGAACGCCAACCCGGAACAGTTTCCGCTGATCGATCGCGCCTTCTCCAAGTTCGGCGTCGAAATCGTCCACAAGGACGGGTGGTCACACAGCCAGCCGGACGGGCCGCTTCGCGTGCGAACGCCGTTCACGTCTTACATTCTGCCCAAGATCGAGGCCGCGCCCTGGCCCTACCTGCCGGTGGACCTCCTGCCGATCTTCGTCGCCCTGGGCGTCCGTGCCGAGGGACAGATGCTGTTCTGGAACAAGGTCTATGAAGGCGCGCTCGGCTGGACCTCGGAGCTGGCCAAATTCGGCGCCCACGCCCTGCAGTGCGATCCGCACCGGGTGATCACCTTCGGCGGCAAGCCGCTCGGCCCGGCCAGGGTCGAGAGCCCCTACATCATCCGCGTCGCCATCGCGCTTCTGATGCTGGCGGCCAGCATCGAGGGCCAGTCGACCATCCTCAATGCCGATCCGATCCGCCGCGCCCATCCGAAGTTCGTGGAAAATCTCACCGCCATCGGGGCCGACGTGGAATGGGCGTGAGTTTCGGTCGATTTGTCATTGAGGCGGCGATAGGCTGACGCAGCAAAGGAGGAGCGCGTCATGGTCTATGCGCCGAACCATCGCGATTTCTACGACGCCGACAGCCACGTCATGGAGCTGCCGGACTTCCTGAAGGCCTACGCCGATCCGGACGTTCGCGACGAGGTCTGGTCGGTGCGCTACACCGCCTCGCTGGTCACAGACGAAGAGGTGGCCCAGATCATGGCCCAGGGCGGCCGGCACACGCCCGACCACGTCCGCGCCCAGATCGAGCTGGGCGACAAGCTGATCGAGTCCTCCAAGGAGATTCAGGCCCTTGGCGCCTTCGACGGCGCCGACCGGCGGACGGCCATGGACATGCTGGGCTTTCGCAAGCAGCTGGTCTTCCCCACCCATTCGGCGGCGCAGCCGTTTTCGGTGAGTTCGAAAATCAAGCCTCGCGTCCGCTATGGGGCCGCCCGGGCGGTGAACCGGCATATGGCCGCCTTCTGCAGCGAGGATCGCAGGCTGATGGGCGTCGCCGTGGTCCCGCTGAACGAGCCCGAGCTGGCGCTGGCCGAGGTCGACTTCGCCCTCGAGGCGGGACTCGAGGCGATCTGGGTTCCTCACCACCCGGGAGGCGAGCGCTCGCCCTTCCACTTCGACCTCGAACGGTTCTGGGCGCGCCTGGCGGAAACCGGGACGCCGTTCGTGATTCACGTCGGCGGCGCGCCCCTTCAGGCCGGCGGCCCGTGGATGAACACCGGCCGGCCGGCGGCCAGGGACTGGATGGGGGGCGGCGAGAACCTGAGGACCAAGGACATCGCCATCGCCCACCAGGCGCCGGAAGCCTTCGTCAGCATGATGGCGATCGACGGACTGCTGGAGCGTCACCCGGCCTTGAGAGGCGCGGTCGTGGAGCTCGGCGCAGGCTGGGTCCCCGAACTCCTACGCCGGCTCGACTGGGTGGTCGATCATTGGAGGCGGGTCGACGAGGGGCTGCGGGCCTTCACCCGCAAACCTTCGGAACAGATCCGCGAGCAGCTGGCCTTCACGCCATTCGTTTTCGAGCCGGTAGGCGAGCTGATCGACCAGTCGAATCCCGAACTCTACCTGTTCTCGACCGACTATCCGCATGTGGAAGGCGGCCGCAATCCGCTCGGTCGTTTCGAGGCGGCGCTCGGCGATCGCAGCGAGGCGGTGAGGGACCTGTTCTACGCCGAGAACTTCCTGCGCATCTTTCCGGACGCCAGAATGAAGGCGGAGGCCCAGGCGGCCGCTTCGGCTTAGGGCGTCAGCGGGCGGTCATGCCGCCGTCGATGACCAGTTCCGTGCCGGTGACATAGCGGGACTCGTCGCTGGCGAGCCAGATGACGCCCTTGGCGATGTCCTCGGGCATACCCTTGATCCCCATGGGGACGGCCATGGCCGAGATGGCGTCGAGGTCGGGCGGGGCGTTGGCGCCGGAGGCGCCGCCCGGAATCACGGTCATCCAGATCGGCGTCTCGATGATCCCTGGATGAACCGAATTGACCCGAACGCCATCCTTGGCCTGGGCGCATTCCAGGGCCACCGCCTTGGTGAACAGGCGCACCGCGCCCTTGGTGGCGCAATAGCCCGCCAGCATCGCCGCGCCGCGCAGGCCCGCCACCGACGAGATGTTCACGATCGAGCCGCCGTTACCGGCTTCGCGCATCAGCTTGATGCCATGCTTGCAGCCAAGGAACACGCCTTCGACATTGATCGCCTGCTGCCGCCTGAAGTCGGCGAGGCTCATCTCAGTGATGCTCGGCGCGCCCAGGCCAATGCCGGCGTTGTTGACCAGCACGTCGAGGCGTCCGTAGGCGCTCTTCACCTCGGCCACGACCGCGATCCAGGCGTCTTCGGAGGTCACATCGTGATGGATGTAGCGGGCCTCGCCGCCGGCCTTGCCGATGTCCGCGGCGATGGTCTCGCCCTTGTGGTCTTGGATGTCGGTGATGACGACACGGGCGCCTTCCCGGGCCAGGCGCTCGGCGCAGCCGGCTCCGATGCCGCTCGCTCCGCCGGTGACGATCGCAACCTTGCCATCCAGCTTGCCCATAGGTGTCTCCTTCCGCCTTCGCTGGGTTCTACACGGCGAGTGGCCGCAGCCAAGCGTGACCTGAGGTCAAGGCGTTGACGAGTTTGCTCGGGCGATTTAATACATCGTATTAAATGAAGATTGCTTCAGCCGTCAGTCATGCAAACCCGACTTCCGGCACGCCGTCGGAGTTGCTCGACATCGCCGAGCGCCTGTTCGCCGAGCGCGGCGTGGACAATGTCCCTCTGACCGAGATTGTGACCGCGTCTGGCCAGAAGAACCGCTCGGCGCTGCACTATCATTTCGGCTCGCGGGAGGGGGTGCTGACAGCGGTGTTGAACCGCCGATTGGCGCCGATCAACGCCCGGCGCGAAGCCGCGCTCGATGCGCTCCCACCCGCACCGACTGTCGCCCTGATCATCCGCGCAACCATGCGGGCGTTAGTCGAAGTCGTCGAGGCCGAACCATGGGGGGCCGACTACATCGCCATCCTCGCCCAGGTCATGTTCCATCCGAAACTGCTGGGTCGGCGAGCCATCGACGACGCATTGCTGACCGGCGTTCGGCGGTCGCGCCGCCTGGTCCGCCAGGCCGCGCCTGACGTCACAGCCAAGGTGATCGGCCGACGTCTCGAATGGCTCAATGAAACGGTGGTCTTCGCCCTTGCGCGCTGGGTGCGCGACACACCGCCCGAAGCACGATCGAAGGCCGCCGGCAAAGGCCTGATCGGCCAGCTAACCGCCTATGGCGCGGCGGCCCTGACCGCGCCGCCGTCCAACTCAGGAAACGCCACATGATCCAGAAGACGCCCTCAGGCGAGCCATTCGACGGCGTGATCGGCAAGACCATCGCCGAATCCCAGCCGTGGTGGCCGGCGCCGCGCCTGAAAGCGGGAGCGCCCGACGTGGTGATGGTGGTGCTGGACGACACCGGCTTCGCCCACCTGGGGTGCTACGGCTCGACCATCGAAACGCCCAACATCGACGCCCTGGCGGCCGGAGGCCTTCGCTTCACCGGTTTCCATACCACTGCCCTCTGTTCGCCGACGCGCGCCTGCCTGATGACCGGCCGTAACCATCACGCCGTTGGCATGCGGGCGATCTCCAATTTCGACACCGGTTTTCCGAATATGCGCGGGGCCATGCCGAAATCGTCTGCGACCCTGGCGGAAATCCTCAGGGACAAGGGCTACGCCACCTTCGCCGCCGGCAAATGGCATTTGGCGCCCATGGCCGAATGCACCGCCGCGGGGCCGTTCACGAATTGGCCGCTGCAGAAGGGCTTCGACCGCTACTACGGCTTCCTGCAGGGCGAGACCGACCAGTTCCACCCTGAACTCACCTGCGACAACCATTTCGTCGATCCGCCAGCGAGCGCCGAGGACGGCTATCACTTTTCCGAGGACGTGACCGACAGAGCCTGCGGCATGATCCGCGATCTCACCTCGCTCGTTCCGGAGCGGCCCTTCCTTCTCTATCTCGCCTACGGGGCAATGCACTCGCCGCATCAGGCGCCCGAGGCGTGGCTGGAAAAGTATCGCGGCCGCTTCGACGCCGGCTGGGACGAGTCCCGCGCCACCTGGTTCGAGCGCCAGAAGAGGATGGGGATCGTGCCGCCGGAGACCCTGCTTGCGCCGCACAATCCCGGCGTCCGTCCGTGGATGGATCTTTCCGGGAACGAGCGCCGGTTCGCCGCCCGCTTGCAGGAGGCGTTTGCGGCCATGCTCGACCACACCGACGCCCAGATCGGCCGGCTGATTGAGTTTCTCAAAGCCATCGGCCGCTGGGACAATACGGTGTTCGTCCTGCTTTCGGACAATGGCGCCAGCCAGGAGGGCGGCGCGGCCGGCGTGCTCGACGAGATGAAATGGTTCAACGGCTTGCGGGAAAACCCAGACGAGGCGGTGCTGCGGCTGGGCGACATCGGCGGGCCCAACAGCCATTGCAACATCCCGTGGGGCTGGGCCCAGGCCGGCAATACGCCGCTCAAATGGTACAAGCAGAACACTCACGGCGGCGGCGTGCGGGATCCGCTGATCGTAAGCTGGCCCAAAGGCTCGTCGGACGCCGGCGGCCTTCGCCATGAGTTCGTCCACGCCATCGACATCGCGCCGACGATCCTCGAAATCGCCGGGATCGAGCCGCCCGAAGAGGTCGCCGGCGTCGCCCAGATGCCGATCCACGGCCAGAGCTTCGCCAGGGCGCTGGCGGCCCCGGGCGCCTCGCCGCGCAAGGGTCCGCAGTACTTCGAAATGCTCGGCCATCGCGGGATCTATGTGGACGGCTGGAAGGCGGTGACCCACCATAAGTCGGGCGCGCCGTTCGACGACGACCGCTGGGAATTCTACCACCTCGCCGAGGACTTCTCCGAATGCGTCGATCTGGCTGAGACCGAGCCGGAGCGCCTCGCGGTCATGATCGACCTTTGGTGGAAGGAAGCCGAAACGCACGGCGTCCTGCCACTCGACGACCGCAACGCCTTTGCCCTTTTCCGCGCTTCCATGCGGCCGGGCCTGCCCACGGCGAGGCTCCGCTTCCTTTACCGGCCACCGCTGTCGCACATCGTCTCGGACGCCTGCCCGCCGCTGGCTCGCGGCTGGCGGACCATCATCCGAATTGAGCATCCCAAGGGACCGGTCGACGGGGCGCTGGTGGCGCGTGGCAGCCGCAACAGCGGCTTCGTGCTCTACATCCGCAATGGACGCCTGGTGTTCGATTATAACCACTTTCACGAGCACACGCGGATGGAGGCGTCTGCAGCCCTCGAGCCCGGCGCTCATGAGATCGAACTTCGGGTCCCGCGCGGCCAAGACGGAGGTTCGCAGGCGGAGGTGCTGGTCGACGGCAAGCTCGTGGCGTCAGTCGCCATCCCTCGGCTTCTCTTCCTCATCTCCAGCACCGGGATGGACCTCGGCCGGTCCCTGGCGCCGGTCAATGACGATTACCACGCGCCCTTCGCCTATCCCGGCCGCATCGACGAGGTGGTCTTCGAGATCCCGGGCGCGGCGCCGGCCGGCGAGGTCAAGGCCCAGGTGCGGGCGGAGATGACGCGGCAATGACCGGGCAGGGCAGGGTCGACTTGGCCAGGCTGTCCACCATCTCTTTGTCCATTGGTTGCCTGGACTTTCTCGAATGACCCACACGCCTGAATACACGCCCCCCGCCGTCTGGACCTGGAACAAGGAAAGCGGCGGCCGTTTCGCCAGTATCAACCGGCCCATCGCAGGATCGACGCACGAGGCGCCCCTGCCGATCGGCAAACACCCGTTCCAGCTCTACTCGTTGGCGACACCGAACGGCGTCAAGGTGACGGTGATGTTCGAGGAGCTGCTTGCGGCCGGACACACAGGCGCCGAGTACGACGCCTGGCTGATCCGCATCCAGGGCGACCAGTTCGGCAGTGGGTTTGTCGAGGCGAACCCGAACTCCAAGATCCCGGCGCTGGTCGACCGCAGTGGCGTGAAGCCCTTTCGGGTGTTCGAGTCCGGTTCGATCCTGTTGCACCTTGCGCAAAAATTCAGCGCCTTCCTGCCAACGGAACCCGCTCAGCGGGCCGAATGCCTGTCATGGCTTTTCTGGCAGATGGGCGCCGCGCCCTACCTGGGCGGCGGCTTCGGCCACTTCTATGCCTATGCGCCGATGAAGATCGAATACGCCATTGACCGTTTCGCGATGGAAGTGAAACGCCAGCTGGACGTGCTCGACCGGCGCCTCGCCGAGGTCGAGTATCTCGGTGGCGAAACCTACACCATCGCCGACATGGCGGTCTGGCCTTGGTACGGCGCCATGTCGAAAGGCTTCCTCTACGGCGGCGGGGAATTCCTGCAGGCGCAGGAGTACAAGAACGTGATCCGCTGGACCGATCAGATCGCGGCGCGTCCGGCGGTGAAACGCGGGCGCATGGTCAACTGCGCATGGGGCGACCTCTCCCACCAGCTTCATGAGCGCCACGATACCAGCGACTTCGATCTCCGGACCCAGGACAAGCTCCAGCCTGCCGAAGACTGAACGCGCCCGCGGGAAAGGGCTCTTCTCAAGCTTCGCCTATCAGAACCCGGCGTCCAGCCTCACGCCGATTGTTCGCGGCCGCGCGATAGTGACCTCGGCCTGCTGAGCGATGGTCGACTCGTTGGTCAGGGCCGAGATCCGCGCCCGCGTATCGCCGACGTTGTCCAGGTAGACCGTAAGGCGATAGCGGCCCTTCTCCACGCCGGCGCGCAGATCGCCCATCACGTACGACGGCAGGACGAAA
Organism: Caulobacteraceae bacterium; assembly: GCA_036491275.1. Lineage (GTDB taxonomy): Bacteria > Pseudomonadota > Alphaproteobacteria > Caulobacterales > Caulobacteraceae > Acaudatibacter. Next base: position 11,684 of record DASXCH010000171.1, read on the forward strand.
TTCGGATCCCCGGTGGCCACACCCCCTGGGAATGAGATGTCGCGCTGGCCAACCGCCCTCAGCGTTCCGCCCACGAACCCCTTCCAGTCGGCCTGGATCGGGAAGGTCCAATCACCGTAGAGCGCGCCGCTCCACCGTGGCGAGAAGGGCAGGGGGTCGCCGGCGAGGCCGCCGATCAGGGGGGAATCCTGGTCGAGGTGGGCGTCGGTGTAGGCCAGGCTGCCGCCCAGGGTGACTCCATGGCCGGGACGGATCGCGCCCTCGGCTTCGAAACCGCGGCTGGACGCGCTGCCGCCATTCACGATCGCGCTGAAGCCGTCGATCGACGTGAGGGCCTGAATGTCGCGCCAGGTGATGTAGAAGGCGTCGAGGTTGATGTCGGCGCGCCCGTCGAGGAAGCTCGCCTTGTAGCCAACCTCATAGTTCCACAGGCTGTCGGGGGCATAGGTCGACGGGGCGCCCGCCACCGCGACATTGGGACCGCCGGGCCGGTAGCCGCTGGCGGCGCGCACATAGATCGCGCTCTCGTCCGTGACCGCATACCTGGCGGCCGCCAGGAAGTTCACTTTGTCCGAAGAGCCTGACGTCAACGGCACGTTCGGCACCAGCACGGAGAGGATTCCGGTGTTGGTGTCGGAGAACGAGGTCTCATCGTGGCTGTAGCGGACGCCGGCGGTCAGCTCGAGGCGGGAGAACAGGGTGTAGCTGGCCTGCCCGAACACGGCATACTCCTGGAACACCGACGGCAGCAGGACATTCAGGGCCGGATTGTAAGCCGCAATGGCAACGCCAGAGTTGTCGTAGCCGGTAACGACCTGGTCGTTCGTCGTCGCCTCGTGCGTGTAGAAGAATCCGGCGAGATATTTGAAGGGCCCCGATCCGTTCGAGGTGACTCGAAACTCCTCGGTGAATTTCCGTGTGCTGTCGTTTAGCACGACCGCTGTCGCCGAAGCGGGCGGGGTCGGCAGACCGACCAGGCCGGAATTGGCCAGGAAGAAGCCGATCGAACCCAGGCTCAGATTGATGGTCTCGTCATCCGCCATGCGTTGATAGCTGCTGATGGAGGTCAGCTTCACCGGCCCGGCATCGTAGTCGAGGCTTAGCGAGCCTTCTCGATAGTCGACGACCGCCGGGTCGAGGATGTTCGCGGTCTGGATCAAGGGACCTACGATCGGCTGCCCGGTGGGTTGGTCGAAGCTGGCCTCGTCGGTCGCGTCCCGATGGTCGTGGCCGTACACACCCTCGAGGCGGACCGTCAGGCGGTCGGTGGGCTTCAGCAAAAGTTCGGCGCGCGCGCCGCTGGCGATGTTCCGATTGACGTCCTTTCGACCCAGCGTCGGATCGTCGATGAAGCCGCCGTCGTCGTCGTGCCAGGCCGAGATTCGCAGGGCGGCCCGATCTTCGGCGAGGGGCAGGTTGAGCATGCCGCGAACGGCCCAGGAGCCGGAGCCGTGCTCGGTGTCCGAGCCCTCCGCTTCGATCGCGCCGCCATAGCGGGTCAGATTCGGCTCGTTGTAGACATAGGAGAGGAGGCCACCCATGGCGTTGGCGCCATACAGGGTCCCCTGCGGCCCTCTCAACACCTCGACGCGCGCAACATCCCACAGGCTGGAATCGAAGGATTCGGTGCCTGCCTGGGCATAGCTGGAGGAGGACCCCACCGGCACGCCGTCCACCACCACGCCCACGAGCGCGGAGGACTGGATGCTGTTGACGGCGATACCGCGCAGGACGAGCTGGCTGCCGCTGCCGGCGCCGCCGTTCGAGACCTGCAGGCCCGGGACCAGGGCCGCGAAGTCGCCCACGCTGTGAGCGCCGAGCGAATTGAGGGTCGGGGCCTGGATGGCGCTCACCGCGGCCGGCACGTCGATCAGACGCTCCGAGCGCTTTTCTGCGGTGACGATGATTTCGCTCACCGAGGTCGCCGGTGTCGCGGTGGAATCAGTCTGCGCCGCAACCGCGCCGGAGAGCGCCGTCAGGGCGAAGCTGGCGCCGACAAAAAGCCAGGCCCTCATGGGTTTCCCTCCCGTTGCGCGGCCATTCGTGCCGCAGTTCGACGGAAGCCTAGCGCTCATTTACATTCAGTCAAGAATGTATGTAACTTGTCGTGCGGTCGACGATTGAACAAGAATCCATTCAAATTCGCACCGGCGACGGACGCCGAATTCGCCGGAGGGGAGCCCGAATGGAGAGTCGAGGCGCGATCGGCCAGGAAGCGGAAGCGACGGGTGTCAAACGCCCGCCTTCCCGGCGGACACAGAGCGAGCGCAGCGCCTCAACCCGCGGCAGGCTGATCGATGCCGCCATCGAGTGCCTCTGCGACCTGGGCTATGCCGACACCACGACCGGCGCGGTCGTCGAGCGCGCCGGGCTTAGCCGCGGCGCGCTGCTTCATCATTTTCGCACGCGCGATGCGCTGATGCGGGAGGTGGGAGTCGAAATCAGCCGGCGGCTCGAGGCCCTGTTCTTCGAGATGGTCGCCGAACTGCCGTCCGAGGCGAGCTTCAAGGACGTCTTCATCATCGGACGGCGGCAGATTCAGACCCGGGAGTTTCGCGCCAACGCCGTCCTTCAGACCGCCACACGCGCCGATCCCACCGCTGGGCCGTTTTTCGCTGAGCTTCAATCGCGGTACGAGGCGCAATCGAAGGTTCGTCTCACGGAAAGAGCGGTCAGGACCGGGATAGGTCCCGGGCCGCGGCTCGACGCCTTTCTCGATCTCGTGGCGGTGGTCGGCGGCGGTTTCCTCATCCAGATGGGCCTCCCCGACGGCCGGAGAAAGATCGACGCCGCAATCCAACAGCTGAGCGACATCGCAGAAGTTCTGTTTCCTTCCGGCGACACGGGCAAAGCCTGACATCGCCTTTGCGCCCGCTACCTCGACCCGGTAAGGGATCGGAGAGAGCGGTCGGGATCCATGAGCGACATCTTCATTTCCTACGCCCGGTCGACCGAGGCGGGGGCCAGACAGATCGGCGAGGCTCTGCGGGCCCTTGGTTATGGCGTGTGGCGCGACGACGAGTTGCCGGCCCACCGGGCTTACGCCGACGTCATCGAAGAAAGACTCTCCATCGCCAAGGCGGTGGTGGTGGTCTGGTCCGCCGAAGCGGCTAGGTCCGAGTGGGTACGCTCGGAGGCCGAAAAGGCGCGGGCGGATCGAAAGCTCGTCCAGGTCACTATCGACGGCGCAAAATTGCCCATGCCGTTCGATCAGATCCAATGCGCCGACCTTGCGGGTTGGAACGGCGACTTAAGCCATCCCGGTTGGACCAAAGTGGTGGGAAGCCTCGCTGACCTGGCAGGCGCGGCGCCAATATCGACACCCAAGCCAAACGCCCAGCCGCGGAAGTTGTCCGTCTGCGTCCTGCCGTTCGCCAACATCAGCGACGATCCCCAACAGGAGTATTTCTCGGACGGGATCAGCGAGGACATCATCACCGACCTCTCCAAGGTCTCGGCCCTGGCTGTCGCCTCGCGGAACTCGGCGTTCGCCTACAAGGGAAAATCGACTCCGATCGCTCAGGTTGCTGGCGACCTGGGCGTGGGTCACATCGTCGAAGGGAGCGTTCGCAAAGTCGGAAACCGCGTGCGGATCACTGCACAGCTCATCGAGGCCGCCACCGATACACACGTCTGGGCGGAGCGCTGGGACCGCGACCTCGACGATATCTTTGCCCTTCAGGACGAGATCAGCCAAGCCATCGTCGCTGCGCTGAAGGTCAAACTGCTGCCCAACGAACGCAGGGCGATCGAGAAACGCGGCACGGCCAACGCAGAGGCCTACACGCTCTATCTGTTGGCCAGGCAGTTTCTTGACACCGGCTCTCGGGGCGACGCCCAACGTGAACTGGCCATTGCGCGCCTGGCGCGGCGGGCGGTGGAGCTGGATCCCGACTACGCCAGGGCCTGGGCGCTACTTTCTTTTGCTCTGGCGGCCATTCCGGAAGAAGTGCGGGGCGGCGACTCTGACGGACTTGCGGAGGCCGAAAGGGCCTGCGTCCTGGATCCCAGTTGCGCCGAGGCTCATGCCGCCAAGGCGAGCGCGCTCAATTACTTCGGGCAATTGGAGGAAAGCGTCAGGGAAGTTGAACTCGCCATCCGGCTCGATCCCGACTCCTACGAGTCCAATCACGTCGCGGGGCGGATCTATTATTACGGCCGCCGGTTTGCCGAGGCCGCGCGCTGTTTCGCCATTGTCGCCGAACTCGCGCAGGCGGATTTTTCCTCATGTGGCATGCTGGCAAGCTGCCATATCGCCATCGGCGACAAGGAAGCGGCCAAGGCCGCATCCCGCGCCTCACTCGAGCGCGTGGAAAAGATTCTCGCGCACGACCGTATCAACAGCCACGCCATGGCCTACGCTGCCGACGCGCTGGCGGTGATCGGTGAAGGAGACCGCGCGCGAGAATGGATGAAGCGGGCGCTGCTGATCGATCCTAGCAACTGGCTGATGCGCTACAATTTCGGCTGCGCGCTGAGCGTCAATCTGAATGACTCCGATGGCGCGATCGAGATGTTGAGCCCAGTTCTGGAGACCGGACCAGCGCGGTTGGTGGAGGCCGCGAGCCGGGACCCTGACCTGGACCCGCTCCGGGATGACCCCAGGTTCCAGGAAATGATCGCGTGCGCGAACGCCAGGCTGCCCGAGCGCAAGCCGGCTGCGTGATCCGCCCCGGTATCGGCCGTAGCGGGCCGGATATGTCATGTTACAATCTTGCAAACTAACAGAGGCGTTCATGGCATGAGCGGGCCGGCCGGCAAGGTCGCGATCGAAGGCCCCGTTATTCTGGGCCGCGAGGCGCCGTTCACGCTCGGCCGGCTGAGCGTCGATCCGGCGCGGCGGTGTGTCATCGTCGACGGCGGAGCCGAACAGACAATCGAACCCCGAGTCATGCAGGTGTTGGTCGCACTGTCGCGTGCGCGCGGCGGTACGGTGACCCGCGATGAGATCATGCGGGACTGCTGGCCGGGCATGGTGGTGGGCGAGGATTCCCTGAGCCGCGCCATCAGCCGCCTGCGGCGGCTGGTCGACGCTTCGGACGGCAGCGTCGAGCTTCAGACCGTTCCAAGGGTCGGCTACCGGCTGCTCGAGCATCGGACGACGCGAGGCGGGTCAGCGCCCGCCGCCAAACCCTCGATCATAGTCCTGCCCTTCGCCAACATCAGCGAGGATCCGGAACAGGAGTACTTCAGCGATGGGACCACCGAGGACATCATCACCGATCTCACCAAGGTCTCCGCCGTCAGCGTTGTGGCCCGCAACACATCATTCGCCCTCAAAGGGGCGCACATCGAGATCCCCGAAATTGTCGCGCGGTTGGGCGTCAGCCACGTGCTGGAGGGCGCCGTGCGCAAGGTGGGCGACCGCCTCCGCATTACGGCCCGGCTCGTCGATGGCGCCGCCGGAGACCAAATCTGGGCCGAACGCTGGGATCGCGACCTGACCGATATCTTCGCCGTTCAGGATGAGATCAGCCGCGCCGTGGTCTCTGCGCTCAAGCTGAAATTCCAGCCAGAGGATATGCCCGCCGCTGTCCGCCGCGGGACCTACAGCCACAAGGCCTATGACCTCTATCTGATGGCCCGCGAGTTCGTGGTGACCGGAAATGCGGGCGATCCGCGACGAGAGGAGGCGATCATCCGGCTATGTCGGCAGGCGACGCAGATCGACCCATCCTACGCACGGGCCTGGGCGTTGCTGGCCCTGGCCCAGACCTCGCTGTCGGTCAATCGCGCCAAGGGAGTGGAGACTGGCCTTGCCGCTGCCGAGAGAGCGAGCCGGCTCGATCCCAAACTGGGCTCGCCCCACGCCGTCAGGGCCGAGGTTCTCTACGAGGCCGGCGACCGCGAAGGCGCCCTGGACGAGATCGATCGAGCCCTGAAGCTGGAAGGCGACGCCTACGAGGTGGCTTACGTGGCGGGCCGGATCTATGGCTCCGAACGGCGTTTCTCAGAAGCCGCCCTGCACTGGATGAAGGCGGCCGAAATCAACTCCAACGATTTTGCCGCCGCGGGCATGGCGATCCATCTCCTGGCGTCCGCCGGCGATGGCGCAGGCGCGCGCCGTGCTGCGGAGATGTGCCTCGAGCGCGCCGAACGCGTCGTCGCCCAGGACCGCGCCAACGGCCACGCCATGTCGTTCGGCGCAACCGCGCTCGTCTTTCTTGGCCAGATCGAACGGACGCGCCAATGGATTGACCGCGCATTGCTCGTCGATCCCGATAACTTCCTGATGCGCTACAATTTCGCGTGTGCACTCGCGACCAGTCCGGATGACAATGATCTGGTCATCGACCTTCTGGACTCAGTGATGAGGAGCAACGAGGGCGCGTCATTCGCCAAATGGGCCGCGACCGACACTTCGCTCGATCCTGTCAGAGGCGATCCTCGGGTGAAGACGCTGCTGGGCGAGGGGACCGGCGCTTTGCCGCCTGAATGAAAGTTCAACCGTGCGCCTGCAAGGGTCGCACGTCGAGCTCACCGTCCAACAGAGCAATGATCGCCTGAGCCGCGGCCAAGGCGCCGGTGGCGGTGGTGTAGTAGGGTATTTTCATCATCAGGGCCGAGCGGCGGATGGAAAAGCTGTCCTCCAGGGACTGCCGGCCTTCCGTCGTGTTGAAGACCAGCTGGACCTCGCCGTTTTTCATGGCATCGACGATGTGCGGCCGGCCTTCCAGCACCTTTCGAACCAATGTCGCCTCCAGTCCCACGTCGGAGAGATACTGGTGCGTGCCGCCGGTGGCGATGATCTGAAAGCCGCGCTCCAGCAACAGGCGGGCCGGCTCGACAATGCGCGGCTTGTCGGAGTCCTTGACCGAGATGAAGACGCCGCCGGTTTTAGGCAGTGTGACTCCGCCGGCCATCTGGCTCTTGGCGAAGGCGCGGGCGAAGGCGGGCAGGGGGCCTTCTCCAGGTCGGCGCCAGTCGAGGCCCATGACTTCGCCGGTGGACCGCATCTCCGGCCCCAGCACGGTGTCGACGCCCGGGAACCGCGCGAAGGGGAACACGGCCTCCTTGACGGCCACGTGATCATAGGTGGCCTCGGCCAGGTCGAAATCGGCGAGGCGCGCGCCGGCCATGATCTTCGCGGCAATGGCGGCTATGGGCTGGCCGATGGTCTTGGCCACGAACGGCACGGTGCGGCTGGCGCGTGGATTGACCTCGAGAACAAAGACGCGGGGCGATTCCGAGTGGGGGGCCTCGATGGCGAATTGCACGTTCATCAGGCCACGGACGTTCAGCGCCCGAGCCATGGCCTCGGTCTGTTTCTTCAATTCAGCAACGGTCTCGGGGCGTAGCGAAAAGGGCGGCAGCGAACAGGCGGAATCGCCGGAATGCACGCCCGCCTCCTCGATATGTTCGAGCACCCCGGCGACGAATACAGTCTCGCCGTCAGCCAGGGCGTCGACGTCGACCTCCGTGGCCTGGGCGAGGTACTGATCGATCAGCACCGGCGCCTGGCCGGACACACTCACCGCCGCGCGGATGAAACGGTCGAACTGCTCTTCGTCTCGGACGATCTCCATGGCCCGGCCGCCCAGAACGTTTGACGGTCTCAGAACCACTGGAAAGCCGACCTGGCGGGCGGCCGTCAGCGCCTCCTCGGCGCCGCGGGCGATGGCGTTCCTTGGCTGGGCGATGCCCAGGCGATGAAGCAGCTTCTGGAAGCGTTCGCGGTCCTCAGCCAGGTCGATGGCGTCCGGCGAAGTGCCGAGGATCGGGACATCGGCCGCGGCGAGGGCCGGCGCGAGGCCCAGCGGCGTCTGGCCGCCGAACTGGACGATGACGCCCAGCAGTTCGCCCCGCGAAGCTTCGGTTTCGATCAGTTCGAGCACGTCTTCTGCGGTCAGAGGCTCGAAATACAGTCGGTCGGAGGTGTCGTAGTCGGTCGAGACGGTCTCGGGATTGCAGTTGACCATGATCGACTCGACGCCAAGGTCGACCAGGGCGAAGGCCGCGTGGCAGCAGCAGTAGTCGAATTCGATCCCCTGACCGATGCGGTTTGGGCCGCCGCCAAGGATGATCGCCTTCTTCCGGTCGGTCGGGTCGGCCTCGCATTGAGGGGGAGCGCCCAGCGGCCCGGTTTCGTAGGTCGAGTACATGTAGGGCGTGGCGGCGGCGAATTCGGCGGCGCAGGAGTCGATTCGCTTGAACACCGGCCGCACGCCCAGGGCGCGGCGAGCGTGGCGCACCTCCTTCTCGGTCTGACGGGTGAGCCGCGCGAGGCGGGCGTCCGAGAAGCCCAGCGCCTTCAGGCGATGGAGGGCCGCCGAGTCAGCCGGCAGTCCGTGATGGCGAACCTTGGCCTCTTCAGACACCAGCGTCTCGATCTGGCGCAGGAACCAGGGCTCGTAGGCGCAGGCCTCGTTGATCTCTTCGACGGAAAGCCCGTGGCGGAAGGCCTGGGCGATGAGGCGGAGGCGGTCCGGCGAAGCGACGCCGAGCGCTCGCACCACCGCGGCTATGCCTCCAGCAGGATCCTCGGCCCCGGGAATCTCGATCTCGTCCAAGCCGGCAAGGCCGGTTTCCAGGCCCCGTAACGCTTTTTGCAGGCTCTCGGCAAAGGTGCGGCCGATGGCCATCACCTCGCCGACCGATTTCATCTGCGTGTTCAGGATTGGCTCGGCGCCGGGATACTTTTCGAAGGCGAAGCGGGGGATCTTGGTCACAACGTAGTCGAGCGTCGGCTCGAAGGATGCCGGCGTCGCGCCGGTGATGTCGTTGAGAAGCTCGTCCAGGGTGTAACCGACGGCCAACCGAGCGGCGACCTTGGCGATCGGAAAGCCGGTGGCCTTGGAGGCGAGCGCCGAAGACCGAGACACTCTCGGGTTCATCTCGATCACCACCATCCGTCCGTCGACCGGATTGATGGCGAACTGGACGTTGGAGCCGCCGGTCTCGACGCCGATCTCTCGTAGCACCGCGATCGCGGCGGCGCGCATGCGCTGGTATTCCTTGTCGGTGAGCGTGAGAGCCGGGGCGACAGTCACCGAGTCGCCGGTGTGCACGCCCATCGGATCGACGTTCTCGATCGAGCAGACGATGATGCAGTTGTCCGCCACGTCGCGGATCACCTCCATCTCGTATTCCTTCCAGCCGAGGACGCTCTCTTCGATCAGCACCTCATGGACAGGCGACAGGTCGAGACCGCGCTCGACGATCTCGCGAAGCTCCTCGAGGTTGTAGGCGATGCCGCCGCCGGTGCCGGCCAGGGTGAACGAAGGACGCACGATCGCCGGCAGGCCGATCTCGGCCTGAGCTTCGAGAGCATCTTCCAGGGTTCTGACCGCCCGCGACTTGGGACTTTCCAGTCCGATGGCGTCCATGGCGTCGCGGAATTTCTGCCGGTCCTCCGCCTTGTCGATGACCTCGGCGCGGGCGCCGATGAGTTCGACGCCATGGCGGGCGAGCACACCGGAACGCTCCAGAGCGAGGGCGGTATTGAGCGCCGTCTGCCCGCCCATGGTCGGGAGCAGGGCGTCCGGCTTCTCCTTGGCGATGATCGCCTCGACCATCGCCGGGGTGATCGGCTCGACATAGGTGGCGTCGGCGATGTTGGGATCGGTCATGATCGTCGCCGGATTGGAATTGACCAGCACGATCCGGTAGCCCTCGGCGCGCAGCGCCTTGCAGGCCTGGACGCCGGAATAGTCGAACTCACAGGCCTGGCCGATGACGATCGGCCCCGCGCCGATGATCAGGATCGAGCCGATGTCTGTGCGTTTGGGCATCTTCTTAGAATCTCGCGCGCGTGACCACGCGCGGAGGGCGCGTTCGACCTGTCGAATTGAAGGCTAAGGCCCGCGTGTAGCCGCCGCCCACGCGCGGCGCAAGCTCGTGAGCACCGCCCGTATGGCGCCGCTGCAAACTGATGAAAATGTTGCAATCGGACGGTCGGACGGTGCATGAAGCCGAGCCTGCCGCCGGGGAGTCGTTAGTGAGCAAGAGCGTTCGTCTCGAAGACCTTGCGGTGCTGGCCGGCGTCTCCACGGCGACGATCTCGCGTGCGCTCAATGACAGCGCCGCTGTCAACGACCGCACCAAGCAGCGCGTGTGGGCGCTCGCCCGCGAGCACGGCTACGCCTTCCGCCGTCACATGCCGGCGGGGCCGATCGGCGCCCGCGGGACCATCGTCATCGTCGTTCCACGGCCTCAAGGACGCCATAACCGGCTGTCCGATCCTTTCAGCCAGGAGTTGGTGGCCGAGATCGGCGACGCCGCTCGCGACCGCGGCTGCGATTTCCTGGTCAGCCACGTGGCTCCGACAAGTCTCGATGATCTGCGGGCCCTGATGGCCACCAATCGCGCCGATGGGATCATCTTCCTTGGCCAAAGCACGTTGCACAGGGCGTTCAACGACCTGGCGCGATCCGAAAGCCGATTCGTGGTCTGGGGGGCGGAGATCCCCGACCAGGTCTACTGCTCGGTAGGCAGCGACAACATCCTGGGCGGGCGGCGCGCGGTCTCGCACCTGGCGAGGCTCGGTCGAAAGCGGATCGTGTTCCTTGGCGACACGGAGGCCCCCGAGATCATGCAGCGATACCAGGGCTACCTCGCCGGGCTGCAGCTCGCAGGCCTGCCGCCGGACCCGGCTCTCGCCGTGGGCGCCCATTTCGAGGTCGAGGAGGCCGAGGCGGCGGCCAACGCCCTCATCGCCCGGAAGGTCGCCTTCGACGGCATCGTCGCAGCGAGCGACATGATCGCGCTGGGCGCCATTCGTGCGCTCACCAAAGCGGGGATCGGCGTACCCTCGAAGGTTTCGGTGGTCGGCTACGACGACGTCCAGTTCGCCCGCTATTCCAGCCCGGCGCTGACCACCATTTCACAGCACATAGACCGGGCGGGCCGCGTGCTGGTCTCCAAGCTGCTCAACTCGGGTGGTGGCGAAGATATGCGCTCCGAGCGACTGCCCAGCGATCTGATCGTGCGCGAATCCTGCGGCGGGTAGCTTTCAGCCGCCTGTCCCGAAAGCGATCAAGCCCGAGGCGGACGGCAGGCGCCAAAAGTCAGCACCGTTCACGGCCTCGCCATGCCGCCAGCCGCTGGCGTCCGGCGGTCGCCAGTCGAGACTCTCGTCGCCGAGGTTGAAGGCGCACAAGGTCCGCTCGCTCCCGAAGGAGCGCTCGAAAGCCAGGATCGCCGAGGGGGCTGTGAGCGGAATGAGCGCTCCCAGCCGGAGGGAGACCCGGTTCTGGCGCAGGGCCAGGAACCGGCGGGTAAGCGCCAGCTGCGAGGCCGGATCTGCTTGCTGCAGATCGACAGCCAGGGCCGCGTGCCCGGCGCCGATAGGGAGCCAGGGCTTGGCCATGGAAAAGCCGGCATGCGGCGCGTCGGCGCGCCAGGGCATTGGCGTCCGCGCGCCATCGCGTCCTCGGGTCATTGGCCAGTTGGCGATCGCCTCTGGGTCACGCATCTGATCGTAGGAGAGTTCGGCCTGTGGCAGGCCGAGTTCCTCGCCCTGATAGAGGAAAATGTTTCCCCGCAGGCTGACGAGCAGCAGCATGTCGAGCCGGGCCCGCGCCGCTCGCTCGTGCGGCGTCGCCCAGCGGGACACCGCCCGTGCGCAGTCATGGTTGGAGAAGGCCCAGCTCGGCCAGCCGAATCCGGGTTCGTCCGGCCAAGCCGCCAGGCTGTCCAGCACCAACTCAGGCGTCAGGGATTCGGCATAGAGGAAGTCGAAGCCGTAGGCGGAGTTGAGGCGCCTGCCGCCGGCGGTGAAGGTCCGCATCTCGGCCAGGGCGTGATCGCCGCCGACTTCTGCGACCGTGAACGCTCCGTATTTATCCGTCAGGGCGCGGATGCGCTCCAGAAACGGCAGGATGTCCGGATGGGACTGGTTGTGGATGTGCTGCTGGTAGTCGAACGCACGGGAATGCGGCCCGGGCCGGGCCGCCGGCGGGTTGTCGGTGAGCGCCGGGTCGTGCATGGAAAAGTTGATGGCGTCCAGGCGGAAGCCGTCCACGCCGCGCTCCAGCCAGAAGCGGGCGTTGGCCAGATGCGCCGCCTGCACCTCGGGATTGTGCAGGTTGAGGTCCGGCTGGCTCGCCAGGAAATTGTGCAGGTAATACTGGCGGCGGCGCGCATCCCAGGTCCATGCCGGGCCGCCGAATACCGATAGCCAGTTGGAAGGCGGTGTGCCGTCGGGCTTGGGCTCGGCCCACACATACCAGTCCGACTGCGGTCCGACCCGCCCGGCCCGGCTCTCCTGGAACCAGGGATGGCGGTCCGAGCTGTGGGAATAGACCTGGTCGATGATCACCTTCAGACCTAGACCGTGGGCGCGTCCGACGAGCCGGTCGAAATCGGCCAGGGTCCCGAAGATCGGATCGACGTCGCAATAGTTCGAAACGTCGTAGCCGAAGTCCTTCATGGGCGAGGTGAAGAACGGGGAGAGCCAAATACCGTCCACGTCAAGCGAGGCGACATGGTCCAGATGCGACGTGATCCCGGCCAGATCGCCCACGCCGTCGCCGTTGGCGTCGGCGAAGCTGCGCGGATAGATCTGATAGAGGCACGCGCCACGCCACCAGGCCCGCAGCGTCTCCGTCGACGGCCGGGAAGCGGATTCCGGGGCGCTCAACGGATCTCTCCGCAGACGACGAAATCGAGGGGCGCCAAATGCACTGTGTAGCTGCCGGGCGCGGCCGGGGTGGGCGCGCAGGCGCCGTGCAGCGAGGCGAACCGCCTGTCGGTCGAACCGACCAGGACCTGGGCCGTCAGTGGCTCATCGCTGGTGTTGAAGGCGATAACGACCTCGGCGCCGGTTGTCGGATCGAAGCGGGAGACGGCGAAGAGTCCCGGCTTTTCTCCCGATGCGCGCGTCACCTGGCGGCCTTCGCGAAGGGCGCGAGTCGCGGCGCGCAAATGCGCCAGCTCGGCGATGGCGCGATAGATCGGATGATCCGGATTGAAATTGCTCTCGGCAGTCGTCCGCGTCGTCCCGACCAGGCTCTCGGCGTTGTAGACCGCTGTTTTGCTGGCGAACATGTCCTGGCGGGCGTCCTGGTCGCCGCCGACTCCGGCGAAGCCCTGCTCGTCGCCGTAGTAGATGATCGGCACGCCGCGCAGGGTGAACAGCATGCCGTAGGCCAGGAGGACCCGCTTGAGGATCTCGGCGTCCGGCGCCTTGGGGTTGGCCCGCCGGGCGAACCAGGCGAAGCGGCCGGCGTCGTGATTGCTGACGAAGGTCGGGTGGCGCGTCGCGGTCGCCTCGCCGCCTTCATAGAGGGCGTCGTCAAAGAACAGGCGGGCCAGTTCATCCGTACCCGCCGATCCCGCGACCGTGTCGCGCACCGCGGTCTGGAAGCCGAAATCAAGCACCTGCGGCAGCTTGTCGACGCGGGTGTGGCGGGCGATCTGCGCGGGGTCAAAAAGGTCGGTGGCGACCTCGCCGAAAATGTAGAAGTGCGGGATTCCACGAGCCGCGGCGCGCGCCTTCATGGCTGGCGCAAAGGCCTGCCAGAATTCTGGATCGACATGCCTGGCGGTGTCGATTCGAAAGCCGTCGATGCCAAACTCGTCGATCCAGCGGCCGTAGATATCGATGAAGCCAGAGACGACCCGCGGGTTCTCCGTGAACAGATCATCGAGGCCGCCAAAATCGCCGAACTCAGAGCTTTCGCCCCGGAACGTCGAGTCGCCCCGGTTGTGGTAGTAGATCGGATCGTTCAGCCAGTCCGGAACCTTCTCGTGCGCCTCGGCCGCCGGAACGTAGGGGCTATAGGCCCAGTCGGGCGAGGTGAGGCGGGCGAAGTTCCGGGCCGTCCTGTGGGCGGGATCATCGCCCAGGAAGCCGTCGTTGATCGTCGCGCCGGAAACGCCACCCCGACGCGTGTACGGGTAGTCGGCGCGCGAGCGGTACGGGCAGCGCGTATCAGAGCATTCACGGTACTTGATGACGTCGGCGGTGTGATTGATGACGATGTCTAGGTAGACCTTCATTCCGCGGGCGTGGGCGGCGGCCACCAGCGCGGCGAAGTCGGCCTTGGTCCCCAGGTGCGGGTCGACGTCGGTGAAGTCGGTTATCCAATAGCCGTGGTAGCTGGCGCTCTCGTGGCCGGGCGGACCTTGCACCGGTTTGTTCTTGAAGACCGGGGTGATCCAGATCGCTGTCGCCCCGAGGCCCTGGATGTAGTCGAGGCGCCTGAGCACGCCCTTCAGATCGCCGCCGTGGTAGAACGCCTTGTCGGTGGGATCGAAGCCAGTCTTGAGGCGGTCGCCGGAAAGACCGCCGCGGTCATTGGCCTGGTCGCCGTTCTCGAACCGGTCGGGCAGCAGGAAATAGACGACCTCGTCCTGTGGCGGGCGCGCCCGCACATCGGCCGCTGGCGCCGTCGCGGCGGCCACGGCTGTCGCCAAACAAAGGGTCGCGGCGACGAGAATAAGACGTTGCGCCCTCCCACTCATGACCCCCTCCACGCGCCCACCCGACCCACGCCGGTGTTCCTTCCAATGATGCACAAAATTGCGCGGTTGCAAATCCTTGCATTGGGCGAAGCGGCGGCAGGCGTGCGAGAATCGCCCCCAACTCAGGTGGCAGTTTCTTATTAACTCGTTGGATTAATATATAAAATATTCTGAACCTCGTCAAAGGGTCCCAAATTGTGTGGCGATCTAGCCACATGCCGCGCCTCACCTATCGGCGCATGGCTTGCACAAAATTTACGAACGTTACATAAATGTCAGGAGAGCGGCCGAACGCCGCGCGAGAACACTCGAGCTTGGGGGGTCGCCATGCGGGAAATCCGGCGCCATCACATTCGCAATGCGCTTTACGTCGGTGTGGCTTTCGCCGCGTTAGGCGCAACTTCGGCCATGGCGCAGACGGCGTCTCAGGCCGCGACGACTGCTGGCGCGGACAAGCCCGTGGTCCTGGCCCAGGCCGACCAGACCGGTCAGACGAGCGCGAATTCGAACCCGTCCGCGACCGAGGTCGAGGGCGTCCAAGTCTACGGCTTCCGCAAGGCTCAGGCGACGGCCTTGAAGGTCAAACAGCACAGCGACACCATCGTCGAGGTGATCACGTCCGAAGACATCGGCAAGCTTCCCGATGAATCCATCGCCGACTCGTTGGCCCGTCTGCCGGGCCTATCTTCTCAGCGCGACAACAACGGCCGCTGGCAGGACATTTCGGTCGACGGCCTGCCGCCGTCGATGAGTACGACCCTGTTCAACGGCTTCATGCAGGCGACCACCGACAACAATCGCGTCACCCAGTTCGACCAGTATCCGGCGGAAATCCTGAACCAGGTCACCGTTTACAAAACCGGCGAAGCCAGCCTGACCAACAATGCGATCGCGACGGTCGACATGCAGAGCCTGCGGCCGCTCGACTACGGCAAGACCACGCTGGCGATCGGCGCCCAGGGCGAATACGACACCCGCGGCAAGCTCCAGCCCGGCGCCATCGACCTCGGATATCGCGTCAACGCCACCTACATCACCAATTGGAACGACAAGATCGGCCTCATGCTGGGCTATTCCCACATGCTGGCCCCAAATCAGATCTACGCGCAGCACCCTTATGGGTTTGGCGACGCGCAATATCCCACCGTCCCAGACTACCTCGTTACGGGCCTCCAAGATCAGGTGCGCAGCGACGCCCTGACCCGGGACGGTTTCGTCGCCACCCTGCAGTGGAAACCGACCGACAGGCTGGAGTTCACGGTTGACGGCTTCATGTCGGACTATGACGACCACGCCATCCTCCGCGGCGATGAAATCCAAACCGCCTGTTGCGGCAACGCCACCCTGATCGGAACGCCGAGCCCGGGTGTCAGCAGTTGGATCGTTGCGCCGCAAATCCTGAACTACGACTATGACGACAAGGCCAAGCTAAGGTCGGTCGATTTCACCGCCAAATACGACCTTGCCCCTGGCTGGCGCCTGACGGCCGACTACGGCTACTCGGATGCCAACCGGACCAACCAGCGGATCGAGCTCTACAGCGGATTCGGCACTGACGGCTCAATGAACCATTCGACGGCGACACTCACCTCGGGGGCGGGCGCCGAGGGGATGATCGGCATCTCGAACTGGAGCGAGAGCTTCACTGATTTGTCCAATATCGCCCTGGGTGAAAATCTGAACTGGGAGCAATATTATCCGCCGGCCTCCGCAGGCGTCACAGACTATCCGGTAGGCAGCGGCCCGATCGTCGACAACGGCGGCGCCGGCTATTTCCAGGCGATTCATTCAGACGACGTCATCCAGCAGGCCGACGTGCGTCTGAATCACGAATTCACGGGCTTCTTCATCTCGAACGTCGAACTGGGGGTAAGCTACAACGTGCGGCACAAGGATTACCTCGACAATGAAGGCGTCGAGGCCCTGATCAGCCAGGAAGAATCCCAGTCGATCCCGTCGTCCTTCTTGCTGGCGCCGACTAACATGAGCGCGTTTGGCCTTCCGGACACGATCAGCATCGATCCGGTCAAGGCCATAGCCAGCGGCCAATACGCATATTTTCAGAATATTCCGT
>DASXCH010000172.1:0-3497 GCA_036491275.1 Caulobacteraceae bacterium
ATTTTCTTGGCGTCGGCGAACAGCATCATGGTGTTGTCGCGGAAGAACAGCTCGTTCTCGACCCCGGCATAACCCGAGCCCATGCCGCGCTTGATGAAAAGCACGGTCTTGGCCTTTTCTACGTCCAGGATCGGCATGCCGAAGATGGGTGACTTGGGGTCGGTCTTGGCCGAAGGATTGGTGACGTCGTTGGCGCCGATCACATACGCCACATCAGCCTGGGCGAATTGCGAATTGATGTCTTCCAGCTCGAAGACCTCGTCATAGGGCACATTGGCCTCGGCCAGCAGCACGTTCATGTGGCCGGGCATGCGCCCCGCCACCGGATGGATGGCGTAGGAAACCTTGACGCCTTCCTTCTTGAGCTTGTCGGCCATTTCGCGCACCGCGTGCTGGGCCTGGGCCACCGCCATGCCATAGCCAGGCACGATGATGACGGACGCGGCGTTCTTCATGATGAAGGCGGCGTCCTCGGCGCTGCCCTGCTTCACCGGCCGGGTCTCGGCCGCGCCGCCGCCGGCCGCCGCGTCTTCGCCGCCGAAGCCGCCCAGGATCACCGACACGAAGCTGCGGTTCATCCCCTTGCACATGATGTAGCTGAGGATCGCGCCGGACGAGCCCACCAGGGCTCCGGTGATGATCAGGGTGATGTTGCCGAGGGTGAAGCCCAGGGCCGCCGCCGCCCAGCCGGAGTAGCTGTTCAGCATCGAGATCACCACCGGCATGTCGGCGCCGCCGATGGGGATGATCAGGGTCACGCCGCCGACGAGAGCCAGCAGGAAGACCAGCCAGAACGCCCACAGGGCGTGGCCGTGGCTCATCACCAGCACGACGATGAGGATGATGAGCGCCGCGGCGATGGCGAGGTTGAGGAGGTGCCGCGCTGGCAGCAGGATCGGCGCCCCGCTCATGTTGCCGTTGAGCTTGGCGAAGGCGATCACCGAGCCGGTGAAGGTCACCGCGCCGATCGCGAGGCCGATGGAAAGCTCGATCAGGCTCTCGAGCTTCACTCCGTCGCCGGCGTCGATGCCGTAGGCCGCCGGGGTGTGGATGGCGGCGACGGCCACCAGGCAGGCCGACAGTCCGACCAGGGAGTGGAAGGCCGCCACCAGCTGCGGCATGGCCGTCATCTGCACACGGCGGGCGATAACCGCGCCCACCGTCCCGCCGATCGCGAAGCCGGCGATGATCAGCGCGAGCGTCATCCCGTCCAGGGCGTGGGTCCGCGCCAGCGTCAGCAGGGTCACCGCCAGGGCGATGGCCATGCCGGTCATGCCCATGATGTTGCCGCGCCGGCTGGTCGCCGGGCTGGAGAGCCCTCTCAGCGCCAGGATGAAGAGGACGCCGCTGACCAGATAGGCGAGGGAGGCGAGGTTGGCGGACACGCGTCAGCGGTCCTTCTTGCGGTACATGGAGAGCATCCGCTGGGTGACCAGGAACCCGCCGAAGATGTTGACGGCGGCCAGGCCCACGGCCACGGCCCCCGCGGTCTTGGAGATCCACAGGCCATGCAGGCTGGCGGCGGGTCCCTGGTGCGCCTGGGCGGAGGCCGCCAGCAGGGCCCCGACGACGATCACCGAGGAGATGGCGTTGGTGACGCTCATCAGCGGCGTGTGCAGGGCCGGGGTCACGCTCCACACCACGAAGTAGCCGACGAACACGGCCAGCACGAAGATCGCCAGGCGGAAGACGGTAGGATCGACGGCTTCCATGGCTAGCCTCTGTTCTCCTTGGCGGGGAATGCGCGCACCGTCGGCCCCCTCCCCCATAAACAGAGGAGGATCCTCAACAGGATCTCCCCCTGCGAAGCGGGGGGAGCACCCGCGAAGCAGGGGAGGGGGGCATAGGCTGCCACGCTCATCCCCTCAGCGCCGGATGGACGACGGCCCCGCCGCCGGTGACCAGGGAGGCGCGCAGAATCTCGTCCTCGGCGTTGGCCGCCAGGGCGCCGTCCTTGTCGATCAGAAGGGTCAGGAAAGCCGAAAGGTTGCGGGCGTAGAGCGAGGAGGCGTCGGCGGCGATCCGGCTCGTCAAGTCGCCGAGCCCGAGGATCTTCACCCCGCCGGCCTCTACCGTCTCCCCCGCCTTGGCGCCCTCGACATTGCCGCCCTGCTCCACCGCCAGGTCGACGATCACCGAGCCAGGCCGCATCGAGGCGACCTGGGCTGCGCTCACCAGCCGTGGCGCCGGCCGGCCCGGGATGAGGGCGGTGGTGATGACGATGTCCTGCTTGCGGATGTGGTCGGAGACCAGGGCCGCCTGCTTGGCCTGGTATTCGGCGCTCATCTCCTTGGCGTAGCCGGCGGTGGTCTCGGCGGCCTTGAACTCCTCGTCGACGACGGCGACGAACTTGGCCCCCAGAGACTCCACCTGTTCCTTGGCCGCGGGACGCACATCGGTGGCCGTCACCACCGCGCCCAGGCGCCTGGCGGTGGCGATGGCCTGGAGGCCCGCCACCCCCGCGCCCATGACGAAGGTCCTGGCCGGCGCCACCGTGCCGGCCGCGGTCATCATCATCGGCAGGGCCCGGCCATAGGCCTCGGCCGCCTCGATCACTGCGCGATAGCCGGCCAGGTTGGACTGGCTGGAGAGCGCATCCATCGCCTGGGCCCTGGTGATGCGCGGCACGAACTCCATGGCGAAGGCCATGGCGCCCGCAGCCGCCAGGCCCTCGATCGCCGCGCGCTCGCGGTGCGGGTCCAGCAGACCGACGACGATCGTCCCGGACTTGAGGTCGGCGATCTCCTCGGCTTCCGGCGCCCGAACTTTCAGCAGGATGTCGGCGCCGCCGAGAGTCAGGGCGGCGTCGGAGGCGACCGTCGCGCCCGCGGCCTCGTAGTCCTCATCGGGAAACGAGGCGCCGGCCCCGGCGCCGGTTTCGACCGTGACCGTGATTCCCCGGTCGGTGAGCTTCTTCACCGCCTCGGGCGTCAGCGCCACGCGGGTCTCGCCGCTGCGGCGCTCCCTGGTGACCGCGAGACGGGTCATGACATTCCCTCAAAAACCCGGAACGCTGGCGGATCAGTGGACCGGTTGCGGCTTGCGCCGCAGGAACGTGATTCCCAGCGCCAGGACGATGATCGCCGCGAACAGGGCGGCCCAGAATCCGGCGCCGGTACAGAACCACAGGGTCAGAAAGAGGATCAGCGCCGCCGCGTGCAGCGCGAACCACTTCGTCAGCGACAGGAACGAGCGATAATTGGCCGCCTGCGCCGCCGCGTTCATCTGGCCGTGGACGTAATCGTCGGAGTGGGCTTCGGCCACGGAATCCTCTTCCTCGCGCCAGGTGGGGTCGGACGGGTGCTACACCACGGCCACGCCCGCCTCAAGCGGGGCGGGTTGGGGCAGAAGTGAATCCACAGATTACGCAGATAAATCCCAGATGACGCAGATGGTTCGCGAATACTCCAGTCCCGCGGATCCCGGCTCGCCTCGCTCTCGCTCGGCGTCCGGGACGAGCGGGGAAAGAAAATACGCGCCGATAATCTGCGTAAATC
>DASXCH010000173.1:0-9575 GCA_036491275.1 Caulobacteraceae bacterium
GTCGTCGGTCATCTTCGGTTCCTTGGTTGGGGTTGAACTCGCAACCCAAGCCTTACCGAAGAATCGCGGATGACCACCTGACATCCGCTGGAGCGGCCCGCGGAGCCGCTCGCTCGCTACAGCGCCATGAGGAAGGCGCGCGTCGCGAACGGCTCCGCTACCATCCAGCTACACCACGTCCCGGGACACGACCCTTGGGCCCGCCTCGGGAACCTGGATTGCATTGCCGTCGAGCTCCGTACGCACCACTTCAACCGCGACAGTCGTCGAGCTATCGATAGGCTTGGCGCGAAGCTTGATGGCGTTCTTCGCAGCCATATGCGGATGAGCGACGGCAGTTTGAGGGACACTTGTGTCTATTCGATCACAGCCGCCGAATGGCCAGCCATATGTGCCAAGCTCGACGCGCGGCTGTCGCGATCAGACTAGGACTTTTCCCAGGCGTTGCTCAGCAACGCGGTAAGCCGGGCGTCGGCGCTTGCCGCGGATTCGATCCTGAGTCGGGATCTGAGCCGTTCAGACCAGGATTCATTCCTGGGTGACTCGAGCGCAGGATCGGCTTCCGGCGGCACTGCGAGGCCCAGCATGACTCCGCCGATTTTGATGGGGCGGGCCGCGGCGAACTGGAAGGTCCGCGACCAGGCGGTGTAGCTCTTGCGCGCGGTGCGCACTGCGTGCGGCGCCTTCATCGCCAGGGCGTCGATCGCCTCGTAGATGGCGCGCGCCGCTGGATCAGACCAGACATCGTCGATCAGGGAGTCGGCTTCTCTCCACGGCATGGTTGAGCCGAAAGCCCCGTCGATGACCAGGCTAGCCCGGTTCTGCAGCAGGCCGTGGGTCTCCTTGAACCATTTCAGCCGCGCGCGATGTTTGATCTCCGGGCAGGTTCTGGCGATTTCAACCCATTCGGCCAGTGACCTGCCGGTAGCGGCTTCCAGGCTTGCCCGCATGGACTCGAAATACTTTGCCTGACGCTCTGTGACATTGGGGTGCATCGCCATGGCCCCGACCTACTCAGCTTGCTACGACCTTGGAAGATACCAGTTCTGGAGCCCTGAGCCATGAGCCTGGAAGGCGCTTATGACCCCGAAAACATCTTCGCCAAGGTAGCCCGCGGTGAAGCTCCCTGCGCCAAGGTGTTCGAGGACGCCGACACAATGGCGTTTATGGATCTCTTTCCTCAGGGGCGCGGCCATACCCTGGTGATTCACAAACGCGCCAGGGCGCGGAATCTCCTGGACGCCGAACTGGCCGACATCGCTCCGATCATGGCTACGACCCAGCGGGTCGGTCGGGCGATCGTGAAGGCGTTAAACCCGGACGGACTGACGGTCATGCAGTTCAATGGCGAAGCCTCTGGCCAGACCATCTTCCACCTGCATTTCCACCTGATCCCGCGTTGGCGGGGAACGCCGGTCGGCCGCCATGCTCAAGGCATGGCCGACCCGAACGAACTGGCGAGCCTCGCTCAGGAAATCACCGCAGCGATCGAACCCTGAGCGGCGTCAGGCGAGAGCCGGCGCCTCGATCTCCGGATCCTCATTAGTCTCCGCAGGCGGACGTGCGGGGGGAACAGCCTTGGCGTCAAATTCGAAGACTAGCTTGCCATCCTTGAGGTCCACCTTGACATGACCGCCCTTGGAGAGGCGTCCGAACAGGATATCGTCAGCCAGTGGTCGCTTGATCTGCTCCTGGATCACCCGGCCAAGCGGACGGGCACCGTAAAGCTCGTCGAAGCCATTCTTAGCCAACCAGTCGATGGCCGCCTCGCTGCTCTCGATGGTCACGTGCCGATCGGCAAGCTGAGCCTCGAGCTGAAGAATGAACTTCTGCACCACCATGCGAATGACCTCGGGGGTCAACGCTTTGAACGCCACGACCGCATCCAGTCGATTGCGGAATTCGGGCGTGAACAGCTTCTTGATAGCTTCCTCGTCCTGACCCTCGAGCTTGCCCCGGCCGAAGCCGATGGAATTGCGCTGAGAGTCGGCTGCGCCAGCGTTGGTGGTCATGATCAGGACTATGTTGCGGAAATCGACTTTCTTGCCGTTGGCGTCGGTTAAAGCGCCGTGGTCCATCACCTGCAAGAGGATGTTGAACACATCCGGATGCGCTTTCTCGATCTCGTCCAGGAGGACGATGGCGTGCGGGTGCTGGTCGACCGCGTCGGTCAGAAGACCGCCCTGATCGAAGCCGACATAACCTGGCGGCGCGCCAATCAGCCGACTGACCGTGTGGCGCTCCATGTACTCGCTCATGTCGAAGCGCAGCAATTCGATGCCAAGAGTCAGGGCAAGCTGGCGAGCCGTCTCGGTCTTTCCGGTGCCGGTCGGACCGGAGAACAGGTAGGAGCCGATAGGCTTGTCGGCGTCGCGTAGCCCCGCCCGGGCCATCTTCATCGAACTCGACAATTGCTTGATCGCCTCTTCCTGGCCGAAGACAGCGCTGGCGAGATCGGCTTCCAGACGACGCAGAGATTCGGTGTCTGACTTGGAGACCGACTTTGGCGGAATGCGGGCGATCTTGGCCACGACCGTCTCTACTTCCTTGATGCCGATGACGCGCTTACGGCGCGCCTCAGGCAACAGCATCTGCGAGGCGCCGGCCTCGTCGATCACGTCGATGGCCTTATCCGGCAGCTTGCGGTCGGTGATGTATTTGGCTGACAGCTCCACCGCGGCGCGGACCGCCTCGGACGTGTACTTCAGCTTGTGGAAATCCTCGTAGTAGGACTTCAGACCCTTGAGGATCTTGACCGTGTCCTCGACCGACGGTTCGTTGATGTCGATCTTCTGGAACCGGCGAACCAGGGCGCGATCCTTCTCGAAGTGTTGGCGAAACTCCTTGTAGGTCGTCGAGCCCATGCATTTCAGATTGCCCGAGGCCAGCGCAGGCTTGAGCAAGTTCGAGGCGTCCATGGCGCCGCCGCTGGTGGCGCCAGCGCCGATCACCGTGTGGATCTCGTCGATGAACAGGATGGCGCCCGCGTGGTGTTCGAGTTCCTTGATCACCTGCTTGACGCGTTCTTCGAAGTCGCCGCGATATCGGGTGCCGGCCAGAAGCGAGCCCATGTCGAGGCTGAAGATCGTCGCCTTGGCCAGAACTTCTGGCACCTGCTGGCTAACGATCTTGCGGGCGAGTCCCTCGGCAATGGCCGTCTTTCCGACGCCGGGATCGCCGACGAGCAAAGGATTATTCTTGTTGCGACGGCACAGGATCTGGATGCAACGCTCAACCTCGTTCGCCCGGCCGATCAGCGGGTCCACTTTACCCTGGCGGGCCTTCTCGTTGAGATTGATGCAATAGGCCTCAAGCGCTTCGCCGCCCGTCTTGACCTGAGCTTTCTCTTCGTCCTCGCCAGCGCCCTTGGCCGGTCGTGGCTCCGACGCTCCCGCCTTCTTGGCAATGCCATGTGCGATGAAGTTGACGGCGTCGTAACGGGTCATCTCCTGTTGCTGCAGGAAGTAGGCCGCATGGCTCTCGCGCTCGGAAAACACCGCCACCAGCACGTTGGCGCCGGTCACATCTTCACGCCCGGATGACTGCACGTGAATCACGGCCCGCTGGATGACCCGCTGGAACCCGGCGGTCGGCTTGGCGTCTTCGCCGTCGTCAACCACGAGCGACTTCAGCTCGTTATCGACATACTGGGTAAGGTTCTTGCGCAACAGTTCGAGGTCGACATCACAGGCGCGCATCACCGAGGCCGCCTCCGCGTCGTCGATCAGCGACAGCAGCAAGTGCTCAAGCGTGGCGTATTCATGCTTGCGCTGAGTCGCGTAGGCAACCGCACGATGGAGCGACTCTTCAAGATTGCGCGACAATGACGGCAAGTTCGACCTCTCAGTCCTTTTCCATAGTGCATTGAAGTGGGTGTTGGTGCCGCCGGGCCGCCTCTAAAACCTGGGCGACTTTGGTTTCCGCGACTTCGTAGGTGAACACACCGCATACGCCGACGCCATTCTGGTGGACATGCAACATGATCCGAACGGCAGTCTCACGCGTTTTATTGAAATATCGCTCTAATACGTAGGTGACGAACTCCATTGGTGTGTAGTCATCGTTGAGAATCAACACGCGATACATCGACGGCTTTTGAGTCTTGGTCTTGGTGCGCGTGACAACGGCGGTGCCGGTCCCGATCACCTGGCCATTTTGCTGTTTATCAGCCACCTCAACTCTCCAGCGCGAACCCGACATCGGCCCGGACGCCTCTTACATATGGGATGTTCGCCTCAATGAAAGACCGGTTCAAGTCCTTCGCGGCGTCTTCGAATCAGGACTGCACGTCCGGCTTCGAAGCTGGCGCGCGCTGACCAAGGCTTGGGCGCCGAACCGCTCGCGAAGGCCGTCAGCCATGCTTTCGCTTCGGCGGGCGCGCACCTCCGCGTCCGGAAAGAAATCGTCTTCTATGTCGGCGGCTTCGCAAAGGTTGGAAAGTCCAACGCCGATAAGTCGATAGGCCTGACCCCTGGCCTCCGGCCTAAGGAGTTGGCGCGCCTCCTGAAACAAGATGCGCGCGGTCTGGATCGGGGATGCGAGCGCCCGGCGACGCGTAAAGATGCGGAAGTCCGACCGCTTTAGTTTGAGGGTGATCACCGCGCCCGTCAGCCCGCTCGCACGAGCCTGTCGCGCCACTTTGTCGCACAGAGGCCACAGTCGATCCTCGAGGTCGACCAGCAGTGACAGGTCGGCTGAGAACGTCGCCTCGGCGCTGATGCTCTTACGCTCCTCGCCGGGATCGACACGTCGACTGTCTTCGCCCCGCGCCAGCTTGGCCAGTCTGCCTCCATGGATTCCAAACCGGCGAAACAGATCGTCCGGGTCGCTCGAAGCCAGGTCGCCGATGGTGCGAAAGCCGGCAGTTTCCAGGGTCCGTGTGAAAACCTGGCCCACGCCTGGAAGGATCGAGACGGGTCGGGGGGCTAGAAAACTGGCGGCTTCCGCGGCGCCGATCACGGCAAAGCCCCGCGGTTTATCGAGGTCCGAGGCGATCTTGGCGAGGAACCGGTTGGGCGCGAAACCGATCGAAACGATCACCCCAATTTCGCGTTCGACCTCCAGCTGGAGTCTCGCCAGGGTGACGGCATGCGCCTCGCCGTGCAGGCGCTCGGTGCCGGCCAGATCCATCCAGGCTTCGTCCAGAGACAAGGTTTGTACGAGCGGTGTAAGCGCGCGGACCTTGTCGAAGATCTGACGGCTTACAGCGCGGTACTTGCGGAAATCAGTTGGTATGATCACCGCGTCCGGGCACAATTTCCGTGCCTGAAACATCGGCATCGCCGAGCGAACGCCCGATAGCCTGGCGATATAGCAGGCGGTGGTCACCACCCCGCGCACCTGGCCACCGACAATCACGGGCCGATCGCGCAAATCGGGCCGGTCGCGCTTTTCGACCGATGCGTAGAAAGCGTCACAATCCAGATGCGCGATCGTAAGTCGATCGAGCTCCACGTGGCCGGCGATCCGCGGCGATCCACATCGCTCGCATCGGGCCGGCTGACTCCCAAATGAAGCCAGGCAGTCGCGGCATACGGATTTCATCGCCGAGCCAAGCCAAGCGCCTCGGCGATCGCCTCGGCCATCGCTGGCCAATCGTCTATGCGAGTGTGCCGAGAAGGATCGCATGGCGCGTGCGGCCTCAGCCGCTCGTCCGCCACCATCTGGAACCGCCGGACGTCCGGCGCCAAGACCGCGACCGACTCGAGATTCATCAGGAGGTCGTCGACGAAGGCGACAGGAGCGCGCGTGCGGCCGGCCAGCGTGGCTACCGCCGGCCCCTTCGGGCCCGAGTTTATGATCATGGGATAGTCAAACCCGTGGCGGACCAGCCACCGCGACCGGGGTTCGCGGCCATGTGCCGGCGCGTTGGTCAAGATCACGACGCTCGCCTCTTCAGCCAAACGTCGCAAGGCCGCCCTGGCGCCTGGGGCTGGCTCGATGTCCGCCACCGCCTCCTCGAAAAAGCGATTGAAGAATTCCCGACCGACATCGAGATCCAATACCATTCCGTCGCTTAGGCGATAGATGTTCTGAAACAGCGCGAATTTTGTAATACGCATTTCATAGCCATGCGGGCTGAGGAATCGTTCAAATCCGCGCATGAACATGGCCAACACCTCATCCACATCCACAATGAGGAGCGGCCGGAAAGGATCAACCGGCGGGCCGACATTTTCCGAAAGGGGCAGAGGATCAGTCAGGGGGACTTTGCCGAGCTAACGTCAGTTTAAGGATATGTGGGCGACACGGAACGATACACCCGTGGCTTGCGAGTCGCGTCACGGCCACGTCCGCCTGATGGAAGCGCATGACGAAGACCATCCTCATCATCGAGGACAATGATCTCAACATGAAGCTGTTCGCCGACCTGCTCGAGGGCGCTGGCTATCGTGTCCTGCAGAGTGGCGAGGGAGTCGCGGGCTTTCAGATCGCACGACAGGAGCGACCGGACCTCATCGTCATGGACATCCAGTTGCCGGCGATCTCCGGCCTCGAGGTCACACGTTGGATCAAGGAGGATCCGGAGCTTGCCCACATCCCGGTCGTCGCAGTGACTGCTTACGCCATGAAGGGCGACGAGACCCGAATGCTCGAAGGCGGGTGCGAAGCCTATATGGCCAAACCGATTTCGGTGGCCGTGTTCCTGGAAACCATCCGCCGGCTTCTTGCCTAGGGACGTCGCGCCTGAAGCAGCGCTATTTGATCTTGCCTTCGCGGAATTCCACGTGTTTGCGTACGACCGGGTCGTACTTCTTGACGACCATCTTCTCGGTCATTGTGCGGGCGTTCTTCTTGGTGACATAGAAGAAGCCGGTGTCCGCCGTGGAGTTGAGGCGGATCTTGATGGAAGCCGGTTTGGCCATGACGGATCAGATTCCTGGGGGCCTTGCGGCCCGGGGCGCTTTAGGAGGCGCGGACATTACGAATCCGCGGCCCGAAGTCAACGCTGTGCCTGGCAAAGGCTAGAGGCGCTCCAGTTCCTGGCGGCCACGCGTGAAACGAAGCGACGGCGTCGGCCGTGTCGGGTCGGCGAGGCGAGCCGGCAGCTCCCGCAAGACAAATCGCGTGACGCTCGGCAAATCGAGGGCTAGCGCCTCTTCAAGTTCCAGCCACGCGATCTGATCGAGTTCTCCGCAATCGGCTTCCCGCTCCAGGCTCAAGAGGGCGGAGGCGTCTGCGAGGAAGAAGCGGGCGTCGAAACGCTTGGGCGACATTGGCGGTGTGATCGCCCTGGCGACAAAATCCAGGGCGGCCAGGTCGGGCAGGGCCCCACGTTCGGCGAACGCGCGCCAGGGACCGGCCGCCCGCCGTTGTGGCGCAGGCTTGGCTAGGAACAGTCCGGCTTCCTCGAACGTCTCACGCACGGCGGCGAGCGCAAGGGCGCGCGTCAAGCGCGCCGGACCGGTCTTCTCCAGGCGGCTGGCGACGTCGGTTCGCAATTCAGTGGCGGTCGCCGCCGCGAAATCGCTCCGATCCACCCTGCCGCCTGGAAACACCCATTTGTCGGGCATGAAGTCGTGGCCCCCATGCCGGCGACCCATGAGGACGCGAAGGGTTTGCCCCTCGTGCCTGACGATGATCAACGTCGCCGCGTGCTTAGGGCGTACAGCCCGTCCGATGCGGGGGACGCCCACGATCGCTGGAGAGACATCTTCAAACGCTTGTTCGGTCATCAACCGACCTTAGGACCACCCTGGAGTTCTGCGAAGGGCCATCTTGCCGAGTGTCGGTTGACTTAGTTCAGGGATCGCGTACTGACCCCGTAATGCGACGCATTCGCAACATTACCGATGGCGCATAACCGCCACCGGACGCGTACGGGCGGCCAAAGGACGGGAGGCGGTTCGATGCGCGGCGGTCGTCTCGCGCGGTTCCTGGCGGTCGTGGGTCCAGGCGTGGTGGTCATGCTCGCCGATACGGATGTCGGCAGCATCATAACTGCTGGTCAAAGCGGCGTTCAGTGGGGTTACCGTCTGCTCCTGCTACAGGCGGTGCTCATCCCGATCCTGTACATGGTTCAGGAGTTGACCGTGCGACTGGGTGTTTTCACCGGCCGTGGTCATGGTGAACTTATCAAGCAGACCTTCGGCGCCTTCTGGGCCTGGGTTTCGGTTGCTGGTCTGGCGGTGGCGACGACCGGCGCCCTGCTCACCGAACTCTCGGGCATGGCGGGCGTCGGTGAACTTTATGGAGTTCCCCGGTGGGAAACCCTGACCCTGTCGGTCGCGGCCCTGTTGCTGATCGTGATTACCGGGTCCTATCGCCGGGTTGAGCGGGCGGCGATTCTGATCGGGTTGTTCGAATTCGCCTTTTTCAGCGTGGCCTGGTTCGCCCACCCAGACCCGATGGCGGTTGCCAAGCAAGCGATCGAGATCCCGCTCGGCGACCGGCGCTATCTCTATCTGGTGGCCGCAAACATTGGGGCGGTAATCATGCCCTGGATGATCTTCTATCAGCAGTCGGCGGTCGCCGATAAAGGCCTGACGCCCGAACACCTTGGCGCCGCACGGCTGGACACGGCAGTGGGTGCGGTGCTCACCCAGTTGGTCATGGCCGCTGTGCTGATGTCAGCAGCGGCGACCATCGGCTTGCACAGCCGGACCGCAAGTCTCAACACCGTAGGCGACCTCAGCGCCGCATTGACCCCATTTCTGGGCTCTACTATCGGACGGCTTGTGTTCGGCCTCGGCATCGTCGGCGCCGGCATGGTGGCGGCGATCGTCGCCTCTCTGGCGCTGGCCTGGGGTATGGGCGAAGTCACCGGCTACAAGCACTCACTGGAACACCACCCGCTCGAGGCGCGCTGGTTCTATGCGATCTATGCCGTCGCCGTGATCGGCGCCGCGCTCGTCATCGGCCTGGAGCCCGATCTTGTCTCGCTCAATGTCGAGGTCCAGGTGATGAACGCTTTTCTCCTTCCGCTGGTGCTGGGTTTCCTCATCGCCCTGGCGGTCAAGGCTCTGCCTGAGGAGCGGCGCCTCAAAGGCTGGTACCTCTGGGTAATGATCGCCGTTTCGGCGCTCACCTGCCTGCTGGGCGTTTTCGGCGGATTCAACGGCGCGGGCCTGGTCTAGAAGGAGAGACGGCCCATCAGCTCTTCATAGGACTTCATCACGGCCTCACGGTAGCTCGAGCGCCTTTCCAGGGTCGCGTACCAAGCCTCCAGCCGCGGCAAGTTCGGCCGATCGATGTCCAAAGTGAAGTAGCGATAGAGCTGGGCCCCCACGACAAGGCCCGCCATCGTCAGATGCTCGCTCTCAGCTTCCGCGATGTGCCGATCCGCCAGGCGGAAGGCTGCACGCGACTGAGATAGCAGAACGGCGTTCCGGTCCGTGTCACGCTCGTTTTCCGGTGTCCGGTACCAGCCCCAGAAGTAACCCATGAACGCCGGCTGCAGAGTTGTGGCGCACCACTCCATCCACTGATCCGGCCTAGGGCGTGTCGTCATTTGAGCCAGACGGCGGCGGCTACCAGATGCACGGCCGCGAGAAAGTTTCGAGCGGTTTTGTCGTAGCGCGTGGCGATGGCTCTGAATTGTTTGATCTTCTCGAAGAAATTCTCGATCAGGTGGC